>NZ_OY761553.1:2422000-2724750 GCF_963664735.1 uncultured Cohaesibacter sp. | reverse complement strand
TGCCGCGCACCCTTAACAATCTTTGCCAGACATTTGCCAATGGCAGCAACCGCGAAGCCCGTAAATGGCAGGCGCTGCTGTCCGAGTTGAGATCAGATCTTCTTGCGCTCGGGCCCAAACCTTTATGGGTGAAGCAGTTGCTTTATCTTATGGACAATAGCGTGGGGCTTGGACGTCAACCGTTTCCCCGACCTACGGAAGACGAGGAAAAAGCTCTGGCTGCAATTATCGAGAAATATCTGATCGTCTGAAGAGGGGCCGCGCAAGAGCGGAGGAAGGTTGGCCAATTAAGGCCAACCTTGATATTGAGCATTCATCAAGAGTGGTTCTGACCGACGCGACTAACGAGCACAGCCATCAGCCGCTGATAGAGGTCTGCTCCCAAAACGTCATCCTCAATGCCATAATCCACGCTCGGATTATCATTGATCTCGATGATGCAAGGCCCCTTTGGCGTTTCCTTGATGTCAACGCCGTAGAAGCCGTTGCCGATCAGGCGCGTGCCGCGAAGGGCAACGTCAACCACTTCTGGCGGAACCGCGGAAATCGGCAAGGTCTCAGAGTCGCCGGATTGGATAGATCCATCCTTTTCATACTCGTAGATTTTCCAGTTGCCACTGACCATGTAATATTTGCAGGCATAGAGCGCTTCGCCATCCAGAACCCCGATACGCCAGTCAAAGTCGGTCGGCATGAATTCCTGAATCATCAGCAGATCGGTCTTTCGGAAAAGCGATTTGCTCAACTCATTGAGTTCGTCGCGACTGGAGACCTTATGCACGCCCTTTGAAAAGCAGCCATCTGGGATTTTCAGGATACCCGGAAACTCGAAACTGTCGACCAGCTCCTTGAGCCGCGGACGATCAAACAGCGTGGTCTGAGGCGTCAGGATCTTGTTCGATTTCAACAGCTCGGCAAGATAGATCTTGTTCGTGCAGCAAAGGATCGAATGTGGATCGTCAATCACCGGCATCCCTTCGCGCTGAGCCCGCTTGGCAAAACGATAGGTATGGTGGTTAAGCGCCGTTGTCTCGCGAATGAAGAGGGCATCAAATTCGAGAAGACGACCAAAGTCCTTTGCTGTGATGAACTCGGCGCGCGCATCCACTTTTTCAGCCGCTGCTGCAAAAGCCTCAAGTGCCTTGGCGTCGCTTGGGGGGCTTTCTTCCTCAGGGTTGGCCAGAATGGCGACAACTGCGGACGGCAATTTTCTGATTGAGGGCTTGGGCAAGCTCCCCTTGAGGAAGGCACTGAGGGCCGAAAGAAAACGCGGATTTTGTTCATCCGTGAGCTTATGCACGGCGACAGCTTCGATTTCCTTGATCTTGAATTTGGGCTCCGTCTGAAGATTGATGCGAATGATCGGGCAGCGGAACAGGTCAAACGCGGTTTTTCCAACCTCGCGGAACCGGCGCTCGGCAGTGCGACCGAAATAAATATCGATTGATGACGGAAAGTTCTTATCTGCCATGCTATCGAGCATCTGGTTAAGGCGCAAAAGAGCTTGCCGATGGATACGCTTCCAGTTGATGTCAAGCAACGCATCAGCTTCCGGCAGGCAGCGTTCCTTGCGAGCGCCAGCCAGAAGGCTGCAATAATAGCCAAGAGACAGAGGCTCATAAGAGCGTGACAGATTTATGATGCGCCGTCCCGGAACGCCGTGTTCCAGCGCCAGATATTGCCGCACAGTCATAACAAGAGAGCCACTGGGGGGCGTGTCCAGATCCTTGAGGTGATCAACCAGAATGATTGGCAAGCGCGTGCGGTTGGCAGGCTTCGAGCCCTGCGGCAAGTGACCGAGCAAGCGGACAAGCCGGATGCCATCAGCGCCATCTTCATAATAGCCGGGCAAGTCTTCATCCGGCAGGAAGCCATAGCGTTGATAAAGGCTGATCGCCTTCTTGTTGTCCGCGCGCACTTCCAGCGACAAGCGGTCGCATTCCAACTCCTTGGCGATAGCTTCCGCGCCGCCCAAAAGCTGTGAGCCGACACCGTGTCCGCGGGCTTCCGGCTTTACCGCGATGGAATAGAGCCGGGCAATGGAGGTGCTCTGACGTGTCAGCACCAAGGCATATCCATAAAGGCTGCCTTCTTCACCGATGGCTACAAGCAGACGAGCCGAGTCTGTCTTGATGAAAGAAGAGAAAGAACGACGAGAAATCTGATCCGTTGAGAAGCACCGATCTTCAAGCTCAACGAGGCTTGCCAGATCGTTCATGTTTGCCGGACGAATGAGGATTTGGGAAAGGGAATGAGATGACATGGCATGCCCTCATAAATGCAGTTAAAACAAGCCCTCATCCGCAGATTTTCGGGGCGAGAACAAAGCGTCATATATACCGCTAAAGTGCAGTTGGATATAGAAAATTACAGGTTTAAGACGAATTTCCCAACTCTCACTTTATTGTTATTTCAAATATAGAAACGGCTGATGAATAGCGGCAGTGATTAGAGGTAAAGAGGTGTAAAACTATTCTCACGACAGTCATTTTGCTTGATCTCTGGCGCACCAATTCACAGTTTCAAAATAAGGGCCATTTTAGATCGAGCCCTACTCCAAATCGAGATGCGGGGTGTGAAAAAAATACTCGGTTTTTGACAAAATCACTGTGGGAATTGGGCAAAAAAGACGCTTGTTCATGGACTTTTGCGCCTTTTTACTCGGCATCAGAGGTGATTCCAAATCGCTTGGCAAGGGATCAGGATTTGGCTTTGACCGAAGAAATGACGCAATCGACGATGTGGTTTCTGAGTTCAGACTGGCCTTCTTCAGAGAATAGATCATTGCCGAAAATGATCGAAAATGTTGCCCGGTTCGAGACGTTGAAAAAGGACAGGGCGCTGATTTCCCAGTGCAGTTCAAGAGGCGATATTCCCTCTTTGATGACCCCTTCTTTTTGTCCGGCCTCGCATATTCTGGCAAGCTGATTGATGACTTTCGTGTTGGTCATATGCAAGGAGTCGCTCTGGCGCATATATTGACCATTGAGGATATTCTCATTCATGACCAGACGAATGAAATCTTCATTTTTTCTGTGATGATCGAACGTGAATTCTACAAGTTTTACAAGGGCTTCTAGTGGAGGAAGCCCATCAAGATTGAGCTCTTCCTCTGCCTCGCGGATACCCCTGTATGCTTCCTCCAGCACGGTGCGATAGAGGCCTTCCTTGTCGCCGAAATAATAGAAGATCATGCGCCGGGATGTCTGGATTCTGTCCGCGATATCCTTGACCCTGGTTCCTGCCAAGCCATGTTTGGCGAATTCTGAAGCAGCTTCACGCAAAATATCTGCCCGAACGGCTTCGGGGTCCTGTTTCCACGTACGGATGCGCTTGGGCAATGAAGCGGCTTTGTCTGCCATGATGTTCAGCTATGACCTCTTGATTTGGGGTCTAACTATTGTCGATTATGTCCGAAAAGTCTACCCACCGAGCGGTCTACTAAAAGGGGGTTGACGAAATTATCCGGTTGGAACAAAGTGCAAATAAAAATTAACCGAATGGTACAATGCAGTGCTGTCTCACATAGGGAGATGGACGGGGAGGAGCTGCAACAATGCAATCTGTACAGACAGAGGCAAAACCAGATCATGTCGATATAGGCCTCATCGGATGTGGTATCGGTAAATCGCGCACACCCGCCATGCATATGGAGGAAGCGAAAGCTCAAGGTTTTCACTGCGACTATCATTTGCTCGATATGGATGACGAGAGCCGTTCCGAGCTGTCTCTTTCAGAAATTCTGGAAAAAGTAGAAAATGAAGGCTACGCGGGGGTCAATGTTACCTACCCCTATAAAATGAAAGTCATCTCGCTGCTTGACGAGCTTTCGGCCAATGCCAAAATGGTTGGTGCTGTGAACACCGTTGTTTTCAAGGATGGAAAACGCATTGGGCACAATACCGATCTTTGGGGCTTTGCAGAGAGTTTTCGCAGAGGATTCGGAGACGTCAAGAAAGACGATGCAGTTCTGATTGGGGCCGGAGGGGCTGGTGTCGCGGTTGCACATGCCTTGGTGCAATGTGGTGTAACGCAACTCTCGATCTATGATATGTCTCTTGAAAGAGCCGACGAATTGGTTGACCATATCAAGCAGACTTGGCCCGATATGCCAGTTCGCTCCATAGGGGATTTGGGGCAGATTTTCTCTGACCATCGCCCAGATGGTATCGTGAATGCAACACCTATGGGAATGGCAAAACTGCCCGGATCGGCTGTGCCTGTTGACTATCTAAACCCAAAAATTTGGGTTGCCGACATTGTTTATTTCCCGCTGGAAACCCAGCTTTTGAAAGATGCGCGAGCCTGTGGCTGTCGCACATTGCCGGGGTCTGGAATGGCCGTTTTTCAAGCGGTTCGCGCATTTGAACTGTTCACGGGCTTGCCCGCGGACCCCAAACGAATGAAGGAGACTTTCGATACGTTTGATCTTTAACCAAGCCATTGAAATCTGAACGCTTATTAGGGAGGAGAATGATATGTCGTTCAATATTGGAAGAAAGCTGGCGGTGGCCGCAGCGATCACAATCGGTCTTGCATCATATGCAAGCGCACAAACGATCCGTCTAGCTCACGTGGATCCTGATGAATGGACTGCATCGAAAAAAGGTGCAGCTGCTCACATTTTCAAGAATATCGTAGAAGGCGAATCCAGCCTCAAGGTTGAGCTTTTCCCGGCCGGATCACTGGGGAATGAAACCGAGTTGGTTGGACAGGCCCAGGAAAACCTCACGCAGGTTGTTCTGGTTTCCGGCGCAATGTCCAAGATCTGCCCAGCGGCAGGTGTTCTGGATATTCCCTACACCTTTGCATCGGCCCCGATCGCCTGGTCAGTGCTTGATGGTGAGTTCGGTAAGGCTCTGGGTGAACATTGCCTTGAACAAACCGGACTTCGCACACTTGCCTATGGTGAAACCGGTTTCCGTAACTTTACCAACGGGACACGCGAAATTCGCAAGCCGGAAGACATGAAGGGCTTGAAATTCCGCGTACAGCCTATTCCTCTTTATGTGGAAATGGTCAAGGGTCTTGGTGGCGAGCCAACCCCGATTGCCTGGACCGAACTACCGAACGCTCTGTCAACGGGCGTGGTCGATGGTCAGGAAAACCCTGTTGGCGTTATCTACAACAATGGTCTGCATAAACTGCAAAAATACATGACCCTCGATGGTCACGTATATGGTGCTGACTTCATTCTGATCTCTGATGAATTCTATGAATCCCTGACCCCGGCTCAGCAGCAGGTTGTTGCCAAGGCTGCCAAGGTTGCAGGGACCATGGGTCGCGCTATTCAGCAGTGGGGAACCGCTGAAGGCGTCAACAAGGTTCAGCAAGAAGGTATGCAGGTCTATTCTCCAACAGCTGAAGAAATTGCCGCTTTTGCAGCAAAAGCCCAGCCTGCTGTTGTAGACTATCTTCGCAAAGAACTCGGCTCAGACGCCGAGTGGATTGATCGCCTCCAGAAGGCGGTTGAAGAAGCATCCAAATAGGCGACTTCCGATGTTGCCGGAGGTAGGCTCAGCCTACCTTCGGTCATTTGTCTCAAATAAAACAAGGAATGCCTAATATGGAAAAAATAAGCCGTTTCGCGCGCCGCTTTTTTGCTATTGGCGCGGGAACTTCAATGGCGCTTGTATTTCTCGTAATCTTTGTAAATTCTCTTAGACGCTACACAATCGGCAAATCCATTGCTTGGGGTGAAGAACTTCCCATCTATCTGACAATCTACGGCATCATGTTCGGTATTGCTTACGCATATATGACCGACAGCCACATCAAGTTTGCCATTTTCATCGATATGGTGGAGGAGAAGACCAAGAAATTTATTTTGGCTTTCTGCGATTTGCTGACCTGTGCCACTGGGGTGTCGCTGGTTTTTGCTGGCCACGCCTTTGCCATGCGGCGTGGGCATGTTGCGAGCTCCGGGCTGAAGTCCACCGGCGACTGGCTGGCTCAGATCACCGGTATTCCGGCACTGGAGTGGATCGGTAAAGTGGGAACCTGGCAATATGCTATCGTTCTGGGAGGCGCGATGCTGGCAATCGCCGCCGCGCTGAGATTCTACGAACGCTTGAAGGAAAAACCCGCAACGCCACCCCTCAAGAAAGAGCCCGTCTCATGATCTATGCTATTTTTATTGCCGGGTTGGTTATCGGTCTCCCAATTGCCATTACCATTCTGGGAACATTGCTCGTCTTCATGGCGATCAATGACGCGCCTTTCACCATTCGCATCGTTGCAACCGAGATGTTTCGCGGCATCAATTCCTTTCCGCTTCTCGCCATTCCCCTGTTTGTGCTCGCCGGTGAAGTGATGAATGAAAGCGGCATCACCGGACGCATTATCGCCTTTGCCAATGTTCTGGTTGGCAGGCTGCGGGCAGGGCTTGCACTGGTCAACATCTGGGCTTCGGTTATCTTTGCCGGATTGTCCGGGTCTGCTGTTGCAGACACATCGGCGATTGGCCGTGTGTTTATTCCGGAAATGGAGAAGAATGGCTATAGCCGAGCATCCGCTGCAGCCATTACCGCAGCGTCCTCGGTTATTGGTCCAATTATCCCTCCCTCAATTCCTGTTATTATTTATGCCTTGATCGTGTCGGGCGTGTCTGTGCCAGCTCTGTTTCTGGGCGGTATCGTGCCGGGCGTCTTGCTGGCAGTCTTTCTCTCCGTCTATGTTATGGCGACGGTCAAGAATGACCATGGATCACAAGATCTCGACATTGTCGAAGTCTCCGCGGCCAAAGCGCTTTTGGGTGGAATTCTTCCTTTGCTGATGCCTGTCTTTGTGGTCGGTTCAATTCTGATAGGCATTGTAACGCCAACCGAAGCGGCTTCCTTCGCCGTTGCCTACGCGCTCTTTCTGGGTGTCTTCGTTTATCGCAATATTCCGGTTGGAGCCTTGCCGCGCATTTTCACCCGCGCCATGAAAGACAGCTCGGTGATTATGGTGATCATCGCTGCCGTCAGCGCCGCAAACTGGCTACTGACCTATAACCGTGTGCCCAACACGCTGACGGACTGGGTTCTGTCCAACGTGGATGGCAAGGTGACCTTCCTGATCGCCATCAACTTCCTGTTGCTGTTCGTCGGTCTGTTTCTGGAAGGTACGGCAGCCATGCTGGTGCTGGTCCCGATCATTCACCCGATTGCCGTTTCGCTTGGGGTCGACCCGACCCATTTCGGCATCGTGGTGATCTTCAACCTGATGATCGGCCTGATCACTCCGCCTCTTGGCCTTTGTCTGTTCGTGGCAGAAGCAATCGCAAATGTGGGTATGGTGAAGATAACGCGGGCCATATTGCCGCTGTTCCTTGTCGAAGTGGTGGTGCTGTTTATCATCACATTCGTACCGGAAACGGTGATAACCCTGCCGCGCTTCTTCGGCTTCTGACAAGGGGCGCAAACAACCGAAATCAAACCGGAGAAAGCCGCTTGCGTTCTGCAGCGGCTTTTTTCATTTCAGCAATCAGACATTTCACCATGGCATCGGCGAAAATCGAGCGCGGCTTGTCGGCACCAAACACCGCATAGGTTCTGAAATTGGTCGGCTCGGCCAGACAGCGCACCACGATGCTGGGATGTTGCTGCGGACCGGCAAGGGAAAGCTCGTCCATGATGGCCACGCCCAGCCCCTGCGCCACCAGCGTCGAAACGGTTTGACCTGTGCGCGCAACTACCGAATAGGAAACATCGAGTCCTGCCTGAGTGAAGGGATCCAGCAACAACTGGCCATAAGGGTCGCTTGGCTCAATCCCAACCAGTCGCTCTCTGGCGAGATCATGCACCGACAGATGCTCCTTTTTCACCAGAGGATGATCGGCGGGCAGAATGGCAAAGAGCTGGCCGTTATAGAGTGGCTGTACCGCAAGACCGGGATGATCAAGGCGATAGCTCATCGCCACCAGCTCGCCCTTGTGCAGCAACAGATAGTCGATGGCTTCCTCGATCTTGATGATGTTGAGATGCAGCTCCAGACCGGGAAACTGGTCATGCAATGCCTTCACGGCACTGGGCAGCACATGATGGGCAATAGAAGGCACCGCACCGAAGGAAACCCGCCGGTTCTCTCCCTGCTTGAGGCCCTCGATTGCCTGATGCAGATTCTCTACCGACTGAAAGACCGAGGCCACCTGCTCGAAGATGTCGCGCGCTTCCTCTGTCGGTGAATAGCGCCCGTGGATCCGCGAAAACAGCCGGATACCAAGCTGGTCCTCGGTATATTTCATCACCCGGCTGATGCCCGGCGCCGACACATTGAGCAGTTCGGCGGCTCCCTTGACCGTTCCGGCCACCATGATTGCACGTATCACTTCAATCTGTCTCAGGGTCAGCATGGCTGAAGCTCCCGCAAAAATTAACATCATGTTTGCTGGTATAGCAAAATAGATATTTTTATTTAATTATCCAAACGGTTAAATTGAAGGCAAGGCCAGTGAATCTGGCCAGATGCCAACGGGGAGGCCAAACCCCATCGGGAGGAAAGGCATGTTTGCGTTCGACGGAACTGTTCTGATCGAAGACGAATTCCTGCGCGATGGCTTGCAGAATGAAAAGCGCTTGTTTTCATTGGAAGAAAAGCTTGGATTTCTGGCCCAGCTGGAAGCGGCCGGAGTGAAGCGGATCCAGATCGGCTCTTTCGTGCATCCCAAATGGGTGCCACAAATGGCCAATACCGACGAGTTGTTTACGCGCTTGAAGCCCAGAGAAGGCGTAACCTACACAGCACTTGTGCTCAATGGCGCAGGGCTGGAGCGGGCGCTCGCCGTCGGGGTCAAACATCTTTCCATTTCCGTTTCGGCATCCGAGACCCATTCGCAGAAGAATACCAATCGCTCGGTCGATGAGGGCCGCGCCAAGATAAAGCCGGTCATCGAGAAGGCCCTGAGTGAGGGCATCCTGGTCCGGGCAGGTATCCAGTCCGCGCTTGGCTGCGGTTTCGAGGGGCATATTGATCCCGATCGTGTCAGCGATATCGCCCGCGATTTTGCCGCCATGGGTGTGCAGGAAATCAATATT
Organism: uncultured Cohaesibacter sp.; assembly: GCF_963664735.1. Lineage (NCBI taxonomy): Bacteria > Pseudomonadati > Pseudomonadota > Alphaproteobacteria > Hyphomicrobiales > Cohaesibacteraceae > Cohaesibacter > uncultured Cohaesibacter sp. The sequence continues at coordinate 2,715,733 of NZ_OY761553.1, read as the reverse complement.
GCCGACTCGGCCGGATTGTCCAACCCGCGCGCCGTCTATGAGTTGTGCCGGCGCTTGCGGGATGAAACGCCTGCCAACGTCGCGCTGTCCCTGCATCTGCATGATACGCGCGGCCTTGGCATCGCCAATTTCGTTGCCGGTCTTCAGGCCGGTATACGCATCTTTGATGCGGCGGTGGGCGGCCTTGGTGGATGTCCTTTCATCCCCAAGGCTACCGGCAATGTCGCAACCGAGGATGTGGCTTTTGTATGCGAAGAAATGGGGATCGAGACAGGAATCAACTGGCAGATGCTCAGGGAGCCGGTTGAACGGGCCGAAGCCCTGCTGGAGCGCAAGCTCCCGGGGCGTATGTCCCATATGCCACCACCACCATGGGCCCAACATTCGGAGGACAAGTGATGCGTGACTATTCTCTAGCCTATTTGACAGTACCCGGCGTTACGCCGCCCGAACAGGTTGAAATTGCTGCCAGAGCAGGTTTCAGCCATGCCAGCTTCCGCCTCATCCATCTCGGTGTTGCTGGCGAGCCGGATATCAACCCGACAGATCCGGCGATCATCTCGGCCACGAAGAAGGCTATGCAGGATACCGGCATCCGCTGCATCGATGTGGAACTGGCCAAGATCCACCGTGATATCGATCCGGATAGCTTCCTGCCAGCCTTTGAGGCCGGAGCCGAACTCGGGGCAACGCAGGTCATCTGTTCGGCCTGGACCGATGTGCGCAACGACCGCGGCTATATTGTCGAGCAATTTGCCCGTATCTGTTCGCTCGCCGAGCCATTCGGCCTGACGATCAATCTCGAGTTCCCCGCCTTCTCGCGTCTGGCCACGCTGGACGAATGCGTCGAAATTCTAGAGCTGGCCGGATGTTCCAATCAGGGGCTGCTGGTGGATACGCTCTATATGCATTTCAACAAATGCCCGCTCTTTGCGCTGGAACGTGTGCCCAGCGAATGGATCAATTTCCTGCATGTCTGCGACGCGGACGATGTCGCCTATACCAAGGATGAAATGATCCGCATCGCGCGGGATGCCCGCCTTTATCCCGGCGAGGGCGCGATTGATTTTTCCGTCATCAATTATCTGTTCCCGGACCTTCCCCTGTCGATCGAGCTTCCCAATGCGGAACGCTCGGCCAAGCTGGGTCACGAACAGCATGCCCGCAATTGTCTGGAGGCCGCCAAGACGGTCTTTGAAGGCGGCGCACAATTTGCCGATCAGCAGAACGGCCTGGCAGGCTGAAGCCTGCCGCATATTGATTTTTAGGGAGAGGACAAATGGCACGAGAAATAACGGAACAGGAAAAACAGACGGTCGCCGAAATGATCGCGCGCGCCCGTGCGGCCATGGAAGAAATCAAGGATTATGATCAGGCGCAGGTGGATCGTCTGGCTCAGGCTCTTGGCTGGAACTGCGGCAACGAGAAGACCTTCGTTCGCATCGCCCAGATGGGCGTGGATGAAAGCGGTATCGGCGATCGCGCCGGACGCGCTGGCAAGCGTTTCAAGATTCTGGGCGTGCTGCGCGATGCGTTACGTCAGAAATCCGTTGGCGTCATCGAGGTGGATGAAGCCAAGGGATTGACCAAGATTGCCAAACCGGCGGGTGTTATCGCCTCGCTCATTCCAACCACCAACCCCGAACTGACCCCGCCGGTGACCGGCATCTATGCCATCAAATGCAAGAATGCGGTGATTTTCTCGCCCCATCCACGCGCCAAGAAAACCACGGCCGAGATGGTGCGCGTGATGCGCGAGACCTGCAAGAAGCTGGGCGCTCCGGCGGATCTGTTCCAATGTGTGGAAGAGCCCTCCATTCCCATGACCAACGAGTTGATGGCCGAATGTGACGTCACCTTTGCCACCGGCGGCAAGCCGATGGTGCAAGCGGCCTATTCCTCGGGCAAACCGGCCTATGGCGTTGGCGCGGGCAACTCCACCATGGTGATCGACGAGACCGCCGATGTGGAGATCGCGGCCATGAACAGCCGTATTTCCAAGACCTCGGACTATGGTTCGGGCTGTTCTGCCGATGGCAATCTGGTCATTGCCGAGCAGATTTACGACGATATGAAAGCAGCCCTCATCAAGGAAGGCGGCTATCTTTGCAATGCCGAGGAAAAGGCAAAAATTCAAGAAGCCCTATGGAAGGAAGATGGTTCCCGCAGAGTTGAAACCGTGGCGATTTCTGCCCAGCGTATCGCAGAATTCGCCGGTTTCGAAATCCCTCAAGACCGCAAATTCATCATGGTCGAACAGGAAGAAATCGGCAAGGCGCACAAATTCTCCGGCGAGAAGCTCTGTGTCGTCATGGCGCTGTACAAATTCAAGGATTTCGACGATGCCATGGCCAAGATCCGCGCCATTTATGAAGTCGGAGGCAAGGGCCATTCCTGCGGCATCTATTCCAATGATGATGACCGCATTCTCGCCCATGCGATGAATGCGCCGGTCAGCCGCGTCATGGTTCGTCAGCCGCAATCCAAGGCCAATGCCGGCAGCTTTGAAAATGGCATGCCGATGACCAGTTCCCTTGGCTGCGGCATCTGGGGTGGCAACATCACCAACGAGAATGTTTCCCTCAAGCATTACATGAATGTCACATGGGTCGCTCGCCCAATTCCGGCGGATCGCCCCTCTGATGAAGAACTGTTCGGCGAATTCTATAATACGGAGACCATGTGATGAACGAGCATAGCGTCCCCAACAAGGAAAAGACCATCGCCGCCCATCTCGTGAAATATCTCGAAGCACGCGGCGTCGAGCATATCTTTGGCCTTTGCGGCCATACCAACATTGCAGTCCTCGCAGCTCTGGCCGACTCTGACATCAAGTTCGTGACGGTTCGCCACGAACAGATCAGCGCGCATGCTGCTGACGGCTATGCCCGCGTGACGGGCAAGGCGTCGGTGGTGCTGGCTCATTTGTCCCCCGGCCTGACCAATGCGACAACTGGGGTCGCCAATGCGGCGCTGGACTGCACTCCGATGGTGGTGATTGCCGGTGACATTCCCAGTTACTATTACGGCAAGCACCCCCATCAGGAAGTCAATCTGCATGCCGATGGCGCACAATATGAAATCTATCGCCCCTTCGTGAAACGGGCATGGCGCGTCGATACGCCGGAGCTGTTTCCCGAGATCATGGAAAAGGCCTTTGCATTGGCAGAAAGCGGCCAGCCCGGACCGGTTCTGGTCAATGTGCCGATGGATTTCTTCTCCGCCGAAATCGATCCTGCCCTCTGGCAGCGCCAGATTGCCAATACCAAGACCCTGATCAAGCCTTCGCTGGATGATGAAACCGCCCGCGCGATCATCGAGCGTCTGATCAGCGCCAAACATCCGGTTATCTATGCCGGTGGCGGTGTCATGCTGTCTCGTGCCTTTGATGAATTGCGCGCACTGGTCGATCATCTCGATCTGCCGGTTGCCTATTCCCTGATGGGCAAGGGTGCCATGCCGGACAATCACCCGCTGGTGCTGGGCATGACCGGTTTCTGGGGCACGCCGCTGACCAACCAGACGACGCTCAATGCCGACTGGATCCTTGGCCTTGGTACCCGCTTCAAGGAGGCTGACTGCTCTTCCTGGTATCCAGAATATACCTTCAATATCGGCGAGGGGGCATCCAAACTCATCCATATCGATATCGAGCCGCAGGAGATCGGCCGCAACTATCCCACCGAAATCGGTGCCGTTGCTGATCTCAAATCGGCGCTCAAGGTTCTGGTCCGGGTGGCAAGGGAAATGAAACCGGAAGGTATTGACCGGCCCGAATTGCGCAAGGTGATCGCGGATTTCCGCGCTGACTTCGTCAAGTCCAATCAGGAAATGCAGCAGTCCGATGCCTTCCCGATGATGCCGGAGCGTATTCTGGCCGATCTGCGCGATGTCATGCCTGATGATGCCATCCTGACATCCGATGTCGGCTGGAACAAGAATGGTGTCGCCCAGCAGTTCGACATCCGCACGCCGGGCACGGCTCTCATTCCGGGCGGCTTTGCCACCATGGGCTTTGGCCCTCCGGCAGCTGTCGGGGCCAAGATCGCAGCGCCCGACAAGGTCGTGATCAGCCTCGTGGGCGATGGCGGCTTCGGTCAGAATCCGTCCGTACTGGCAACGGCTGCCGAAATGCAGCTGCCCGTCATCTGGGTTGTCATGAACAACAATGCCTTTGGCACCATCGCAGGATTGCAGTTGGCCCATTATGGTCTCAACTATGGCACCCTGTTCCCGAAAGCGGATGAGCCGGTTGATCAGTTGCCAGACTATGCCGCAATCGCCCGCGCCTATGGCTGCGACGGGGTGCGCGTCAAATCTGCCGCCGAGTTCAAGCCAGCCCTTGACGCGGCCATTGCAAGCGGACGCCCGACGGTGCTCGATGTTGCCATGATCAACAATCCGACCCCGACTTCGGGACACTGGAATATTCTCGACATCTACTCTCCGCAAGGCGGTGTCGGGCATGTAGCAACCAATTAGAGAAATCCACCCACTGGAGTGTTTTGCGCTGGGTGATCGGCGTAGAACACTCTTTTTTTAGTCCATTGGGGGGAGGTGTGGATTTAGACTGTGCACCAGCCTGTGGGCGTGCTAGTTTCAATGTACTGTTTGGTACATTTATAAGAAATTGAATCGGCTTGGGAGGGCTGCCATGAAAACATCGATTTCAACCGTCTCTATCGCTGGAGATCTCAGCGAAAAGCTGACGGCTATCGCAGCAGCCGGTTTCAACGGGATCGAAATTTTCGAGCAGGATTTCATTACCTTTGACGGGTCTCCCGAGACTGTTGGCAAGATGGTTCGTGATCATGGCTTGACTATCGACCTATTGCAGCCAATGCGGGATTTCGAAGGCTTTACCGGTCAGGCCCGAGTGCGTGCCTTTGATCGCGCCGAACGCAAGTTTGATCTGATGGAGCAGCTGGGAACGGATTTGCTTTTGGTCAGTTCGTCCGATCATCCCGAAGCGCTCGGAGGGATCGAGCAGATCGCAGACGATTTTCGCGAGCTGGGCGAGAGGGCCGCTGAGCGTGGTTTGCGTATCGGCTATGAGGCCCGCGCATGGGGGAGGGTGATCTCTGATTATCGCGATGCATGGGAAGTGGTTCGTATGGCCGATCACGAGGCCGTTGGCCTCATTCTCGACAGCTTTCACATTCTGGCAAGGAACAATCCTCTCAACGCCATTCGCTCCATTCCGGGGTCTCGAATTTTCCATGTGCAGTTGGCGGATGCACCCAAAATCGAAATGAATCTGGAATATTGGTCTCGCCATTTCCGCACCATGCCGGGCGAAGGCGAACTTGATCTTCTGTCCTTCATGTCCGCCGTTGCCGCGACTGGCTATAAAGGGCCGGTTGCTCTTGAAATCCTCAATGACCAGTTCCGCAGCGGCAGACCGCGCGCCATCGCCGTCGATGGACAGCGCTCCCTGCTCAACCTGATGGACAAGGTGCGTCAGGCCGAGCCACAATTGGCTCTCAATGTGCCGAAAATGCCAGCTCGGGAGCCGATCCGCGGTGTCGAATTTGTTGAATTCGCCGCCAGTGACAAAGATGCGGGTAATCTTGCAGAAATGCTGTCAGCTCTCGGATTCGTTCCCACCGCCAAACATATCGCCCGAGAAGTGACCCTATGGCAGCAGGGCGACATCAAGCTAGTCGTCAACACCTCCAAGGAGGGGTTTGCGCACTCTGCCTATGTCATGCATGGCCTGTCTGTTTGCGATATCGGTTTGCTGGTTGAAGATGCATCCGCCGCGGCAGAGCGTGCCAAGATATTGGGTGCAAGCCCGTTCATGCAAAAGCGCCTTGTTGGAGAGCTGAATATTCCTGCCGTGCGCGGCGTTGGAGGTTCTGTGCTGCATCTGCTGGATCGCTCAAGCCCGTTGGCCAAGGTCTGGTCTGTCGAGTTTGAGCCTTTGGGCGAGGGTGTTGATACCAGTGGCGTTGGGCTCACGAGCATCGATCATGTTGCTCAGGTCGTCAATGACGAGGATATGCAGACCTGGACCCTCTTTTATGAATCCATCTTCGCTCTCGACAAGACGCCGTTGGTTGACGTCTCCGATCCGAGCGGCTTTGTGCATAGTCGTGCGATCCAGAGCTCGGATGGCGCGTTTCGTCTGACGATGAACGGCGTGCAAACCCACCGCACCTTTGCTGGCCGGTTCGTTGCCGACAGTTCGGGATCATCGGTGCAGCATTTGGCCTTCAAGACAGACGATCTTCTGGCAACCGCAGCCAAATTGAAACAGCGCGGGTTCGAGCCTTTGCCAATATCTGAGAATTATTATGCCGATTTGGCTACGCGGTTCGATTTGGATGATGGGTTCCTTGCCCAGCTGAGCGAAGCAAATCTCTTCTATGATGAAGATGAAAATGGCGCATATTTGCAGCTCTACAGTCGCCCTTATGGCGATGGCTTCTTCTTTGAGATCGTCGAGCGGCGTGCCAACTACCATAAATATGGTGCACCAAATGCGGCTTATCGAACGGCCGCTCTGAAGCGGTTGTCTCGTCCGACGGGCATTCCGCGGAAATAGACTTTACCCTCCGCCCTTGTGACACCCTTTTCCTTAAAGAGAAGGGTGTTTTTTTGTGCGCGGGATGCGCCCTCTTCCAGCCATATCAGAGGGTTGCGTAGCATCACTTCCTTCTGTTCCTTGCAAGGAGACAGAGCCCCTTCTGGCTCGCGCGAGCATTTCAGGCGGTGTTGAAATGTAAAAATGAGGCTTCGGGGCAGGGGTGCTATGCAGAAATAGCAATTCCCAAAGCTTGACTCTTTTACAAACTATACAATATATGCGCTTATTATAAGTACACATATAATAACGATGCAAATGGGAGCTGACGATGGAAAGGGAAGAAGCCGACCGGCATGTAGGCTATCTGCTTTTCGAAGTCTCGCGCCTATTCCGCAGAAGATATGAAGAAAGGGCTAAGTCGTTTGGCCTGACACTGCAGCAAACCCGCGTTGTGGGTTATCTGAACCATCATCCAGACGGAGTGTCACAAGCAACATTGGCCCATGCCGTTGATAGTGATCCGATGACGATCAGCGGTATTTTGGATCGGCTCGAAAAGCGCAAACTGGTGAAGCGCGTACAGGATCCTTCCGATAGCCGAGCCAAAATCGTGACGGTAACCCAAAAAGGGGCGGATCTTTTCGTCCATGCCAAGAGCATTAGTCGAGAGTTGTTTGATCAAGTGCTCGACAATCTCGAGAATGGCCATGTGGACATTCTTTTGAGCAGCCTAAGAAATATAAGAGACCAATTAATAGATATGTCTCCCGACAACAAGGAATCATGAAATGAGTGCTCGCAGCTCAACGGTCCCAGATAATGTGACCGAACTGGAAATTGAAAGTGATGCGTCCACTCCAGCGCAAGAACATCGCGCTTCATCGCCGGAACCGGCGTCCGCGACGGAAGTAAAGCCTGAAGCCAAAGCAGATAAGGTCCGCAAGAGCAAAGCGGGCCGTCTTGTTCTTATGGTTTCTGTTCCATTGCTTATTCTTGCCGGAGGTATTTTTGTCTGGCTCACCGGTGGACGGTTTGCTGAAACAGACAATGCCTATGCGCACCAAACCAAGGTTGCTATATCAGCAGATGTTTCTGGCCGTATCTTCTCTGTCAGCATCAAGGAAAACCAGAGGGTTCATGCAGGCGACGTCTTGTTTACTATTGATCCAGAGCCGTTCCAGATCGCTGTGGATGAGGCAAAGGCAGCTTTGAGCAAAGCCCGTCTTGATGTCGAGCAGCTCAAGGTCAGCTTTCATTCCGCACAGGCAACGCTGAAGTCGGCAAAAGATACTCTGGAAGTGCAACAGGAGCTTTTTGATCGTCGCGAAATTCTGACGAAAAAGGGCGTGGCAGCAAGTTCCACTCTTGATGAGCTCAAGCTTTCATTGCTCTCTGCAAAAAATGCCGTGACCACCGGAGAAAAGCAGGTTGACAATGCAAGGGCAGCACTTGGTGGCAATCCTTCCATTTCGACCGATGATCACCCGTTGGTTCGCACCGAGCTTGCTCAACTCGAACTGGCTGAGCGCAATCTGAAGAAAAGTGTTGTGAAGGCCCCCATTGACGGCGTCGTTTCGAAAATTGATGACATGAATGTCGGGCAATATGTCAGTGCAGGCAGCTCAATGGCCAGCCTGTTCGGCGCGGATCACACCTGGGTGGAAGCCAATTTCAAGGAAACCCAACTCGAAGGTATCCAGATAGGCATGCCTGTTGAGGTGACCTTTGATGCTTATCCGAACACGCGTTTCGAAGGCAAAGTGAACAGCATCAGTGCCGGCACCGGGGCTGAGTTTGCCTTGATCCCCGCCCAGAATGCAACAGGCAACTGGGTGAAGGTCGTTCAACGAGTTCCGGTCAGAGTTGAGCTGGAAACGAAAGAACAAGACCCAACCTTGCGAGCCGGCATGAGCGCTGTGGTGAGCGTTGATAAAGGCAAGTCAACCCTCGACAAGCTCAGGGGACTGTAAGCGGGAAACATGGATCAGGCATGGTTTGGCTATGCCTGATCGGCTCAAGGGTTAACAGATGTCACATTCAGTATCAGATTCCCAACCGGCAGTCGTTGTTGCACATAGAGGGCTGCTGACGTTCGGCCTCATGCTATCGACCATCATGCAGGTGCTCGACACGACGATTGCAAACGTCGCTTTGCCCCATATGTCGGCCTCTTTGGGAGCTGCACAACATGAAATCAACTGGGTGCTGACCTCTTACATTGTGGCCTCGGCCATTGCGACTCCTATCACCGGTTGGCTTAGTGACAGGATCGGCCAGAAGGCTCTGTTTTTGTTCGCGGTAGCTGGCTTTACGATCGCTTCGGCCCTGTGTGGCATGGCGACAAGTCTGGGCGAAATGGTCGGGTTCCGCATCATGCAAGGGCTTTGCGGTGCCATGATTGCACCACTTGCCCAAACCGTGATCCTCAATATCAACCCCAAGGAGCGTCTGGCTCAGGCGATGGCTATCTATGGCATGGGCATCATGGTTGCTCCCATCATTGGCCCGACGTTGGGCGGTTGGTTGACCGAAAGCGTTAACTGGCGCTGGGTCTTTCTGGTCAACGTACCGGTGGGCATCCTTTGCATCGTCATGTTGATGATCTATATGCCGAATTCCGACGTCAGAAAACGCAGCTTCGATTTCTTTGGCTTTGCCATGCTGGCAATTGGCGTTGGATCACTGCAGCTGATGCTGGACCGTGGATCGGACAACAACTGGTTTGAGAGCATTGAGACATGGATTGAGTTGGGCCTGGTTATCTCTGGGCTGTGGGTCTATCTGGTCCATTCGATCACGGCTAAAAATCCCTTTGTTGATCTCCGTATCTTCAAGGATACCAACTTTGCTCTTGCATCGCTGGTCATGTTCCTGATTGGCTTGTCGCTATTCTCTGGTCTTGCCCTGTTGCCGCCGCTGTTGCAGAACTATCTTGGATATCCCGTCATGTCTTCGGGCGAATTGATGGCGCCAAGAGGGGTGGCCTCCATGGTATCCATGATGATTGTGGGGCGCGTCAGCCATCGGGTCGACGCGCGTGTTCTCATGGTGTTTGGTGCCCTGGTCATGACTGGTTCGCTCTGGATGATGACCGGCTTCAACCTTCAGATGGATTCCTGGCTCATCATTGTGACCGGTGCCCTTCAAGGCTTTGGCATGGGCTTTATCTTCGTTCCGCTGTCCACAATGGCCTTCATGACTTTGTCGCCCAAGCTGCGCGGTGATGGCACATCGATGTATGCTCTTGTTCGAAATATGGGGCAGGGGATCGGGGTTTCCCTCGTGACGGCTGTGCTAACGAACATGATGCAGGTGAACCATGCCGAGCTGGCCACGCGCATTACGCAAACATCGGATGCGGTCCATGCGCATGTGCCCGGCTTGCTAACCGGTGCTGCCAGCACGATTTACAGTGTGAACAGCCTTGTAACCCAGCAATCGGCCATCCTCAGTTATATCGATGATTTCTGGCTGATGTCGGTGCTTAGTCTGGTTTCCATTCCGCTGCTCCTATTGCTGCGCAAGCCCAAGAAAAAGCCGGTTCAATCTTCGTGATTGCGATGAAGAGGTGCGCAAGCTGTTGCGCGCCTCGCCGCTGTTTCGAGGCATTCCGCTGCACAACCCTGTCTCAATAATCTTCACGCACGGGAACGCATGGGAAATCGGCTCAAGCCTTTGGCCGTGGCTTTTGTATCCGCGAATTTTCTCGTGCCATGGAAGCCCTTGTCTGATCTGCGAAAAGCGCAATATAGTCTCTTCGTTGCAGATATGAACAAACTCGCCTCTATGATGAGAAAGGCTTTCCCATGGCAAAGAACGAGAAACCGCTTATTGGCCCTCAAACACGTCTTTGCATGTCTCTTTCTGCCCGACCGAGCCCATTTGGCACGCGCTTTCATAACAAGATGTATGAAGAGCTTGGGCTCGATTTCGTCTACAAGGCCTTCTCGACGACAGATCTCGCCTCCGCTATCGCAGGAGTTCGGTCATTGGGTATCCGTGGCTGCGCCATTTCCATGCCATTCAAAGAGGCGGTTATTCCGCTGTTGGACGCTATGGAGAGCTCTGCGGCAGCGATCGATAGCGTCAATACCATCGTGAACGATGAGGGAAAGCTGACAGGTTACAATACCGACTATATTGCCATCTTTGATCTTCTGGCTGAAGCCAAGATAGACCCTGCTATGCCTTTTCTTCTGCGTGGCTCGGGCGGCATGGCCAAGGCCGTCGCTGCGGCATTGCGCAACAGTGGCCATGAAAAGGGAACGATCATTGCGCGCAATGAGACAACGGGCCGCGCTTTGGCCGAACTCTATGGCTATAGCTGGGCTGAAGCCTCGCAAGGGCTAAGCGCGCCCCTCATTATCAATGCAACCCCGATGGGTATGAAGGGGCCAGAGGCTGACATGCTTGCCTTTGAGCAAGACATAATCGAAGCTTGCGAATATGTGCTTGATGTGGTGGCTATGCCCGCTGAAACACCCCTGATGCGGGCCGCGACCAAGCTCGGCAAGACCTGTATATCCGGTGCTGAGATTATAGTATTGCAGGCGGTAGAACAGTTCGAGCTATATACAGGCATTCGGCCCGATAGAGCATTGATCGAAATGGCTGCTGAATTTTCACGTTCTGCTGCAAAAAGAGAACAGAAATAACAAATTGTGCTTCATGAATATATTGGCATTTGCCAGACAAGATATTGATGCAAAACTTTTGGTTGATAAAAATATTTACGCAGTCTTCAGTATTTCTGGGGCTTGAATCCTGGTGATGTGTGGTATACTTGATACCAATGTCCTGAATCGAAATGCATTATTTCGTAAGACTCTTGCTGTTGAGTGGAACAAATTGGAAGAAATTGAACGGCCGCCGTCCCTATCCGATATTGCGACGGAAAAGCTTAGAGCAGCCATAAGCGAGGGCGAGTTTGCTCTCGGTGAAGCCTTATCGGAGCAAAAACTTGCTGATCGCCTGAATATTAGCAAGACCCCTATTCGCCATGCGTTGGCACAGATGAAGGTGGAGGGGTTGGTCGAGGTCTTTCCGCAGAAGGGAACCTTTGTTTTCACGCTCAGTGGAACGGATCTGGAGCGCTTTTCCGAATATCGGTTTATTTTGGAAACTGCTGCGCTGAGGCTGGCTTTCCGGCGAAATCGGGAAGGACTCGTCGCCGAATTGGCCAGTATCTGGCACAAAATGGAACAGGCCAAGAAAGCTGACAAGCGCTCTCATTATCTGGATCTGGATTTGCAATATCACAGGGCTCTGTTTGAGCTGTGCGATAATCAGTATCTCTCAGAAAGCTATCGACTGATTGAAGCGAAAGTGTCCGCTATCAGAACCTATCTGGGTAAGGATCGGGTTCAGACCACCAAGTCCTTCGAGGAACATGGTGAAATGATAGAGGTACTGCGCGAGGGGCGGATCGAAGAAGCCATCAGTATTCTCGACTTCCATATTGGGCGCTATCATCGCACTTTCAGCCCCGATATCCCTGATATTGCGCAGTCCAAGAAATAGAACTGTTTCTCGGAGTGTTACTTTCCTGGAGACTATTTTGTCCGTAAATGAATAAGGGAGCCCTACGGCTCCTTTGCAGCGTTTATGGAACGCTGGCTTATGGACCTACTGCTCGGGCCAGACTTGTTTCACCAAGGGAAAAGTCGCCAGTGGCTATCGAGTTAACCACTGGCTGGAGCTTGTTGGCGCAGATTAGGCTGCGTCGTAACCGGTTTTGAAGGTCAACTCGGGCTTGCCATCATAATAGATTTTGATGTCGGCATTTTCTTCCAGAGCTTTGCAAGGAATGATGCCGCCGGTAGAAATCCACTGACCGGCTTTCGGTGCAAAGCCATATTTCAGAGCAACGACCAGAAAATCACGAGCCACTTCGTCAGGGGCGCCAACCAGATCGGACGTGGTGCCCTCAGCAATGACTGTGCCGTTCTGCTCGGTCTTCATGACTTCGCCATTCCACTTGGTCTCCGCGGTGAAGGCATGTTCCGGACCCAGCACGAGGCAGCCAGAGCCGCAACGGTCGAGCACAATAGCGGGAACGCCAAAATCGCCACCATTGGTCAAAGAGCCTGAAGGCATTTCCGCACTGACGCACCATGCATCAAACAGATCTGCAATAGGAGCCTTGGCGACAGCATCCATGCCCTTTGCGATGTAGGCGTCAGCCTTTGGTGAAACACGCAAGGCAACTTCGCCTTCAGCATTGATGCTGAGGGTCTTGAAGCCTGGAACCAGTTTGTCAGCCGCAACGATTTCCTTTTCATGCATCGGAGCAAAAAAGATTTCGTCGATACCCATTGCCTTTTGTGCAGGAGGGGTGGAGCCTCCGACTTTCCATGCTGCGCAATAGCCCGCATCCTTTGCAATGACTGCTTTGACGCGATCATAGGCTTCAGCCAGAGTTGCAGGCATTTGATCGGCAGTAAGGGTTACAGTTTCAAGAGGCGTAATTTCTGTGCGTACGAAAGCGGACATGATGTCATCCTATGTAGCTTTGTGAAGTGAGACTGCGATCAGCCAATGTCCGATCGCAGTTTTGGGAAATTGGTTTGTTCCAGATTGGTGTGTGAAACAGAAAGGTCGGATCAGTATTGGCCTTCCTCGACCGGGCTCCAAACCGCAGCGTCGATCGCACCACCCGGATGCATGATGACCTTGGCAGCGATGGCGTGCGCCATTCTAGCGGCTTCGTCAACGCTTTTGTCCTGAATGCGCATACCGATATAGCCAGCAGCGAAGGAATCCCCTGCTCCAGTGGTATCAACCGGCTTCAATTTTGCCGGTGGGGCAACTTCGATGCGTCCGTCAGCATTTACGATGACGCAGCTGTTATCACCGCCTTTAATGATCGCTTCGCCTGCACCCCAGCCGCGCCATGCTTGGGCGATTTTGTCGGCGTCGCTGTCTTCCCAAAGGGCGGCGTGGTCTTCACAGCCTACCAACGCATAGTCGGTAACGCTTGCAGCTTTGCTGAAAACAGCACGGCATTTGTCGCGGTCTGGCCATAGGGCTGGACGGAAGTTAGGGTCAAATGCGACTTTCACTTTCCCCCTCAAGGAGCCGAGAGCCGCAAGCAGATTGTCCCGCTGTGCGTCGTCCAGAATGGCAAGAGTGATGCCGGAGAAATAGACAAGATTAAATTCTTTGAGCAGATCGGCGATTTTTTCGACCGACCAACCGCCAAACATCAGTTTGGCTGCTGCATCATTGCGCCAATATTGGAAGTAACGTTCACCGGTTTCATCATTTTCGATCATGTAAAGGCCGGGGTTTTTGCCTTCGACCAGGGTGATATGGTCGACTTTGATGCCTTCACTGGCGAATTTCTGCCGCATGCTTTCGCTTTGCATATCAGCGCCCAGACCCGTGATATAAGAGACTTCAGCTTTGGGCGCGAACTGGCGGGCCAGATAGGTTGCGGTATTGAAGGTGTCACCAGCAAAAGCCTGACGAAAGAACTTGGTTCCTTCAGGGAACCCTGCGACACCCTTTACAGGGGCCAGCTCGATCATGCATTCGCCAATAGACGCGATTTTAATCAGCTCAGTCATGCGTTTTCTCCTTGATCTGCTTTCCTGATCTCCTGCCGGTATTTGATACCGGGTCTCATGGATGCCAGAAAGTCTGTTTGATACTTGGCAAAGGGGTGCCCCGCAGGGGCGGCATAATCACAAGGGTCTTGAGGCCAACAATGCGACCCAACCAGAGGGGCCAGAATGAAATGCGCGATAGCGCTTGCCTGTCTCTATCGATCCTGTGTTTAACGATGGAAATGACGGAAATAATGTTAGTCTTGACTAACTTGCTGCAACCGGGGCCTGAATGGGTCGGCCAAAGCGACCTCTGTACGGAGGAACTTGTCTTTTGTGGTCGCGTCCTCAGGAAGACTTGCGGCATTTTCATGGACACAAAAAGTCTCTCCGGACGAGAATCATTGCACCATTTTATCTGTGCTGAATTGTCGCAGAACGATGGTGTGATACGGCGCTGAACGCTTTGGTTCAAAATGGATGACAGCCGTTTCATTCTCATAAAAACTCGACTAATTTGCTATTAGAAGCAATGGGTTATTTGCAGGAAAGACTTCCCTGATCATCACTTTGCCCTTTGGGCGCTCGGTATGAGAAGCAAGTAAATTTTTCTTACGGATTTGGTTCGACAAATCGAAAAGAACCTGCGTCTCAACGTCGCTCTCAGGTCATCCCGTGATGCATCAATATGCTTAGATTGAGAACTCCGAAAGCACAATATTGCAGATAATGTGACATTTGGTCATTCGGATTTAAACGTATACGAGCGGGGGTAAATGCGTTGACCGATGAATTTGCGCTCATGCGCTCTCAATGAGGCATTTTGCTCCTGAGTCCTCGTTGCAAAAGACCATGCAAAATCTACCGATACGAATAGAAGTTGCGGTGGCGGGGAGGGGAGATTTTCAATTTTCCACTAAAAACACTCTCCTTTTGGATAGGAATTGTCAAAAATATAAGTAGATGTGCGCAGATAATTGCTGCAACTGGTGTACCAGATACTGAATGTTAGATTTAATATTTGACGTGGCAATTTTCTCTTCATAGGATCGCCCTCAGGAGGAAAATATGGCACATTCGGGAGGTCCGGCCGATAATGGCGAGTTCGGAAAACGAACTCTTATGGCTGGAACACAGACACTGTTGAGAGGATTGTCCATCCTGGAGCTGATTGGCCGCGGGATGTCGAGCGTAAAGGCTCTGTCGGAAACCTTACAGGTTCCGCGCAGCACTGTAACGCGTATGATCCACAATCTCGTGGCTGAAGGCTATCTCTACCATATTCCGGAAAAAGGCTATTTTCTAGGCGCTCGCCTCGTTGATCTGGGCGAAAGAGCGCGTGAGCAGCGTCCTCTTGCGGGAATTGCCCGTCCCTTTCTGGAAGCCTTGTCAGCCCAAGTGCTTGATACCATTCATCTTGGAGCCTTGACCGACGACGGAACCGTAATTTATCTCGACAAGATCAACGGTAGCCGCGGATTTCAGATGCGATCCCGCATTGGCCTGACTGTGCCAATCGCATTTACAGGTTTGGGCAAAGCTATCCTGATGACCCTGTCTGAAGCTGAATGGCGAACCTGTTACAAAATGGCTCTGCATTTGACGCGCGACCAGAATTATGGCGCAGCTCTCAAGAGCTACGAAGACTTCGCGGCGGATCTTCATGTTTGCAAGGAACGAGGATTTACCTTTGACGACGAAGAGAACGAGATTGGTATTCGCTGCGTTGCAGCCCCCGTCTTCGCTCAAGATGACAGAGCTGTTGCAGCCATTTCCATTTCCAGCACATTGAATTTCATGCCCCATGAACGCATCAACCTCATGGGGCCGGTGATCGTGAGATGTGCACAGAAAATTTCTCGGGAACTCGGTGGGAGTAATAAACAATGAGTCTCTTGATCGCTCTTGATTGGGGCACGTCGAGCCTGCGTGCCTACTTGCTGGAAGATGGCAAGGTTCTTGATCAACGGCATAGCCCTTTTGGTATCCAGCATTTGCCCGAACCCGGTGGCATCAAAGGATATGAAGCTGCATTTGAAAGCATTTGCGGTGATTGGCGCAAACAATATCCGGATGTTCCTGTCGTAACGGGCGGAATGGTCGGTTCTGCTCAAGGCTGGTCCGAAGCTCCTTATGTGCGCTGCCCGGCGAACCTTGGTGATCTGGCCAAGAATTCAGGTCAGGCAACTCTGCCTGATGGCGGCACTCTCTATATAGTTCCAGGTGTTTTGCTCGATGAGCCGGACAGGGCTCCAGACGTGATCCGCGGTGAAGAGATCCAGATCGCGGGCGCACTGGTTGACCATCCCGATTGGTGGCAGGCTTCCCGCATTCTGCTGCCAGGCACCCATTCCAAATGGGTGACGATGAACAACGGAACGCTTGAGCAGTTTTCTACCTATATGACCGGTGAAATCTTTGCTGTGCTCTGTGATCACTCGATTCTGGGGCGCCTGATGCCTGAAGAGAAGGCGTCCAAGGAAGAGGCTGCCAATGCGTTTGAACTGGGATTGAGCGTTGCCAAAAGCGGCAAAGCCGGCGATTTGACGCATCAGATTTTCGCAACGCGCACCATGGGGCTTACGGAGCGTCTGCCCAAGGCCGCCCTTAAAAACTATCTGTCCGGCTTGCTGATCGGCAATGAGCTGACTGCGGCAACCCGTGATCTTCAGGATGATGCATCACTACCGCTTATCATGATCGGAGACGGAGCGCTGTGTGACCTATACAAAGAGGCTCTTGCCAGCTTTGGTCTGGAATGCACGGCGCAGTTTGACAATACAGCTTACATCGGTCTCTGGAATTTCGCCAAAGAGTGCGAACTTATCTAAGATATCTGATCTAAAATAACAGTGAAGGGCAATAAAATGAAAGCACTTGTATATGCAGGGCCCAATAAGGTGGAAGTTAGGGAAGTTCCTGAACCGGAAGCGCGCGAAGGTGCCGTCAAGGTAAAGATGCTTTACTGCGGTCTGTGCGGCAGCGATATCGGTATTTTCGCAGGCAAGCACCCGCGCGCAAAAGCTCCTCTTATTCTTGGGCATGAATTTGTCGGTATCGTCGAAGAAGCGCCTGCTGGCAGCAAGTTCGTGCCGGGTGATCACGTCACCGCCTATCCGCTGATCTCATGCGGTGAATGCTATCCATGTAAGAATGGAACTCCGCACGTTTGTCAGACGCTGCGTCTCATCGGCATCGACTTTGACGGTGCCATGGCCAATCAGCTCTGGGTTAACGAAGACGTGCTCGTCAAGGTTCCTGAAGGTGTTTCCGACAAACTGGCCGCTTTGGCTGAACCACTTGCTGTGGTTGTTCGCGCTCTTCATCAGGCAAAGTTCAAGCCGCTTGATCGCTGCGTTGTCATGGGTGCTGGCCCGATTGGCATTCTAACCGCCATTCTTCTCAAGCATTCCGGTGCTGCACAGATCGTGATTTCCGACGTTGATGAAGGCCGTCTGGCTCTTTGCAAGGAGTTCGGCTTTGATGCGGTCAATGTGCGCGACACCAACCTCATCGATCATGTCAACGCGGAAACCGACAATGTCGGCGCCGACATCGTGTTTGAATGCTCTGGCGCAGAAAGCGCAGCTCTTGAAGTTTCCAAGCTGGCTCGCATCGGCGGCATGATCTGCATGACCGGCGTTCACAAGGCTCCACACGCGGTTAACCTGATGGACATCAACTTCAAGGAACAGACCATCGTTGGTAGCCGCGTTTACACCATGCGTGAATTCGCCGATTCCGTGCCACTCCTGTCAAAAATGGCTGAAGACCTCGAGAAGGTTATCTCTCAGGTTATCCCGCTGACCGAGAGCGACAAGATTTTTGACATGGTTGCAGATCCATCTGTGCGCACCATCAAAGTCCTCGTTGATTGCCAAGCCTGATTGGAAGGAAGAAATATGTACAAACTGGATCTTTCCGGAAAGAAAGCCATCGTAACCGGCGGTACGCGCGGTCTTGGCTTGGGCATGGCTGAAGGGCTATTGGAAGCAGGCGCAGAAGTTTTGATTGTCGGTTCAAGCAACAAGGCAGCTGAAGTGGCCGCCACGCTGAACAAGGATGGTGCAAAATGCCACGGGCTCGCCATGGATCTGTCCGATGCAAAGGCGCGCGCTGAAGGCTTCGACAAGGCCGTGGAAATGCTCGGCGGTGACCTTGATATTCTGGTCAACTGCGCTGGCGTTCAGAGCCGCCACCCTTCCGAACAGTTCCCGCTTGAAGACTGGAACTGGGTGCTGGAAGTCAATCTCAATGCCGTGTTCGATCTTTGCCAGCGCGCAGCCAACGTGATGCTGCCAAAAGGCAAAGGCAAGATCATCAACATAGCTTCCCTGTTGTCCTTCTTTGGTGGTTACACCGTTCCTGCCTATGCCGCTTCCAAAGGTGGCGTCATGCAGATGACCAAGGCTCTGGCCAACGAGTGGGCAAGCAAAGGCATCAATGTCAACGCCTTGGCCCCTGGCTACATGGCAACCGACATGAACACCGCTCTTCTGGCCGACGAAGGCCGAAACGCAGAAATCACCGCACGTATTCCGGCCAAACGCTGGGGTAATGGCGAGGATATGAAAGGTCCCCTGGTGTTCCTTGCTTCCTCGGCGTCGGACTATGTGCACGGTGTCACACTACCGGTAGATGGCGGCTATTTGGGCCGTTAACCGAAGGAGTTCAAGAATGAAAATCGTCATTACCGATCTTGATCATGCTGATCAGAATATGGAGCGGGAAGTCTTTGCCAAGGCTGGTATGGAATTTGACATGCTGGATTGCAAAACCGAAGACGACCTGATTAACCAGATCAAGGGTTACAATATTGCATTGAACCAGTATGCCCCTTTCACCAAACGGGTATTCGATGCTTTGCCTGATCTGAAACAGATTATTCGTTACGGCGTTGGTGTTAACAATGTTGATCTAGCTGCCGCCAAGGAAGCTGGTGTTCAGGTTTGCAACGTGCCTGACTATGGCATGCATGAAGTATCTGACCATGCAATTTCCCTGAGCCTGACGATCATTCGCAAAATACCGAAGATGAACAAGGCTGTTCATGACGGTGTGTGGGACTTCACAATTGCGTCCCCGATCCGTCGCTTCTGTGAAATCACGGTTGGTGTTGTAGGGCTTGGCCGCATTGGTCGTCTCTATGCTGCCAAAATGCATGAGCTGGGCTTCAATATCATCGGCTACGATAAGTTCTACACGCCATCTGATGCAGACGGCACCGGATATATCAAAGCCGCAACGCTTGATGAAGTCATCGAAAGCGCTGACGTTTTTGCACTGTTCTGCCCGGTTACTGACGAGAACTACCACATGATCGGCAAGGATGCGATCAGCCGCATGAAAGAAGGCACTTATGTTGTCAACACTGCTCGCGGTGGTTTGATTGATGAAGACGCTCTTGCTGAAGCCCTGAAGTCGGGCAAGGTTGCTGGCGCAGCTCTGGACACAACAGAAAAAGAGCCTCTGCCGGCAGATAGCCCGCTGCGTGCCTTGGAGAACTGCCTGGTTACTCCACACATGGCTTGGTATTCCGAAGATTCTGCTCTGGAACTGAAACGTAAAGTTGCAGAAGAAGCAGTTCGTTTCGCTAAAGGCGAAAGCATTCATTGGGGTTTGGTCCAACTATAAACCAAACAACAATTTGTATACCCTTGAACTAAACTTAGAGACATTTACAACAGGAGGAAGAAATGTCCTTTAAAGCTCTAACACTTGCAGCTGTATTGGCTGTTGGCACAATCGTTTCACCAGCCGTTGCTGAAACCCTGCGTTTCTCCAACGTCACATCCGTTTCGGGTAAAGATGCTGGTGTAGAATTCAAACGCATTGTGGAAGAGAAAACCAACGGTTCTCTGGAAGTGAAACACTTCCCGGATAACCAGCTCGGTAACGACCGCGTTATCACCGAAAGCACCATCTTTGGTGATATCGATATCGGTGTTAGCTCCACGTCACCTTTGGCTACCCTCTTCCCGGATCTGTATGCCTTTGACGCTCCGTTCCTGTTCCTCAGCAACGAAGACGCTTATGCAAAGCTGGACGGTGAAACCGGTCAGGCTATCCTGAAAGGTCTTGAGAAAAAAGGTCTGAAAGGTCTGGCATTCTGGGAAAACGGCTTCCGTAACTTCACCAACTCCAAAAAGGCTGTTGCTGAGCCTGCTGACTTGGCTGGCATGAAAATCCGCACCATGGAAAACGACGTGCATCTTGCTGCATGGCGCGCTCTTGGTGCCAACCCAACCCCGATGGCATTCTCCGAACTGTTCACCGCTCTGCAGCAGGGCACCGTTGACGGCCAGGAAAACCCACTGGGTATCATCGACGGCAACCGCTTCCAGGAAGTTCAGAGCAACGTTTCTCTGACCCAGCATGTTTACACCCCATACATCGTGTTCATGAACCTGGATAAATTCAACTCTCTGAGCAAAGAACAGCAAGACGTTATCGTTGAAGCTGCAAAAGAAACCACCGCTTTCCAGCGTAAACGTTCTCAGGAACTGGAAAAAGAAATCCTCGTCAGAATCAAAGAAGACGGTGTAACCGTTACCGAACTGACCCCGGATCAGAAAGCAATGTGGCAGAAAGTCATCGTCGACGCCAAGATCTACGATCTTGTTAAGTCGAAAATGGATCATCCAGAATATATGGATGCTCTGCTGAAAAAATAATCATCAGCCGCGATTAGTGAGGACTGGTTTTGCCAGTCCTCATATGTGCGTTGGGGCCATGCCGACGAATGCAGGGCCATGGACGACAAAGATCTTTCTTACAACGCTATCCTGCGGCCATTGAATTCGGTACTCGAAAGGGACCAAGTAGATGACTATTCTACGCTTTTTGGACAAATACTTTGAAATTTCAATCAGCGTCTTTCTCCTGCTGTTCATGACTGCACTTATCGCAGTTCAGGTTTTCATGCGGTATGCGATGGGGGCGTCTCTGTCCTGGTCCGAAGAACTGGCGCGCTATGTCTTCATCTGGCTCATCTATCTAATGATCAGCTACAGCGCACGTGAAATGAAGCATATCAAGATTGACGCTGCGCTCGGACTATTCCCTCAATCCTGGCAACGTTGGGTGGTTATTTTAGGCGATCTGCTTTTTCTCGCCTTTGCCCTGTTTATCGTCAAAACGACCTATACGCTCGTGCTCAAGCAAATGATGCTTGACCAGCGTTCGACTGCTTTGGCTATTCCTCTATGGATGATTTATGCAGCGCCCGGTGTCGGGTTCTTCCTCACTGCCATTCGACAGGTACAAACGATTATCTGGCGTTTGCGCAATCCTGATAAAGCCAATATTGAGGAGTTCTAAGACATGGTCGCTACAGTTCTCTTTTGCAGTCTTGTCCTGTTTCTCATTCTCAATGTGCCGGTTGGTATCGCCATTGGTCTTGCATCCGCTGCCGCAGCGCTGGTGGCCGAAGCTCTGTCGCCAAACTACATCTCTCAGCAGTTGATTGCTGGCACAGACAGCTTCCCGATCATGGCAATTCCCCTGTTCATTCTCGCAGGTGACCTGATGGGAGCCGGTGGTGTATCCCGGCGCATTCTTGACGTTGCCAACATCTTTTTCGGTCGTGTGACTGGTGGGCTTGCCATTGTTACGGTTGCAGTTTGCATGTTCTTTGCTGCCGTCTCTGGCTCAGGCCCGGCAACGGTTGCCGCTGTTGGCTCCATGGTTATTCCGACCATGTTGGAAAAAGGCTATTCAAAATCCTTTACCCTCGCTCTCGTCGCAACCGCGGGATCGATCGGTGTGATTATTCCTCCTTCCATCCCGATGGTTATCTTCGGGGTTGCGACGGGCACCTCCATCTCCAACATGTTCATGGCCGGTATCGTTCCTGGTTTCCTGATCGGTTTTGGTTTGATGGCATGGAGCTACTATTACGCAAAGAAAGAAGGAATTGCGGGTATCGACGAGAAGTTTAACGGTTCAAAAGCCTTGAAGCTCGTCTGGGAAGCCAAATGGGCGCTTCTGAACCCGGTCATTATTCTTGGCGGTATCTACGCTGGTATTTTCACACCAACCGAGGCTGCGTCTGTCGCCGCTGTTTATGCTTTGCTTTGCGGACTGGTTTTCTATCGCGAGATCAGCTTCAAGCATTTGCTGAAAACCGTGGCTCGTTCCTGCTCTACAACCGGTACGACAATGGTCATTCTGGGCTGTGCAACGGCCTTTGCGAAAATCCTGACCATTGAGCAGATCCCGGTACAGGTTGCCGATCTGATGACGACGATTTCCGACAATCCGATCATCATTCTGTTGATCATCAACGTTCTGTTGCTGTTCGTCGGCTGCGTCATGGATACGACACCTGCAATTCTTGTGCTTTCGCCAATTCTATTCCCGGTAGCTACTCATATGGGTGTCGATCCGATCCACTTCGGCATTATTATGGTTGTGAACCTGGCAATTGGTTTCATTACGCCACCTTTGGGTATCAACCTGTTTGTGGCGGCCAGGGTTGGCAACGCACAATTGGGCACAGTGGTTAAGGGCATCATTCCCTTCGTGTGTATCATGATCATTCTCCTCATGATCATCACATATGTCCCCCCTGTATCGATCGGCATTTTCAGCTTGTTCGGTCACTAGCCCCTCGGCCCACTCTTACGGGAGTGGGTCTCTTTTCCCTCCCCTTATTTTTTGAAAGCGTGATCCATGGACTTTGACAAGTTTGTCGGGCAATGCCCGCTGGTGGCCATATTGCGTGGCTTGACCCCTGAAGATGCTTTGGGAATGGGGCAGGCTCTCGTTGATGCCGGTTTCAGCATTATTGAAGTTCCGCTCAATTCTCCTCGTCCATTTGAGAGCATCTCCATTCTGCAAGAGAATTTCGGGCGACGAGCCCTGATTGGCGCAGGGACTGTGCTGAGCACCGAAGCTGTTGACGGGGTTGTTGATGCGGGCGGCAAACTGATCGTCATGCCTCATTGCAACACCGAAGTCATTTCCCACGCGAAATCGCGCGGCCTTTATTGTGTCCCCGGCATCGCGACGCCAACCGAAGCCTTCGCGGCTCTCGATGCTGGCGCCGATGCGCTCAAACTGTTCCCTGCAGAAAGCGCAGCCCCTGCGGTCATGAAAGCCATGTTGGCGGTTCTCCCAAAATCGACCCGTATCCTCCCGGTTGGTGGGATAACGCCTCATAACATGAAGGACTACATGGCCGCCGGGGCTGCTGGGTTTGGCCTGGGCAGTGCGCTCTTTAAGGCAGGCATGTCAACAAACGAGGTTGCCGCCAATGCTGCCTCTTTCGTGGACGCATTTGCAGCACTGAAGTAGCCGCTAAAGCGCTGGTTCAAATTCGAAATTCTGATATCTAGGGAGACTAAACATGGTCAAGATTATAGATGTCGAAGTCAAAGACATTCGGTTCCCAACTTCCCGCAATCTCGATGGCTCTGATGCAATGAATGAGGCGCCTGATTATTCGACGACCTATGTCATTCTGAAGACTGACAGTCCGAAGGGCGTTACCGGTCACGGGCTGACATTCACCAACGGGCGGGGCAACAATCTTGTTGTTGCTGCGGCTGAAACGCTGGCCAGAAACTTTGTCATCGGCAAGGAAATCGAGGAAATCACAGCTGATTTCGGCACCTTTTGGCATCATCTGGTCGCGGGCGACAGCCAATTGCGCTGGCTTGGCCCTGAAAAGGGTTTGGTTCATCTGGCAACTGCGGCCGTCGTCAATGCCCTTTGGGATTTGTGGGCCAAATTGGAAGGCAAGCCGGTTTGGAAATTGCTTGCCGACATGACCCCTGAGGAACTGGTTCGCTGTGTCGACTTCACCTATATCGAAGATGCGATCACTCCTTATGAAGCCATGATGCTGCTCAAGCGCAAAGAGGCCGGTAAAAAAGAGCGTGAAGCAGAGATGCATGAAAAGGGCTTTCCTGCCTATTCAACGGCAGCTGGCTGGCTTGGCTATTCCGAAGAAAAAATGCGCCGTCTGGCTCGTGAAGCTGTTGAGGGCGGTTGGAACCACCTCAAGCAAAAGGTCGGTGCCGACATCGAGCAGGATGTTCAGCGCGCGCGTATCCTCAGGGAAGAGCTGGGTTGGGACCGTCATCTGATGATGGACGCCAACCAGATCTGGGGTGTCGAGGAAGCCGTTGCCAATATGCGCCGTCTCGCCGAGTTTGATCCGCTCTGGATTGAAGAACCAACCAGCCCGGATGATATCCTCGGCCATAAGACCATCAAGGATCGGATCGGTTCCATCGGTGTGGCAACTGGCGAGCATGCGCATAACCGCGTCATGTTCAAGCAATTCTTCCAGGCCAAAGCCTTTGATTTCTGCCAGCTGGATCCAGCTCGTTTGGGCGGTGTCAACGAAGTGCTGGCTGTGGTTCTCATGGCAGCCAAGTTCGGCATTCCGGTTTGCCCGCATGGTGGCGGTGTTGGCCTGTGCCAATATTCCCTCAATATCGTTTTGTTTGATTATATTGCAGTTACTGGCAATCTGGAAAATCGCGTGCTGGAATATGTCGATCACTTGCATGAGAATTTCGAAGAACCGATCCATGTAAAGCGCGGACGTTACTATCCGGGCACGCTTCCCGGTTACGGTGCAACGCTGAAAGCCGAGTCACAGGACCGCTTCTCCTTCCCTGATGGGCCGGAATGGTCTCAGGCTTGAAGCCAAGCAACATCAGGCAACATTAAGAGATTACGCCACAGGCATAGCGTTACCGCGCTATGCCTTATTTTTTTGAAAGGTGCCTTTGAAACGCTCGTGCCCTGTTTCGTCATCGGCTCGTGAGTCGCTCTGTCAGATCGGCTCTCGTCATACCTCCAGCCAGCGGCTCCTTTGGCGACAAGTTCTTCATATTTAGCCGAACATCTCGGTATTTCCGTTTCGCAAAGATCCTAAAGCGGCTATTTTGCCGGCAAAGTGTTGTGCAAAATATACCAAAGTTCAATTGTCTGCTTTTCTGATTGCAAATGTCAGACAATTAAAATAGCTTAATCGGACAAATGATGAGAAATGAAATGAACGATACAGCAGAGAACTCGAAATCTGCCGGTTCTAAGGCGATCGGCAACAAGCTTGCAGATCAACTGGCGCGGCTGGTTTTTGAGGGAACGCTGGTTCCGGGAGATACGCTGCCTCCAGAGACAGAGCTTGCTGCGACCCATCAGATCAGTCGGGCATCGGTTCGCTCTGCTCTGCAAATGCTGGAGACGCTGGGCGTAGTGGAACGTTGTGCCGGGCGAGGGACGACGGTGCAAGAGTTTCGGGAATGGAACTTTCTGGACTCGCAAGTCAGCCAATGGGTCGCCGACTATGCTGCGCCTAATCTGGGTGTGCTGCGTGATGTCTTTGAATTTCGCTGTACCACGGAGCCGCTGATCGCATCACTTGCCGCAAAGCGGGCAACCGCAAAAGACCTGTTCGCCATGGAGGAGGCCTTCAATGTCATGGAGGCCAACTGGGAACGGCGGGCTCAGCTTGGTGAGAGGGCGAATTTCTCGAAAGCCGATATCGCTTTTCACGAAGCGATCTATCTGGCGACGCATAATTTGGTTTGGGCACAGATTTTACATGTCTTGCGTCCCGCAATCTTGCTGGTCATCAAAACCAGTAACGAAACCGCTGAAGAGCTGCGTGAGAGTCTGGAGCGCCATCGCCGATTGATGGAGAGCATCCGGATGCGTGATGCAGATGCTGCTTATAAAGCCGCAGAGCGCATTCTGAGCCAGACGGGTTACGACTTGGGCTTTGAAACTACGGCGGGGGAGAGGGAGACCAAGACATAGGATTTGGTGGGGAGGCTCTGGAAAAACTGCTTTGCAGACTTCCCAAAATTGCCGGTTTGGAGGCCGGCTCATGAGCAAGGAGGACTCATATGTTAAAATCAAAACTGTTTCGTGCGACTGGAGGGTTGATCGGAGCTGCGCTTGGATTGGCCATGGCACATCAGGCCGCATTGGCTGCTGACTATGAATGGACATTCCAGACATCAGAAAATACTGGTGAACCACAATTCGAAATCAAGAAAAACTGGGCTCACAATATTGAAGTCATGACCGATGGTCGTGTCAAAATCGAAATCCTGCCAACCGGCGCAGTTGTCCCGCACAACCAGACCCTTGACGCAGTCCGCTCAGGCATTCTTCAGGGCCACCTGACTGACCCGAGCTACTTCTCTGGCCTTGATCCGGCTTTCTCCATGCTCGGCAACCTCGTTGGCGCTTGGGGCGATCCGCTGGAATTCCTCGAATATATGAAATATGGCGGTGGCGAGCAGCTCTATAACGAACTGGTAGAGCCTTACAATGTTCACCTGATCGGAGCTGCTGCAACGGGTTTGGAAGCATTTGTAACCAAAAAGCCGATACGTACGGTTGCTGATCTGAAAGGCCTGAAGGTCCGTGCTCCTGAAGGCATGGTCTATGAGATCTTCTCGAAAGCCGGTGCTTCACCGGTGAACCTGCCCGGTTCTGAAGTTTACACCGGCCTTGAAAAAGGCGTGATCGACGCCGCTGACTATACCGTCTTCTCAACCAACCAGGCTCAGGGCCTGCATCAGTTCGCCCGCTATCCGAACTATCCAGGTTTCCACTCGCTGCCAATGGTTGCTGTGTCAATCAACAAAGAGATCTGGGATGGTCTTCCAGAAGACATCAAGACCGTTCTTGAAACTGCGACCGATGATCTGGCTTATGATCTCGTCTTCAAGCTGAAAGCACGCGATCTGAAGGCCGTCGAAGAAGCTCGCAAGGATCCAAACATCGAAATCATCGATATGGCTCCGGCAGAACGCAAGAAATTCCGCAATATCGCCAAGGAAGAATGGGGCGTATGGGCCAAGAAAAATGCTCTGACCCAAAAAGTCTACGACTCCGTCGTAACCTTCCTGACACAGCGGAACCTCATGTAATCGTCCATTCCAGCGGGACCATGCTGTTCCGCTGGAAACCTTCTGACATTTGAAGTCACGTTCGGCGCGTCTTTGCAATGATTCGCCGCATGGCCGATCCTGCGAAAGTTTCTCTCATGTCAAATGAATCCAACCAGCTCGCTGCAGCCGAATCCGGTGGTCCGGGCGTGGACGGTGAAATCCGCACGCCACTTGACGCCGCGATCGATTGGTGCGGCAAGGGCTTGGCCTGGCTCGTCTTTCTGGCCATGGCCATCAGCGTCACAGAAGTCATCAGCCGATATGTTTTCGATAGCCCCACATCGTGGGTGCACGAAACCACCGTCTTCATGATCGCAATCATTTTCGCCATAGGTGGCCCCGTCGCGCTGGCACGCGACAAGCACATTCGGGTTCGCATCATTTACGATACGGTCTCAAAAGCAACCCGCAAAAAACTCGACCTGTTCAACAGTGTCATTACCTTTCTCTTTGCGATTGCAATGTCCTATGCCGCATTCGTCCTTTTCTGGCGCGCTTCCCATAATCCAACCGGAGCGTGGCAGCTGGAAAGATCCGGCACCAGCTGGAACCCGCCATTCCCGGCTCTTACCAAGGGCATTATCCTCTTCGCGCTCGCCATTATGACCGTGCAATCCATACTGCATGTTTTCAAGGCCATTCAGGCGCTGAGAACCAACGATACGAGCGAGGAGAGCTAAAGATGGGTGGACTTGGTCTTCAGGCTCTGGGCATTGAATGGGGCACATATGTGCTCGTGGGCAGTATTTTTCTGCTGTTGCTGACAGGGCTTCCTCTTGCCTTCGTAACCGGACTGGTTGCGCTTGTTTTCACCGTCGGCTGGTTTGGACCCAATGCCATTCCGCTGGTTATCAGCCGTGTTTACGGTTTCATTACCGAATATTCCCTTGTCGCGGTGCCCATGTTCGTCTTCATGGCGTCCTTGCTGGATAGGTCGGGAATAGCCAAGGATCTATTCTCGGGCATGAGGGTGCTCGCAGGGCGTCTTCCCGGTGGTGTTGCTGTTCAAACGCTGATTGTTTCGGTCTTTCTGGCCGCGATGTCGGGCATCATCGGCGGCGAAATTGTTCTGCTGGGCATTCTGGCTCTGCCACAGATGCTGCGTCTGGGCTATGATCGCAAGATCGCCATTGGCGTTGTGTGCGGCGGCGGATCGCTCGGGACAATGATCCCGCCATCGATCGTGCTCATCATCTATGGCCTGATAGCTTCGGTCTCAATTGCCGATCTGTTTGTGGCTGCCATTATTCCGGGCATCATGCTGGCCGGTCTGTACATGGCCTATGTCCTCGGACGTTGCCTGATCAATCCGGCTCTTGCTCCTGCCATGCCTCCCATGCCACCAGAAGAGCGCAAGGTTGCCCGCAAGCAGGCGATCAAATCGATCCTGCTGCCAGCCGCGATTGCCTTCATGGTTCTGGGTACGATCTATGCCGGTATTGCCTCGGTTACTGAAGCAGCCGCGATGGGCGTGTTCGGTGTGCTGGCATCCACAGCTGTCCGTCGTGAGCTTAACTTCAAACTGATCCATCAGAGCGTGATGCAGACGCTAACGACCTGCGGCATGATCGTATGGATTGGCGTTGGTGCCGCCACTCTGGTTGGTGTCTATAACCTCATGGGCGGTAACCGCTTCGTATCGAGCACAATACTCGGACTTGATGCGGCTCCAGTTGTCATCATTCTGGTTATGATGCTCATCTTGCTGGTTCTAGGCCTGTTCCTTGACTGGATCGGCATTGCGATGCTGACCCTGCCGATCTTCGTGCCGATTATTACACAACTAGGGTATGATCCTATCTGGTTCGGCGTGCTGTTCGCGGTTAATATGCAGGTATCCTTCCTGAGCCCGCCATTCGGACCTGCTGCCTTTTATCTCAAAGGCGTGGCCCCGCCTGAAATCAGCTTGGGTGATATCTTTGCTTCCCTATGGCCGTTCATCCTCATGCAGCTGGCAGTCTTGGCGATCATGCTCGCCTTCCCGGGGCTCGTCATGTGGATGGTCTAAACAGGGTCCAAGAACAATCCGGCGACAGCTCATCAAGGGGCTGCCGCCGGAACCGGCTGCGAATTGCCTGACAGACGTTAGAACTGGATGCTTCAAATGAAAATTACAAAACTAAAAACCTATATGATCCCCCCGCGTTGGCTGTTTTTGAAAATCGAGACAGACGAAGGGATTTCAGGGTGGGGCGAGCCTGTCATTGAAGGGCGAGCCAGAACGGTGCAAGCCGCCGTCGAAGAATTTTCTGAAATTTTGATTGGCCGCGATCCTCGCCACATTCAGGACATCTGGCAAACATTATACAGAACCAGCTTCTACCGTGGTGGCCCGATCCTCATGTCTGCTATTGCCGGCATTGATCAGGCCCTCTGGGATATCAAGGGCAAGGCGCTTGGCGTGCCTATCCACGAGCTGCTCGGAGGCAAGGTGCGCGACAAAATGCGCATGTATTGCTGGATCGGGGGAGATCGCCCTGACGATGTCGGTCGGCAGGCCAAGCAAGTGGTGGCCAGTGGCTTTACTGCCTTCAAGATGAACGGCACACCGGAAATGGCCTTTGTCGATAGCCACGCCAAGATTGATGACGCAGTTGCGCGCGTTGCTGAAGCGCGTCAGGCCGTTGGGCCGGATGTCGGCATCGCCATCGATTTTCACGGCCGTGTTCACCGCCCCATGGCAAAAGCCTTGATGCGCGAGCTGGAACAATACCACCCCATGTTTGTTGAAGAGCCTGTCCTTTCCGAGCACCTTTCCTGTCTCAAGGAAATTGGCGGGGGCCTTGGCTATCCGATCGCCAGTGGCGAGCGTATTTTCAGCCGCTATGGCTACCGCGACATTCTTGAACAGCGCATGGTCGATATTCTGCAGCCAGACCTCAGCCACTGCGGCGGCATTACGGAAGTCTTCAAGGTGGCAGCCATGGCCGAAGCCTATGATGTTGCCATTGCGCCTCATTGTCCGCTTGGCCCGTGCACTCTGGCCGCTTCCCTGCATCTGGATTTCGTCTCCTACAATGCTTTCATTCAGGAGCAGTCCATGGGCATCCATTACAATGTCGGCAATGATGTGCTCGACTATCTCGTTGATACCACGCCGTTGCAGATCAAGGATGGCTATTTGCCTCTGCTGAGCGGTCCGGGGCTTGGTGTAGAAATTAACGAAGACTTTGTCATTGAGCGCTCCAAGGAAGGGCACAATTGGCATAATCCTATCTGGCGTCATGAAGACGGGAGCATTGCAGAATGGTAAGCACCTTTAAAGATCAATTCGAAACGGCGTTTGCCAAGATGCCTCTGGTGGCCATCTTGCGCGGTGTTCCGGCTGAGCGTGCCAAAACTCTCCTCGGCATACTTGTCGAGGAAGGCTTTACCCTGATTGAGGTTCCTTTGACATCTGCGGATGCGAAGGATGCCATCACGGAAATGGTTGAGGCTGCTCCTGAAGGGGTGATGATTGGCGCCGGAACGGTGTTGAGCCCTGAAAATGTGCAGTCTGTTTATGATGTCGGTGCGCGCTTCATTGTGACACCGAATACCGATCCGGATGTCATCAAGAAGGCAAACGCGTTGGGGATGCCGTCTTGCATCGGTTGCATGACGCCGACGGAAGCTCTCTTGGCAACCCGTTCGGGTGCAACGGTGCTCAAGGTCTTCCCTGCAGCGCGCCTCGGGGGGCAATATATCAAGGATATCAAGGTGGTTTTGCCTCCTGACATGCGGGTAACCGCTGTGGGTGGTGTTGGCCCTGCCGAATTTGAAGAGTATGTCTCTGCAGGTGCGGTTGGCTTCGGTATCGGTTCGGATCTTTGGAAAGTGGGCCGGTCTGACGAGGATGTGCGCAGCGCGGCGAGAGCGCTGGTTGGCCAATGGAAGGCTTTGGAGGCCAAGACAAAATGACTAAAAAGCTGATCATTGTTGATTGGGGGACCTCGTCTTTCAGGGCTTGGTTGCTGGAGGCTGAAACCGGAACCATTCTTTCAGAAATCAAGGAAGGCAAAGGTATGCGTGCGCTTCAGCGCAGTGAATTTGCCGCCTATGCGAAAGCTCAGCTCGACGGTTGGCGTGCGGGAAGTGAGGAAACCGTGCCGGTTTATCTGGCTGGTATGGTTGGTGCGCCTCAGGGTTGGCAGCGTGCTCCTCAACCGCCGTTGCCGATGAAGGAAATTGATCTCGTTCGCGATATCGTGGCGGTTGAAGACATGGCCGATACCTACATCATTCCCGGTGTGCGCCAGTCGGGCCTTCCGCAGGAGGCTGATGTTATTCGCGGCGAGGAAGTGCAGATTTTCGGTGCTCTGGCGAGCCTTGGTCTTCAAAGTGGGCTCGTCTGCCTTCCCGGAACACACAGCAAATGGTGCGAAGTTCAAGACGGGGTCTTCACGCGCTTTAACACCTCCATGACCGGCGAAGTCTATGAGGTGATGACCAAGCATTCCATTCTGGGGCTTATGGCCGATCCGGATGCCGAGTTTGATGAAAGCGGTTTTGAAAAGGGGCTGGAGCAGATCAAGGGCGAGGGCGGTTTGCTCAATCATCTCTTCAAGGCCCGTGCTCGCGTGCTCTATGGTGATCTTGAAGAGGCCCAAACCGCAAGCTTCCTGTCCGGCATGCTGATCGGCTCCGAGCTTGAGGCGATGCGTGCGATCTATGCCTGTGAGGACAGGGAGATCCTGCTTGTTTGCGCTGAGCGGCTTGCGACGCCATATCGCATCGCTCTGGATCATTCGGGGCTGAAGAGCCGCCATATTTCCTCAAAAGATGCTTCGCTTGCTGGCGTTTTGTCGCTCGCTCGCCAACATACCACAAACAGCTAGCAGGAGATGACTATGCAATCGCAAACTCTGGCAGACATAGCCATCATCGGGCTTGGTGTAATGGGGCGTAATCTGGCGCTCAATTTCGTAGATCATGGCTATAAGGTCGCCGCCTATGATGGCTTCCCCGAAGCTCTGGCTCAGGCTCGGTCTGCCTTGGAGCCTGCGGTTGCCTTGTTCGATACTCTCGAGGGCCTTGTTGCGGCCCTCAAAAAACCGGCCAGGATCTTGTTGATGATCAAGGCCGGTGATCCGGTTGACGCAATGATAGAGAAACTGTCTCCATTGCTTGCAAGCGGTGATATCGTCATTGATGGTGGCAACTCCTATTATCACGATACAGAGCGCCGCGCCCAAAGCATGAGCGAAAAGGAACTGATCTTTATCGGTCTTGGCGTCTCTGGTGGAGAAACCGGTGCTCGCTTTGGTCCGGCCTTGATGGCTGGCGGCGACAAAGCCGCGCTTGCCCATATTGATGCGCCTTTTTCTGCCATTGCGGCCAAGACAGCCAGTGGCGAGGCCTGTTACGCGGCACATGGTCCGGGTGGGGCGGGGCACTTTGTCAAGATGGTTCACAACGGCATCGAATATGCCCAGATGCAGATTTTGGCTGAAGCCTATCTGCTGCTTTCGGGCCCTGCCGGTTGCGATCACAATAAGATCGCCGCCCTCTTTACCGAATGGAACAAGGGCCCTGCCGCATCTTACCTCATGGAAATCTCGGCCAGCATCGCCGGAACAGAAGATCCGGAAACAGGGCTGCCTATTTTGAAGATCATCCGCGATGTGGCGGGGCATAAAGGCACGGGCCGCTGGACTACTGAAGCCGGGCTTGAATATGGTGTTGCCGTGCCAACGATTGCGGCAGCTTTTCTGGCTCGTGCCATATCTGGGCGGGAACGCCTTGATGGCACCAAGCATCTGGTAAAGGCAGGGGCCATCGAGGGCGATGCGCTTGCAAAACAAATCGGCAGGGCGATTCCGGCCACAATGCTTGCGACCTATATTCAGGGGCTGGAGCTGATTGCAACAGCATCGCGCGTCAATGGCTGGAACACAGATCTGGCGGCCGTAGCTCGCGGCTGGCGCGCTGGCTGTATCATCCGTTCCGCGATGCTTGACCCAATCGCTGCGATGCCTGCCGATAGCGACATGCTGATGAGCTCCTTTGCGCAAGAAACCCTCAAAAAGGCAGAGACAGCCTTGCGCACAGTTGTCATGGCCGCCGCAGCAACGGGCACTCCTGTTCCCGCTTTCTATACGGTTTTGGGGTGGCTCGACGGGCGACGAAGCGAGTGTCTGGGGGCCAACCTCATACAGGGGCAGCGCGACTATTTCGGTGCGCATACCTTCGAGAGAACGGACAGGGAAGGCCATTTCCATTTCAATTGGGAAGCAAATCCTGAGGGTTGATCAGGGATGTCCTGTGGCAGGAAACCAATCGCAAGCATGAAGCGGAGCGACATAAGTCGCCGCGCTTTTCTTCGACAAGATACGACGAGGCCGGGCAAATGATTATTGTAGTCATGGGGATTTCTGGGAGTGGAAAATCAACGCTTGGAAAGCTTCTGGCGGATCGTCTCGGAGTTCCCTTTGAAGAAGGGGATGCCTATCATTCGCAGGACAATGTCAAGAAGATGGCTGCGGGCATTCCGCTGACAGACGAAGACCGCAAGCCCTGGCTGGAGACGCTTGCCGCCGCAATGTCTCACTGGGACGCAAGAGGGGAAACTCGTGTGCTGAGTTGCTCTGCCCTGCGCAAGGCCTATCGAGATCTTTTCCGCCAGGCAGCCCAAAATCTGCGCTTCATTTTTCTTGATGGTGCCGAAGACCTCGTAAGAGCTCGCATGGCCGAGCGCCAAAGCCACTTCATGCCGGTCAAGCTGATCGAGAGTCAAATCGCCGCGCTGGAAGTGCCGGATGGAGAAGAGGACGTTATTCGGATTGATATCGCTAACGATCCTCAGGCAATGGTCAGTGATGTTATGGAAAAATTGAAGCCGCTCTTGTGAGAGTGGCAAGCTTGTTCATGAGGTGGGTGAGCAAAGCAAAAGGGAAGCTGACATCGCGTTCAGCTTCCCTTTTATCTATTCAACAACAAGGATAGAAAACGTCAGTTTTCTAGACCGATGCGACCCGTGTCTTAACGGCTGTGCGCGCTCTTGTTGTGCGTCTTCCTGAGGTGGCCGTATTCGCGCCAAACAGGCGAGACAGCACGAAATGAAATTGCTTCGAGCGCTCAGAATGTCCGCGCGCTAGAGCGTGGCTAATTTCGTCTTGCGTCAGATATCTCATTTTTTGTTCCTCATAAAGCGGAAGTTACGGAATGTATGTTCCGATCTTGTCTATAATAATAGCACAAGTGTTTTTCTTGATGAAGAGGAAATATGTCAGGTTTGCTGACCTATTATAAAATAAGATATTTTGTTCCAATTCGCTTTAAAAATCAGATTTGTGAGAATGATACAATTTAAATGTTGGCAGATTTTGAAATTATTATTTTGATAAATTGCGTGATTTGTGTGCAATATTCTTGTTATTAACTAAATGAAGGAATTTAAATCCCTTCGCTAAAGGCTTTGAGAGGCTTTGTTTGCGTGCCGGAAATGGCGAATCTCAGGCAAAAGCTTTCGGCTTGGCCAATGAGTCGCCATCTGGCCAAGCAAAAGACTTCCTGCAAAATTGAAGTTGCTTCAACAAGACGTTGGACCAGAAAGAGTGCTGGCTGCTATGGCCAGCTTTTTCCTGTTTCCGCATCAAATATGGAAGCTTTTTCCTTCGCTGCGTAAAGCCGCAGCTTCGCGCCCGGTCTGAAATCATGTTCCGGTTTGAATGTGGCTAGCAGCCTGTTTCCCTCGATATTGACGGAAACGATTTTTTCCGGTCCGGTCAGTTCCACGATTTCGATGACGCCTTCAACCGATACTCCTCCTTCAACAGGCTCAAGGACGAAGGCTTCCGGTCTGATGCCGACGATAATCTTTTTGGGGATATGCTTGCAGGTCGCCGGATCGAAAAGACCTTCCAGTGAAATCGGCGTGTCAGAAAGCTCAAGCTCAATCAGATTGGTGTCTGCCAGATGTTGACCAGCGAACATGTTGATGGGGGGGGAGCCCATGAAATCGGCAACGAATGTGGTGGCCGGCCTGTTGTAGATTTCCTCTGGCGTGCCAAGTTGCTCAATATGCCCGTCCCGCATCACCGCCACGCGCGTTGCCAGCGTCATGGCTTCAATCTGGTCATGGGTCACATAAACGATCGTGACCCCAAGCATCTGATGCAGGCGCTTCAACTCACCGCGCATTTCCATACGGAGCTTTGCGTCGAGGTTGGACAATGGCTCATCAAACAGGAAAAGCTTGGGTTTGCGCACAAGAGCCCGACCAATGGCAACGCGCTGGCGCTGCCCGCCCGACAGGTCGGATGGTTTGCGGTCAAGCAAATGCTCGATTTGCAGCACCTTTGCTGCCTCGGCAACAGCCTTTTCCCGTTCGGCCTTGGGCACGTTGCGCATTTCAAGGCCAAAGCCGATGTTGCGGGCAACCGACAGGTTCGGATAAAGCGCGTAGGACTGAAAGACCATGGCAATATCCCGGTCTTTTGGGTGAACGCCATTGAGCTTGCGGCCATCCAGCGTGATGGTGCCCGAGCTGGCGTCCAGAAGGCCGGAAATCAGATTGAGAAGGGTTGATTTGCCACATCCCGATGCACCAAGCAGAACGAGAAATTCGCCACTTTCAAGCTTGAGATCAATTCCCTTGAGGGTTTCTTGCGAGCCGAAGTTTTTGGTAACATGACTAAGTTCAAGCGAACTCATGGCTAGTCTCCCGCTTGGTTTGATCAGTGTAGCGTCTGGGGAAAGTGGATATGGCCAGCGAAGCGGTTGTTATGGCTTCTTGCATGGCATCGCGCCAATCTCCTTGTTTGGCCAGTGTGGCAAAAAAGGCCGCGTTGAAAACATCGCCCGCTCCGATGGTATCAATCAGCTCGACCTTGGGGGCTGTTAATGAAAAACTGCAATCGGACCGCAAAAGAAAGGCTCCCTTGCCGCCGCGTTTGATGATCACGGTACTGTCGGCTGGCATGTGCTCAAGCAGCCATTGGGCGGCCTTCTTCATGTCGCTCATGCCAGAAAGCGAGGTGGCTTCGATTTCATTGAAAAGAAGGTAACTGCTACAAGCGAGCCATTCGAGCGCCTGCGCTCTCACGTCTTCCGTCCAGCCATCAAGAGGCCAACCGGTATCGAGTGCAATCTTCACATTGTGGCATCGGGCATGCTCGAACATCAGCCCATAGTCTTTGGTCAAGCTATCGGTGAGAAATGATCCGCAAACCAGCAACACGCCGCCCGACAGCGCCTGCCAGTCGAGCATCTCTCGAACCTCTTTCCATGAAAGGGCAAGCAAATGACCCTTGGTTGTCAGAAAGGTGCGTTCTCCATCCGGATGAGTGATGCCAACCGAGACTGTCGTGCCGCCGTTGGCTGTCGGCCATCCCTTCGCCGGAGCACCGAACTGGCTTTGCAACCAGCTGCCAAAGTGATCTGTTCCGACGTTGCCTGCAATCTGATAGGGACACCCGAGAGCCTGCCACGCCAAAGCAACATTGCCTGCCGCTCCCCCTACGCGCAGTTCGTCATGCTCCACAATCATCTCTGTGCCACTTTGCAGATTGGGAGAGACAGGCCCCATGATCATATCGACATTGACATTGCCAACGGTCGCCAGTGCTAAGCTTTTTTTCTTCATTCTTGACTGAGCCCTTATCATTCAACTCTGGTGACTTTGGTGCAGCGCAATGGCGTTCCGACATTGCCCGCGCGGGAGGCTGCGAAATCGACCATGAAGCGTTGCGCCGCTGGCAAGAGGGAAAAGATCGCCGCAAGTCCTTTTGCTGTCTGACAGCGGATGGTGATCGCACCCTCGACCGGCGGTTCGCCCGAAGCATCAAAAATCACCAGCGGAGACTCTGTTGCTGCGACGAACCTGGCAAGGCCGGTAACCAGATCGCAGGTTTCATCGGCGGCCCGGAACAGAACGATACCGACTGTCTTGCCAAGCATTTCCACTGGTCCATGTCGCAGTTGTCCGCCTTCAAGGCTGAAGCACGGTAGGCGGGAAAGCTCGGTCAGGCCAAGGCCAATGGCTTCGGCCACGCCCTGTAATTGCCGCGATGAGGTCACCACCGTGTGGACCTCGGCCAAAGCATTGATGGCCTGTTCCAGAGATGGCGTAAGGCTTGCGCTCTCCTCTGAAGCCAAGACTGCGAACAGATCATCAAGCTCATAGCCCAAAGCTCCGAGCACAGCGGCATGCAGGGCGGCAGAAACCGTCAGGCTCCGTGTGGCTGCAAAGGGAATTTCCGAGCCTCCAGCCCCGACCAGACAAGGAGCAAGCTTGGCCAATGACGAGTTCGGCTCCATTGTCAGCCCGAACACATGTGTCTTGGGGGCACAGTCCCGGAACCAGCGCAACACTTCGGCGCTTTCCCCGGATTGAGAGGTAACGAGTATTGTGCGCCCTTCCAGCGGCAACGGCTGGCCGAGTTGCTCCGATAGAGGCAAAGCAATCGCATCAATCCCGCAGGAGCGATAAAGCGGCTCCAGAGCACGGCCAACAGCATGGGAGCCGCCCATCCCCAACAGCAGTAAACGACCGGTTTGGCGCAGGGATTGGGCAATCATTTCAGCTGGTTTCTTGGCTCCTTCTATGGAAGCCCGGCTATCACCAAGCTGTTTTGCCATTTCGGCATAAATGGCCAATTGTGCCTCGGTTTCAGGTTTCTTTGTCATGTTACCCTTTCACGCCTCCATTTGTGAGGCCGGAAATAAGTGCTCTTTGCATCAGGACACCAACGAAGACAGGGGGCAGTGCTGCCAGAACGCCAGCGGTTGCTATGAGGCCATAATCGGACACGCGCCCACCAGCCAGATCGGCGATGGCGACAGTCAGTGTCTTGGCATCCTGATTGGAGGTGAAAAGCAAAGCGTAGAAGAACTCGTCCCATGCCAGCAGGAAAGCAAAGATCAGCGATGTCGCGATTACCGGCATGGCGAGAGGAAGAATGACGATCCGCAAGGTTTGATCAAGGCGGGCACCATCAATGGCGGCGGCCATCTCAAGATCGCGCGGGATCGGATCAAAGCCTGACTTGAGCAGCCAGGTGGCAAAGGGCGCCAGAATACTCAAATAGACTATGGCGAGCCCCCAGGTGGTGTTCAGCATGCCCGCCTTTGCAAGGATCATGTAAAGTGGGACCGAGAGCGCGACCGGTGGCAACATATAGGTCGCTACGACAGCACCAAGAGACCAGCCGACCTTGGGATTACGGGAGGCGGCCCAGCCAGCCGGAATGCCGACAGCCAGCGCGATGAGTGTTGCCATGCTGGCAACCTTGATGCTGTTGAAGAGGGATGCAATGAAGGCCGCACCCATGGAATTGTCCCGGCTGGAAAGCAGCTTGCCATAGCGCGAGAAATCGAAGACTTCCGGCCAGAAATGCAAAGGCTTGGCCGATAGGTCTGCGTTGGAAGACACACTCATGATGAACAGCCACGCCAGCGGTGCGAGAATGACGATGGCCAGCAAAAGCGCCATGATATGGATGAAGATGGAGAAAGCACGCGATTGATGTTCCATCAGTTGGTTCCTCCTGCCCAGTGGCGCATGACGCGAATATAGATGACGGCAAGAACCGTGATGGCGAGCGTGATGATCAGCGCTAACGAGGCCCCCGATCCTGCCCGCTGGAAGGCAAAGGCTTCCTGATAGACCAGAATGGACAAGGTGCGTGTGGAGTTGGCTGGCCCGCCTCGGGTCATGATCCAGATGATGTCAAATACCTTGAAGGCTTCGATTGTACGCAGCACAACGGCGACCATCAGGGGACCGATGAGATAGGGCATGATGACATAGCGGAAGCGCCGGAAGGCGTTGGCACCGTCTGAAATGGCCGCTGCCCGAATGTCGTTGGGCACGGATTGCAGGGCGGCAAGAGCAATGAGGGCAACAAGTGGGAAGTTCTTCCAGAGGTCTGCCAGAATGAGGGCCATCATGGCCGTGTTGGGTTGTCCGAGCCAGGATTGATACTGGTCGATGAAGCCGAACTTGAGCAGTGCCGCATTGAGCGCACCATATTCGGGATTATAGATCAAGCGCCAGAGCGTGGCGTTGACCACCGTCGGCAAGGCCCATGGCAGGATCAGCATGCCGCGCAAAATGGTTCTGCCGTAGAATTTCTGGTTAAGCAGCAGCCCCACCAACACACCAATCACAATTTCCAACGTCACCGAAATCAGGGTGAATTGCATTGTCGCGGAAAAGGCTCTCTGGAAATTCCGGCTCGCAAGCATCTTGGTGAAATTGTGTAGACCGACGAAGTCTCCCTCAGAGCCGACAAGACGTGTGTTGGTCAGGGACAGTCGGATCGTGTCGATCAACGGCCAGCCGATTACTGCGATCATCACGCACAGAAGCGGAAGCATCAACAACCAGACATGAAGAGCCTTGCGGTCAGACAACATGAGATTGGACCTTCATACAGAATAGCATTGAATTGGGGTCGAAGTCCGGGCTTATGGTGGCTTTTCACACCCACCACGTCGGTTCAAGCACAGCCTTTTGCGGACTGCATACCAAGATGATTTCCGCAAGCAAACCGGACGGTGCCGGGATCAAGGATCCCGACACGCACTCTACTTATTCAAGTCCGCTGTTCTCAGCAGCTGCCTCGAGGGCATCTTTTGGAGCAGACATGCCCAAGAGAGCCTCCTGAATGCCCTGCTGAAGAGCAAGGGACATTTCCTGATAGTGCGGCGTCAGAGGACGAGGATACATGGCAGCAAGGCCTTTTTCAGCCGCTGCGATCAATTCTTCCTGTCCTTTGGTGACTGCAGGGTCTGTGTAGGAGCTGGCCCAGATTGGCAGGCTGAGACGAGCATATTCGTTCTGAACCTTCTGAGAGGTCATGAAGACGATATAGTCCCATGCTTCGTCAGGATGCTCGGAAGTGGAAGTGATGCCAAGGCCCATGGAGCCGTTCACTGCGGATTCTTCGCTGATGCCATCAACGCCCGGAGCGGCGACAACCCCAACATTGCCAGCAACCTTGCTTTCCTTTGGATCATTGGCAAGGTTATACATGTATGTCCAGTTAAGGGCGAAAGCAGCATCGCCATTCTGGAACACATTGCGGACGTCTTCTTCAAGGAATTCCTTGGAGTTTGGATTGGTCAGGCCAGACTTGTAGCTGTCGACCATATAGTCGAGAGCCTTGAGTGCGCCACCTTCTGCAAAGGCTGGCTTGCCGTCTTTGATGAAATCGCCACCATAGGCCGAAACAAGGGTCGTATAGTCGCAAATTGCGGCTTCAGCCTGTGCCCAGCTCCATGCAATCGGATATTCGACGATACCTGCGTCCTTGATCTTCTGGGCGTCAGCTTTTAGTTCCGCCCATGTGGCTGGGGCTTTTTCGATGCCAGCCTTTTTCAGCATTTCCTTGTTGTAGAAAAGATATTTGGTATCAAGAATCCAAGGCATGCCATAGCGTTTGCCATCATAGCTGACGGTTGTCCAGGCACCGGGAAGAATACCGACATTCATTTCGTCGGTGATTTTGTCTGTCACATCGACCAGAACCTTGTTCTGGGCATATTCGGCAGGCCAGATCACATCGTAAAGAACAACGTCATAGCCGCCACCGGCGCCCTGAGACAGCACGGTCTTGTCGTGCAGACCTTCATACGGGACGAATTCCAGATTGATTTTTACATCCGGATTGGCTTTTTCGAATTGCGACGTCATAGCGCGAATATCGTCTTCGCTATAGGCGGCCTGCGCCATGAACAGGGCATTGAGTTGAGTCTCGGCAAGGGCGGCACCCGAAACCATGAATGTCAGCGCAGTTGCTGCCAGAGAGACTGCAGTAATCTTTGAACGCATTATGTTCTCCTCAAAATGAACTCGACAAGGCTTGTCGAGGGTTCGAATAACGTTAGGCAAATATCTTGCTCAACGTCGCATGGGGTGATTTGGCCAGTTGGGAGGAGGCCGATAGCTCTTTGATGGCTATTTAGTCAATTTACTGGACTTAATGATTGCGTAAGTTACCCAGTCATGTCAATGTCTTTTTATGAAAAACAAGAAATCACTCATTAGAGCTGTGTTTGGTAGCAATGCCGGAAGTGCAGGGGCTCACAATCGGCGCGTTATTATCGATGCCATCCGCGTGAACAAGGCCTTGTCACGGGCGGAGCTTGCGCGCGCCACCCGCCTGACCAAGCAAACTGTCTCCAACATCATTGACGAATTGGAACAGGATGGGCTGGTCATGCCCATGAAGTCGATCAAGGAAGGACGCGGAAAACCTGCGACGCCTTACACCCTGGCTTCCAATGGGGCTTTCGCGATTGGCCTGCAAATCGACCGCAATGTTGCTCGTCTGATCGTGGTGAATTTGACGGGAGATATTTTGATCCGCAGATCCGCAAGGCTTGATTGCGTCAATCCGGAGGAAGGCTTTGAAACGCTGGTCGCTCTCATCGAAAAGGCAAGAGAGGAGCTGGAGCAGATGTGCGAAGGCGCTTCGGAACGGACGGCAGGCCTCGGGGTGGCCATGCCTGGCCCGTTCGGCAAATCGGCCGCCTTGACGCCTGATGCCGACGATGATGCTTACTCGATGGCGATATGGCAGCGGTTTCCTCTGGTCGAGCGCCTTAATGAGAGAACCGGTCTGGAAGTTAGTCTGCAAAATGACGCCGCCGCCGCGACCATCGCGGAGCAATTGATCGGTAATGCGCATGCCATGCGCAATGTGGTGTGCTTCTATTTCGGCTTTGGTCTGGGGGCTGGCATCATCATTAATGGCGAGCTATATACCGGAGCAGACGGCAACGCCGGTGAAATCGGCTTGGTCAAGCCAATGGCCCATTCGATGGGCAGCAAAGATGGCTCTGCAACATTGGAGCATACCGCCTCGCTAGCTTCTTTATGCAATGCCATGGGGTGGAACCCTTCCGATGATGATTTGTTCGAACAGATCGAAACGGCCTTGCAAAGCCAAAATCAACAGCTGTTCGATTGGCTTCAGGCGGCTGCAAGCCATCTGTGTTGGGCCGCTTTATCGATCAACCTCCTGTTCGCGCCAGAAGCCATCATCCTGTGTGCAACCGCTCCCAAACAGTTGATCTCG
Source organism: uncultured Cohaesibacter sp. (assembly GCF_963664735.1). Taxonomy (NCBI): domain Bacteria; kingdom Pseudomonadati; phylum Pseudomonadota; class Alphaproteobacteria; order Hyphomicrobiales; family Cohaesibacteraceae; genus Cohaesibacter; species uncultured Cohaesibacter sp. The sequence goes on along the minus strand of NZ_OY761553.1, from coordinate 2,673,729 downwards.
CTTCTGGTCTCCAAGATCAACATAGAGATGAAAAAGCAGGGAGGCTCGGCCCTTATCGTTGGCACTTCCGATCTATGGACTGTAGCGATTGGAGCCGCAGCAGAGCCAATCAGCAACAGCTTTTCTCCGCGCCATGCAGCGCTGGTCAAAAGCTGAGACACCGTCGATGATAGGAAGAATGAGCCGCAACGGCTCATTTGTCAGGCTGGGGCATGCTCAGACATGACTTTGAGCAAGGATCCACAGACATGTCGAAATCCAGACCAGTATCGTCAGCAGGATTTGCCAGTCAGACAGGAGCGCATCGGTGGGCGACTCCCCTCCATCTTGCGTATCAACGATGAACCAGTAGCGAAATAATCCAAACAACACGATCGGGATTGTGATCGCCATCTGAGGCTGGTTGGTGATGACGAACAGGCTGTAGAATAAAAGAGCGCCGGTCGCAGACATTTCTGCATAGCGTTCAACGAGCTTTGGCGTGTAATATTTCAGCACGCTTCGCCCATCCTGACCCGATTGCTGCAGCTCTTGTAGCCGCTTGATTGAGGCTAGATAAAGAGCAAGACAAAGGGTCGTGGAAAACATCCAGGAAGAAACAGGAACATCGAGAACAAACGCTCCGGCATAGACGCGCAGCACGAACCCGATGGCAATCAGGAAGATATCGATCACTGGCTGGTGCTTCAAAATATAAGTATAAGCGATGTTCTGAAGCATATAGATCAGCAAAATCCACGTTACCGATGGTGAAAAGAAATAACTCGTGCAGATAAAACCATATAACATCAGCAGCAAAACCGCGGCTTGGCTGGTCGATACTTCTCCACTGGCCAGCGGCCGACTCTTTGATTTTTTCGGATGTTGTCTGTCGCGCTCAATATCCTGGTAATCGTTCAGGATGTATGTTGCTGAACTGGCGGCACAAAAATAGAGCATCGCAATCAAAGCTGCCTTTATGGCTGCGCCGTCCAGAAACAAACCGGAAAAGGCCAAAGGTGCCAGAACGAAGCTGTTCTTGATCCATTGCTTGGGCCTCAACAATTTTATCATGGCCAGAATTGATATGCCGTGATGTGAAGATGACGGATTATTTTCCATATTTTCTCTTCTTTGATGAAACCGCACAAAACTATGAAAACTGTAACACTCTATGTTTTATTCGCAGCACTCTCGATCGTCGCGAATCTTGCTGCACAAGCAATAACATTTCGCTGCTACAGCGGACAATTCTCGCTAGTCATTTCCATGGCCACCGGAACACTCGTTGGCCTGGTCCTTAAATACATACTCGATAAGAAATTTATATTTAATTTCAAATCCCGTTCCCTCATTCATGATGGCGGGAAATTTATTTTGTACACAATTATGGGTTTATTGACCACTCTGCTATTCTGGGCCGTCGAATTTGGATTTGTTTATCTTTTTGAAAACGAATCTATGAAATATGTAGGAGCAACGCTGGGTTTGGTGATCGGCTATACCGTCAAATATAACCTGGACAAACGCTACGTTTTTCAAAATTGAGTATCGCATCATGATAACCACAGGTTGGGCGAGATATCCATCTATCGATGCGAATTTTATTTTCCCCGATTGCAATTTGAATACAGCTCAGTTGCTGGACAGCTCCCTGTCGGCGATCCCCAGAGGCATGGGCCGCAGCTATGGTGATAGCGCGCTCTCTGCCAATATTCTGTCCAGTGAGCGGCTGGACCATTTACTTGCATTTGAGCCTGAAACCGGAATTCTTACTTGTGAAGCCGGTGTAACGCTAGCTGAAATCCTGTCTTTTGCGGTGCCGCACGGTTGGTTTTTACCTGTTACGCCGGGCACAAAATTCGTGAGTGTCGGTGGCGCGATTGCAAGTGATGTACACGGCAAGAACCATCATGTGGATGGTTGTTTCAGCGATCATGTTCAGTCTCTGGTGTTGCGAACAGCAACGAATGAGACGGTCATTTGCTCCGCCTCCCAGAATATCAAATTGTTCCGCGCCACTTGCGGCGGTATGGGCCTGACGGGCCTTATTGTAGAAGCAACCATCAAGCTCAGACCCATCGAAACCGCCTTTATCAATGAGACGATTCTCAAGGCCGGAAACCTTGATGAAGTATTTGAGCTTTTTGAGGAATATAGCTCGGCGAGCTACTCGGTCGCATGGATTGACTGCCTGAGTGGGGGCACTAAGCTGGGGCGGTCCTTGCTGATGCTTGGTGAGCATACACGCCTTGACGAATTGGGACGTAAAAGCTCTGATCCATTGCGTGAGAAAGGCGGCGTAACGCTGCCGGTGCCCTTCAATATGCCAACCTTTACGCTGAACCAATATTCGATCAGAGCCTTCAACACACTCTACTATCACCGAGTGAGGAAAAAAGTCTCTGAGCATTGCGTTCATTACGAACCCTTTTTCTATCCTCTGGACGGTTTGTCTCACTGGTATCGCCTCTATGGCAAGCGCGGCTTTGTTCAATATCAGTGCGTCTTCCCCATGGCGGAAAGCAAACGCGGAATGACCAAGCTTCTGGAGTGTATTTCCAACGCTCAGAAGGGCTCGTTTCTTGCTGTTCTGAAGGCTTTCGGTCCGAGCAATGAAAATTATCTCTCCTTCCCCTTCGAAGGCTACACATTGGCACTGGATTTCAAGATCGAACCGGATCTGGCTATTTTGCTTCAAAAGCTGGATGAGATCGTTTTGGAGCATGGCGGGCGCCTTTATCTCTCCAAGGACAGCCGCATGAAGCAAGAGATGTTTCAGGCTGGCTACCCACAGCTTGATGCGTTCCGGCAAGTAAGACGCTTATGGAAGGCGGACAAGCTTTTCCATTCTCTTCAATCTCGCAGATTGGGACTTTAGCATGCAAAATATCGTTGTTATCGGAGCAACATCGGCGATCGCCAAAGAAGCTGCGCGCATTTATGCCTCACAAGGAGCCGCGCTTTATCTGGTCGCGCGGAACGAAGAAAAGCTGTCGGTTCTCGCCAAAGACCTGAAGGTGCGAGGCTGTTCCGAGCTTTACACCAAGCTTCTCGATATTGCCCTGATCGAGGAGCATGAAACCATGGTCAACGACATCTTCGCCCGGATGGGCCGGGTTGATCGGGTTCTTATCGCTCACGGAATATTGCCCGATCAAGCTGCCTGCGAGGCAGATGCCAGCGTGGCTCTTGCAGCTCTGCAGACAAACGCGCTCAGCACAATCTCCCTTCTCACCCATCTGGCCAATAAATTCGAAAAGCAGAAATTCGGAACCATAGCCGTGATCACCAGTGTCGCCGGAGACAGAGGCAGACAATCCAACTATGTCTACGGATCGTCAAAGGCAATGGTCTCGGTCTTCTTGCAGGGCCTCAGAGGCAGACTTTGCAAGAGCAACGTCACGGTTCTCGATATCAAACCCGGATTCGTCGATACCCCGATGACGGCGGCGATTGAAAAGGGGCCGCTATTTGCCTCGCCGGAGCAAGTCGGCAAATCAATCGTGAAGGCCATCGAGAGCGACAAAAGCGTTCTCTACACCCCGTTTTTCTGGCGGCTGATCATGATGGTCGTCAAGGGGATTCCCGAGGCAATTTTCAAACATCTCAAATTCTGATTTCTAAAACCAAGGACAATTTTACTCCAACTGATTGCAAAAGTGACAGATCGTATGATGCAGAATACATCTCTTTTTCTCGCGCCCGACTTCAACAAGCGAGCGACGGTAGCGGTGTTGGCTGTTTGCCTTTGCTTGCTTGTTTATGCTGCTTTGAGCTTTGCTGCGCCTAATTCGGTCGTGCCCGAGAAATCCTTGACGGACTTCGACATTTTCTATCTCGTCGGCGACATGATATGGCGCGGCGAATTTCTGCTTGCCTATCATTTTGAGGATTTTACCAAGGAAATTGTTTCTTTTTATGGTGATAAAAGCTTCATGCCCTGGACCTATCCGCCGCAATTCGGTGTTTTCATGGCTCCGTTTGCCCGTTTGCCAATCGGCTGGGCGCATTTACTGTTTACCGGTTTGTCCTTTGTCGCATATCTCAAAGTAGTCCATACATTTTCTCGCCAATATTTCGGCGTCGCCCTGTTTATTCTTTTCCCCACGTTGGCGCTGAATTTGAAGTCTGGGCAAAATGGATTTTTGACAGCCTCGCTTATTGGCTGGTTCATTTGGGCATATATGAAAAACAGCCGCATCGCAGGGCTACCGTTGGGGCTCATGATCATCAAGCCGCATCTGGCTGCCATTATTGGCATTGTAACGCTTCTGAGCCGCCGGGTTCCTGTCATTTTGATTGCTCTATTCATCGTATTGCTGTCGACTTTGGGCGTCACATTGTTGTTCGGGGTAGAAGTCTGGACACACTTTTTGGGCGGAGTGAGAGAAGCGAGCCTGTTTTTGAAAAGCGGGTTATATCCATTGTTCCGGATGACTTCTCTTTATGCGACATGCCTCTTGTTCAATGTGCCAGCTCCGATTGCTCTGGGCATTCAGATCATGACGGCTGTTGCCATGTGTGGTACGGCCATCTACGGCTATTTCAAATGGACTAACCAGCGCTACTTTCTGGCTTTTGTTACGATGGCCTCCGTTTGGATCAGCCCATACAGTTATGATTATGATCTGGCCATCTGGGGCCTCGGCATAGCTCTATTGGTGCCGGATCTGGTCAAAAAGGCAAATCAAAACGAACTGCTGATTCTGGGGCTTTCTTGCTGGGTCGCGTTGGGATCGGGAATATTCCAGGCTTTTATCGATCAAGCGATGAATTTTGCGCAGCAGCAAGAGCTCGGAGAAATTACTTATCCGATTGCTTCCTTCGCATTGATCGTCACGCAAGGTTACGTCGTCTTCATTTTACGAAGGAAGCACAGCGCAGTCTTGACAGCGGAAGCGCTATAACGCAGGCGTGCTGGAAGGGCTCTCAGTTACAGGCAAATAAGCGCACAGGTTACTTCTTGTCGTGACTGTTGCTGAAACTTTGCTGAACCTCAATATGGTGATGCGGCGACGCGGTTTCCCCGGCATGGACATGATGGGAGCAACTGGCAGCCACGGGCACCAATGAGAGGGCGCCATGCGCCACGCCTCGTTCCAGAAACAGCGTTTCGGCGGCGGATGAGACCTCGCCTAATTTTCCGCGCGTCACCTCGATTTCCAATGATGTGGAATGATCCAGAGGAAGGGAAAGGGCCGTCAGGTGCCTGTCATGGGCGTCAAGGCGGCGTTTTGCCAATCTGGCCCCCAGATTTCGGATTGTTTGGTCAACTGTATAGGAAACAATGCCCAGGCAATCTGCATCTTTGGCGCCATCCTGACGATCCAGCATAGCGCGACGCACAAGATCCCGAATGGCTTCAGAACGGTTCTGGGCGCCGCTTTCGCTCATATAGCCGTCCAATGCGGCTGCGATTTCATCTGAAAGCGTGATTGTTATTCGCTTCATGTCTGTCCCAGCCCTTTCATAAAAAATCACGATTTTCAGTCTGCAAAGAAGACTAGCAGCAAACAGGGAATAGCAGAAGAAGCAAATAAATACGTATTGTACAAAATGGGAAGGTATGATTAATTCGAAAAATATTCATACCGAGTCCCTCTTAGCCAAACAGGATCCCCATACAATGACCAAGACCGCTCGCGCCCTGGCGATGGCTGCCATTGCTACTCTTTTTGCCAGCACCGCTTCGGCTCATTTTCAGGAAATTATTCCATCTCAAGATGTTTTGCCGGAAGGCGGAGAGGTTACTCTCAACCTGATCTTTACCCACCCCTTCGAAGGTGGCCCTGTCATGAATATGGCCAAGCCAACGGCTGTAGGTGTTCTCAAGGGCGGCGTGAAAACAGACCTGCGTGACAAGCTCGTCGAAGCTCCGCAAGGGGACGTCATGGCCTACACGCTCACCGATGATCTGGAAATGCCCGGTGCTGCCATTTACTATATTGAACCTGCGCCTTATTGGGAGCCTGCCGAAGGCAAATATATCGTTCACTATTCCAAGGTCGTTGTCGACAGCTATGCGACGGGCGAAGGGTGGGATGAAAGCGTCGGTTTTCCCGTTGAGATCGAGCCGCTGACCCAGCCAACCGGGTTATGGACCGGCAATCTCTTTACCGGCGTCGTCACCAAGGGGGGGAAGCCTGTTCCTTTTGCAGAAATCGAGGTTGAATTTATCAACGATCAAGGCATTAAGGCTCCGAACGATGCTTATATCACACAAGTGATCAAAGCGGACGCCAATGGAACCTTCTCCTACGCAATGCCATTTGCAGGTTGGTGGGGCTTTGCTGCGCTGCTGGAGGGGGACGAACCAATGACGTCTCCAGAAGGTAAGACCGTACCCGTCGAAGAGGGTGCCCTGATCTGGGTCAACGCCAAGACGGCTCAATAATGGCGCATATTCCTGACGGCCTCTTGTCGCTTCCGGTTCTGATCGGAGGCGGCGCAATTGCTGCTGCTGGTGTTGCCGCTGGTGTGCGCTCCATCGATGACCGCGCCATTCCGCGCATTGCCATTCTTTCTGCGGTGTTCTTTTCAGCATCCCTCTTGTCTGTGCCTGTGGGGCCATCAAGCGTGCATGTGCTGCTTTCAACATTGATGGGGCTTATGCTTGGTTTTGGAATTTTCCCCGCGGTTCTGGTTGCTCTGGTTCTGCAAGCGGTGATGTTTGGTTTCGGTGGTCTGGCGACACTTGGCGTCAATACCGTGAATATCGCATTGCCCGGCCTGCTCGTGGCGCTTGTCTTGGGCGGTATGATCAGAGCGGCGTCCACTCCGGCCAAGGCAGGGCTTTTGGGAGCCCTTGGTGCTGCTGTGGCCGTGTTCGGAACCGGTGGACTGGTTGCCCTTTCCCTGTGGCTTTCGTCCTCGGATTATGTTCCTGCAGCGAAAATCGTCCTTGTAACTTATTTGCCGCTGTCCATCGGGGAAGCTTTGATTTGCGGCACTGTTATCGGCTTTTTGAAAAAGACCGATCCGACTTTGCTATATCCCCTCGTAACCAAGCAAATGCTGGTCGAGAAAATGCCAACCAGAAAAGGTGCTGACCAATGATCCGCTTTCTGACGCTTGTCTTGTTTGGCCTTTGGATCGCTGAGCCAGCATACGCGCACAGCCTTCGCGTCTTTGCTACCGTCGAAGGAAGCGAAGTCAAAGGCTACGGCTTCTTTGTTGGCGGGGGGCGCCCGCAAGATGTCGAGTGGAAAGCGGTCATGTCCGGTGAGGATGTGGCTCACGGACGGACTGACGATCAAGGGGGCTTTCACTTTGCCACGCCTGAAAAGATCATGGGGCCGCTTAGCATCACGCTGAACTCTGGTGAGGGCCATATTGCCACGCGGGTTCTCTCGGCAGACCGGTTTGGCGCGGCCCCTTCGAAAGAGCTGAAGAACAGCACTCAAGCACCAGCCAAGGCGCAGGCTGGCACGAATGCCTCTGGCGTAACGGAGCAAATGATAGAGACTGCAGTTGCCCGCGAGATCGCTCCACTGCTGGAGCGGATTGAACAGATGGATGCCCGCTTGCGCTTCACTGACATTATCTCCGGCATTTGTCTGATAATCGGCATTGCCGGCATCGCTCTTTGGGCGAGAGGAAAACATAGATGATAATGCCGACCGATCTGCGCCTCAGGATCCTTGTTGCATTTGGTGGCGTTCTTCTCCAATCCCCCGTCTCGCATGTCGCACCAAGCCTTGCCTATCTGGGCTTGATGGTTGCCATGGTTTTGCTGACCGGCACCCCTGTCGCCTGGCGGCGTCTGCTGCATCTGGAAGCATTCCTCATTCTGATTGTCATTACACTGCCTCTGACGATCCCCGGAGAGCCGATGCTGCAAATGGGATGGCTCACGGCGAGTTGGGAGGGCGTAGAGCGGGCGCTGGTTGTGGCCCTGAAGGTGAGCGCGTCGCTGCTGCTGCTCACCGTTTGTTTTGCGCATGTCGAGCCGGTTCGTATCGGACAGGCCCTAAGGGGGCTTATGGTGCCAGAGGCGCTTGTTCGCATTTTCCTTGGCCTGATAAGATATCTCTCCATTATCAAAAATGAATTCACCCGAATGCATGACGCCATGCGCATGCGGTCATTCAGACCGCGCTCGAACCTTCACACTTGGAAGACTTATGGCAATATGATCGGCATGTTGCTTTTGCGCGCGATGGCCCGTGCCGACAGGGTGGATGAAGCCATGCGTGTAAGAGGCTATGCCGGGCAGTTTCCAACACCAACATTGCCGTCTATTCCTGTTGCGGATTGGCTGGCCTCATCATTCTTGCTTGTTTCGGGGCTCGCTCTGCTTTATTGGGATATCGTATGGTTCCGCTAATCGATGCAAACAATATCACCGTCCATCGCGATGACAGACCCGTGCTCGAAGAGGCAAGTGTTTCTTTGTGCGAGGGGGAGCGTCTGGCTATTGTTGGCCCAAATGGGGCTGGGAAAACAACGCTGTTGCGGGCTCTGGCAGGTCTTGAGCGCACGGTCTCCGGTCAACTCAGGCTTTTCGACAAGCCTTGCCAAAGCGAAGCAGACTTTCGCATGGCCCGCCAACGCATGGGTTTCCTGTTTCAAGATAGCGATGATCAGCTATTCTGCCCGACGGTTTTGGAAGATGTCGCGTTTGGCCCGCTGAACCTTGGGCAATCCAATGAACAAGCAACACAAACCGCCAGCGAGACGCTTGATAGCTTGGGGTTGACCCATCTGTCCGAGCGTCTGGTACACAAGCTTTCCGGCGGTGAAAAGCGCCTCATCTGCCTTGCAGGTCTGTTCGCCATGAAACCCGACATTCTGCTCCTTGATGAGCCCACAAATGGCGTTGACGAGGCAAACGGGGCATTGCTGGAGCAGGCTTTGTTGACTTTTTCTGGCGCCATGATCCTTGTCTCCCATGACAAGGCCTTTCTTGGCAGACTGGCTACACGAAGCATGATGCTTCAGGACGGAAAACTGGTGCTTCAGACCAAAACTGTTCCCTCCAGAAAGAAGGCCGCAAGGTTTTCTCTGATGCAGCTAACCTGAGCAGACAGCCACAATCTTGATCGGCACGCTGATTTAGCCTCCATAGCTTCCTTAACACAGGGGAGGGCGCATCTGGCTGCAATTGCGGCCGACGCTCAGGTCAATCAAGACTATCATCAGCTTTTTGCCAACTTTGTTCTTTCTCCCGCCCGGGAGTTGATGATGTGTCGCTCAAGATCGCTCCGCGTCCCGCATCCTTCAAATGCAGCATTCCAAAGGGCAAGGTGCCAAACCACCATGCCCTCATTCCTGTACGATCATCAGGCTTATCCACGCCAAGCTCATGCGTTGGCGCCTAGAAGCTTTTTGCTAGAAAATGTTCGAAAAGACATTCCCGACATTTGAGAGTTTGTTTTGAATTGACTTCAAATTCTGCCCGCTCGATGCCAAAGCGGTGGAACTGCCATTCTTCGTATTGCCCATGCTACCCAAGGCATCAAGCAATCCTCCGGTTGTTTCCACGTCACTCGTCAAGCTTTCTCCGGCGGACGCCTTTTTACAGGCATCGATAATACGTTTGTCTTTTTGTTTATAACATTTGCCTTTCAAGTCGCTCGCCCACTCTTCGTCCTTGAGGCTGACTGCGGCAAGAATGCCTACCGGGTAGGATGCTTCCGGGGCGAAACGCCTCTGCATGGCAGCAATGGTCTTGTGTGCGTCATCGCCTTTGCCACGAGCGGCCTGGTCAACAGCCAGGAAGGAATAGTATGACATGGGCGCCGATCCGGAATTGGAGGCGGTGCTCAGCAGCTTGAAGGCTGTGTCTGGTGAGAAAGTCTTGAGCGAACTGTAAGCCATGGTCCGCGGGATTGCCTGACGTCCATAAGGCGTTGACAGGAGCCTTATCAGACGTTTGTCGCCGTTCGGTTCGGCAATTCCGCTGATATCTTCGTGAAGCGAATTATAGAAATGCGCCAAATTTCTATAAGAGGCAGAAGCCTTTACGCTTTTGTGCCGCTTTGTCCTTCTTTCCGGAGGGATATCGTCTCCCAGAAGCTTTTGCAATTGCTTGTTGACACTCTCAAGGCGACTTGTCGCAGAAGGATGATCCTTCTTGATAGCGTCTGAAAATGCTGCCGCAATATTAAAAATGGATATATTGGCTGCTCGGGCCTTGGCCTCGATTTTCTCCTGCGCGGCTTCAACCGTTCGAATATGTTCCAGCACATCGGTCATAGCGGTTGGATCATACCCAGCCTTGTAGAGCAGCATCACGGCAAACTTGTCCGCCTCAAATTCCTGATGTCTGTCAAATGCAGAGAGCCCGATATCCGAGAATAATGTCAGTCCTGCTGCGAAAACACCAAAACCGCTCAATGCATCATTTCTCGCAGCCGCTTGCTTTGAGCCGGGTAGGTAAAACTCGACTTTGCCGGGCCCTATTTTTCGCTTGTCCATACGGGAGATGTAAGAGGCCGCAGCATAGGCGGTCGTTGCCTTGCTCCCGATGTCTGTCACTTGCTTGACGAATTTCCGGTCAAGATGGTGCTCAAGAAGAATATGGGCCAGTTCGTGGGCGACGACAGCTGCGAGTTCATCTTCTGAAGCTGTTTTGTCCACCGCGCGCAAGCTGACGAAAATGTCGCCAAACGGTGTTGCATTACCGTTGAAGGATCTTTCCGGCGAGATGAAAATTCCCAATCTTTCCGGTTGTTTGCCGTCCCAATGCTGTAGCAGGTTTTGCGCGATTTTGTTTAAATGCGCTTCCATCGCCGAATTGCGCACTGGAATGGTGCTGATGTCTCCCATCTGGATTACGGTAGGGTCTGGTGCAGGAGCTAGACTAAAAATCTTGCCGTTATTGTAAGCCGTGATATGGGGATAGGATGTGTCTTCGCCTTCGGCGTCACCTGAAAAGTTGGCAATGCTCTGCTTGACCGAACTTGAAACAGAGTCCGTCATTGATGACGTCTGGCAACCAGACAGGGCAAGCGCTGCCAACAATAGAAAACTACTCGATACTGAAATTCTCATAACCTGACACCTTGGCTTTATTTACAGATAATATCCCCATGGGAAAGCCCGGAGGACACCAGGTTGCCTCCCCGACCACCCACATTCAGTCCTCTGCCTTCGACACATTTTTCTGGAGGCAACATCACATCAAATTCGCGGACCCAAACTGGCCCATTCGTTTTTGAAAGTATCTGAACGAAGCGTCCGGATTTTTTGAATACGGGTACATGCAAGCCGGTATTCATACTCATCTTGAAAAAGTCTTCCTGTTTGAGGGAAACTTTCTGCGCCTTTTGGGGCGGCAAAGCTTGCCATGCCGGAAGAGGAGACTGGGTAAAGCGCAACACATAGCTGATGACTGGAGGCAACGGGGCTGGCTGCGCTTTTCTCTCTGTGGCTGCTGGCTGGAGCTGAGTTTTGTTGACGGGAGCGGCGGGCATTGTCACCGGGTTGGCGCTTGAACCCTGAGCCATGCCGTAAGATGGTTGAGGCGTAGCGACTTGCTCATGGCTCGTCGGCCCGAATTGGCTTGGTGCAAGTGGCTCATTTTCAGGCAGCGATGGCAAAGCGGCACTTTCCATTGGCGGCTGCTGGTTCGATGTAACCTCATTGCAGCCAGTGAGAGAAAACAACAAGACAATAGCCGCAGCACCAAAAGAAAAACTTTGCGCTTTCATGCTCTTATAGCCAGACATAAGCTTCAACCCGATACAACCTTAACAAATTCTAAACGGAGTATGAATGACGTTGGTTGCTTGTCAAGTACGGAGTAAAACCTATCAAGAGTTGTTTCAAATGGTGGTTTTCCCGTCTCAGCTCATGTTGATCGCAGGACCTTTACCTTGATAAATCTGTACGACAACCGAAGGGCTTTGCAGGATCTGGATATGGCAACTTCAAGGATCTCGTCCGTGCCTGGCATAAATGACCAGATGATCACGAAACAGGCCACCCAATCGATCGGGGAGAGATTCAAGAACTGCGGCAGCCAAATGCTGATTGGAAACAGACAGACAAGTCCCACCCGATAGGCAAGGCTTGATCCTCGCTTCAATCTCGAGAAAAAGATGACCATCAACAGATAGAAAGTAACGAGAAGAAACGAGATTTTGTTGCTATCTACCTGCAATTCGAAGCCGAGAATATTGCGTTCGGGCAAGGCAAGGCGCCAATAGTTCTTCCCTTGATTAATCAGACTGTCAGTCGCTGCTGCATGGACCATAAGTCCCGGCACAAAACCTAGGACCGGCGTGTCTATCATGTCATTTGCCGCCTGTGCGCTGTAACCGTAAATGACGGATTTACCCGCAAAAAGTTCCGTCAATTGACTGCAGTTATGGGCGGTAGAGCAGGCCTGATAAAGATCCTTCAACGTGACTGCTGAAATATTGGGATAAGGAGAGCAGTTCGATTGCCCGAAAACCAGAGGAGCATCGAACGGGCTCAGCTGATTGAGGAGATCCTGAGTGATGGCCCAAAACAGCACGCGCAATTTGGTCCACCAGTCAGGACCGTTTTTGCCGACCTTTTGATAGGACGAGCAGCTATCGGGTGAGGCATCATCCCGATGGCGCTGTGACAGGTGACTTAGAAGCGGTGTTTCCCAAAAGAAATAGCGCCAATTGGGCGCAAGAACTCTATCTGGCGACAATGGCCCGGAAACAGGGGTTTCGATTTCTTTACCCAACGCCCGGCACAATTCCTGCTCGGATTTACTTGCAATATTCTGCGCGCATCTTTCCTGGACCATTGCGAAAGCTGGAGAGGGTTGTGCGTGCACACCCTGGGCTTTTTCAAACGCACGAGCATCGGCATCAAAGCGCAGGTTGTTGAATGGGTTGGATACAAGAGGATAGCTGAGTTGGGTTGAATATTCGGTTGCGCGCGAGAGTGTCAGAGGATGAACATTCTCCCCAAGGGTATCGACAAACGAGCTCTTTGAACAAGACGCCCTCTCATTATCTTGAAGACCCGATTGCCCGCAGTGATCACCTTCCGGCGCCCGTCGCGCCATATAGACCGGGGCAGCCACGGAGCGGCGATCAGGACTGATTTTAGACAAGTCCACCAGCTTTCGGCATTCTTCAGAAGTGGGTGTCTGAGTGAGTGCTGTCGATAGCAGATCTAGAGCACTTTTTTCCGTCTGTTCGGCTTCATGATCAACGCGCACGCCTTGAAACGCGATATCAATAAACACCGAGGAAGGGGCCGCACACATGATGGGGGTCAAGAGCGTGCTATGTCTGTTGAATATGAGTGGGTAGCCAGTGTCTTTGCCGAGCTCGCGAATAGAGGCGTCATCAATCGATACAATGATAACATCACTGTCTCCCGCATTTTGGGTCCGCAAAATGGCATTTGCCCTATGAGCAAGGCGTTCGGAAATTGAAGAGGTTTCGTCCAGAACGTGAAAGGGATTGGCAAACAGGATGAAGATGGAAATGAATATCAAGATAAGGAAACGCAACCAGCTTACAGGAGCCGGGCGGCCAAAGGCACTATCAGACATAACAGCAAATTTCCAATGGGTCTTAAATATTGTGGTGAATATATAGTTCAAGCATAACGGGAGCAATCTATTGCAATTTTTAAAAAGATTGAAATGTTTTTTGACGAAACCGTCCAAACTATTAATCTGTGATCGGATTTGAAACTTTCTGGCAAAATTCAGCCTGAACAGCCGCTTTTAAATCTGAGGCTTATGCGACGCAGAGATCGTCTGCACCATCTTCGTGTAATGGCTGACGCAGGGCCGTTGGGGAACAACAAGTGTAAAAGGAAGCGCGAAGCCGGTTATTGATATCCAGGGGCTTGGCGGCTAAGCCTTTAATGCCCTAGAGGTTGTTCGGAATGCCGGTCGCCAATTGACGGGCATGGTTGAAGAAGAGATTTGTCATGACCAAAGACGTATCAGTTATTCGTGCGAGCCAGAAATTCAGAAAGGCTGTGGACGCCCTTGATGAAGATCACGACCGTTTCGTGGAGGATATCATCGCCCTAACGGAAGTACCGGCACCTCCTTTCAAGGAAGAAAAACGCAGCAAAGCCTATGAGGTCTTGTTCAAGGCCCTCGGCTTGGAAGATGTCTCGCGCGATGCGATCAACAATGTCACGGGGCTGCGTCGCGGTAAGGGAAACGGCACCCTTATAGCAGTTGCTGCGCATCTTGATACAGTCTTTCCAGAAGGGACTGATGTAACGGTCAGGCGTGAAGGCACAAAACTGATGGCGCCCGGTGTCGGTGACGACACCAGAGGTCTCGCCGCATTATTGGCCTTCATTCGTGCTCTGGATGCCGCTGGCATCGAGACAGAACAGGATATTCTTTTTGTCGGCAATGTGGGCGAAGAGGGGCTTGGCGATCTGAGAGGTACCCGCTATCTGTTTAGCCAAAGCGCCTATAAGGACAAGATCGGATCCTTTTTCACCTTTGACGGCATCGAACCGCATGACCTGACCACGGGCGCTGTGGGCTCGCGTCGCTATCGCATCACTTTCAAGGGGCCGGGAGGGCACAGCCTTGGTGCCTTTGGCAGGGTTAACCCAGCCTATGCTCTTGGTCATTTCCTTATGGGGATGTCAAAGCTTGAAGCCCCCAGCGAGCCGCGCAGTTCCTATTGTGCCAGCGTGTTTCAGGGCGGAACATCGGTAAATGCCATTCCGGAAGCTGTTTGGGTCGAGATTGATCTGCGCTCTGAAGATGCCGACATTCTTGAGCGGCTGAATGATGAAGTTCATCTGCTTATCAAGGAAGCTGTTGCTTATGAGAATGGCCGCGGAAACACGAAAGCAGGCGAAATTTCAGTCGATATAGAGTGCATTGGCAACCGGCCAGCAGGTTCCACCGACAAAAACTCAGATATCGTCAGGGTCTGCTGTGATGCTCTGCTTGCTTTCGGGTTCAAACCAGAGCTTTCGGCCTCTTCTACGGATGCCAATATCCCGATGTCGCTTGGCATTCCCGCCGTTAGCTTTGGTCACGGCGGGGCAGGTGGTAACGCGCATCGCCTTGATGAATGGATCGATGTTGAGCCAGCAGAGAGTTTGCGAGGATTAAGCGCCGGGCTTCTTGCGATCATTGCCACAGCAGGGTTATGCGAGAGCTAGGACCCGATGGCAGAGAATATCATGTTCCTGCTGGCTATCCGAACGCTGAAATTCGGATAGCCAACTCTCCACCCAATGTCCGCAATATTCCTGCCATTAAGACCGATTTTCTGCAAGCGCAAGGCGTCACAAGAAACGAAAATGCCAGCCATTTAAGTCAAGCGCTATATCCGTGAATATCTGAAAACGGGAAAAAATGGTGGAGCTAAGCGGGAAATAATTTTCAGCTCGAAAAACCAAGTGAATTCAATGCCATCCGAAAAGATGGATACAGACTAACCTTATCCAGATTGTATCCATGCTGTACAGTAAAAAAATAGCATTGAATGAATTGTCTTCGGGAAAATACTGTTGAAATATTATAGATGTTCAATTTTATGCCGATTTTTGTGTTTCTATTCCTATGCTGGAAATCTGGAATATTTATTTTTACTAGAAATTATTGTTGTGGGTGTGAAGCCAGTCTTCAAGCGGAGCAGATCAGGAAAACAGATTGCTGCGGATGTTGCAGGCGGAGTGAATGATGTTTTCGATCAGCACATAGCCATCTTGCTGAGTGTAGAAGATGTTGTGCATTTGGAATTGATAGCGGCGCAGCCCCTGCTTGATTTCGAACTCGGCAACGCCAATGTCAGGAAACTGAGCAATCAATCCGAAACTAGATTCCAATCCGGCCAGATAGGCCTCTGTCTGTGTTTCTCCGAAACGAGCATCAGTATAGTCAGCAATGGCGAGGATCGCGCGCTCTGCATTCAGGGAAATTTGATACTGGTTCATGCTCTGGCTTGTTGTTGCCTTCGAGAGCGGAGGGATGCTCTGATGTCATCCATAGTCCTGCCGCAAGGCGTGGTGCTGTCGGCATGATCGGACACTTCCTGCATTACCTGAAGCTGCTGCTCACGGGTGAGGGCATTCCATGCAGATACATCGTCCTCGGTTGGGACGGCCAATGCTTCAATGTCAAATTTGGTCGCGTTGTTCATGGATGCAACATACCATGGATTCGATGAAAGCACACATCAATTACGCAATTTGATGGTCGGGCATTCAGGTTTCGGGTTGGTGTAGCCTTAAAATGGCACCTTAAACGCCCCAGGATGTCCTCTCAGGGCATTTTATTGAATTTCTGGTATCCGTTAGTTGAGACCCCAAAACCCCTTACAGAGCTTCTGAGCGCGTTTTCTAGCTGAAAGGTTGCTCTCGCTCTCGAATATCCCTGGCATCATGACAAGAAATGGCGAAGACCACGAAGCGCAAAGGTAAGCCTGTGAACTGCGCGAGAAAAGTCGCGCGCCTTTTCATATGCTTCCGAAATGAGATCTTTTCAGTTTCTCCCTATCCCATTCCCCTCGTTATCCTCTCGGAATCTTGTTTCATCCGGTCACGCTCCCGTTGATTGAGCGTAGCGAAATCTAACACCTCTACATATCACCCTATGTCCTAATCATCTTCACCCCGTGGCTAAAGGGGGATTTGTAGAGGTAAACCATTCTTATATGAAAATATTGTGGTCAAGAGGATTCGGACATGTCTCCGTCACCGGAACCTCCTGACACACTCTCCTCAACGGGAGTTTCAGGCTTACTACCGCCCTTTTGATCGCCTTTTTTATCGAGATGCTTCCACAAGGATGGGTTTTTCGCCTTCAACCAAGGAAGCGGATTTTTGCCTTTATCTTGTGTCTCGATTTCAATCATCTCTAGAGCAACCATGTGATAACGGCGGATGACTGTAATAGAGGGATAATGGAAAAATCTCTTTTCAGCCTGTTCTCCTTCGACCTCGTCAAACGATTGCTGCCAGAACATTCCAGCACAAAAGATATGCCACTCCTTGAGAACCTTTTTGAAAATCTTAGCCTGTTGCCCATCTGGCCACAGCTCCCACAGCCCGCAAAGGCAACCGTATTCCCTCCGATTTGGCTTGATCGTTCTTTTCGCCAAATTCCAGTCTTTATCCTTGATTTCTTTCGATGTTTTTTGGGAATCAGCTTCTTCGAGGCCCTTGGCTTTTGCGAGTTTTTCTTTCTTTTCAATCTCCCAGTCCGACTTCACTTTTGAGATATAGGTGGACCAGATTTTCGCAAGAATATTGGCACCATGGTTGGTCTTTGGGGGTAACGGTTCTCCGATGCGGACCAATGTGAACTTCTTGCCGTCAATCTGCTTGCTATATCGAGCGAACGGAGGTCTCGAGATGAGCCGCCGGATGGTTCGCGTCGTGACACCAAGTTTTTCTGCAAGTTCCGGCTGGGCAAGCTTGCACCATATGAGGCCTTCATATTCGTATGGGTTGAGGATAATTTCCTGACTTACGATCTCTTTCAGCTTTTCGCCCGTGCTGCTGGTCATATTCTTGTGGGAGGTGCTCAAACGCTTGTCATCTAGCTTGAGCAACCTCTTCCTCCCTAGTTTGTATCGAGTTGCCAATACTTCAGGATTCGTCGAAACGGGTGTCAGAGCAAGCGATTGTTTAATAGAAGGTTAATTTCAACCGGTGGCTGATCAGACAAGGCAGATGCTAAATCGAGGCTCAGTAAGAACGTAAACTCCTCATCACGGCAACAGGGATGTCTGCGTCCAGAGAGGGCCATTGCGCTCTTCGTCCTTGAGGCTGTCGGAGCCAAAGGAGAAGCGGATGCGGGTGAACAGACTGTGAGCCGGATCTGAGCTATAGGACAAGCCGCCACCTGAGACTTCCATGTCATCATAGCGATATCCCGCTGTCAGGGTGATTGGGGCTTGGTCAAGACGATAGTCCGCAGCCACCTTGATTGAGCGGGTATCGAGATCGGCTCCATTGGAGCTGTAACGGTGGAGCCCACCTTCGAGATCGAAGCGGAGGTTGTCATTGGCATAGAGCCGGGTACCGAGCCCGCCCATATAGTGATCCCACGTCAGGCCCAGACCGTCAGCCTGACCGAACCCGACATTGCCATAAATCATTGCTCGATCCGTCATGAAGGCCGCTTCAAGGCCACCGGCATAATCCGTGAGGCTGTCATCTACCCCGACAAAGCTCAGGAAGTTTGAAAGATCGTCTGACTTTAAGCGGGACGCCTTGGCAAAGGCCCCAAGCGCATAGCCTTCATCTGAGCGATAATAGGCATGAGCCGTCCCGGCAAAGCCATCTGTGCTGACATCCTCAATGTTGGTTCTGCCATAGTCGACATCGAGCTGGACATTCCAGCCTTCATTCAATCCAACATTGACCGACCCTCTGAGGCTCCAGCTATCGATATCATCGACACCAAGAGCATCAAGATCGTCGGGCACCTTCACGACCTTGCCATAGCCGCCTTCGAGGTAACCCGAGGCACTGTTCCAGCTCTCCACTTCAGTGCTGGTCTCATACGAGGAGCGGTTGGCTGAAACAGTGCCATAGGGGCTGCCAATCCCGAAGCTCGGGGGCGGAGCAATCGGATCGGCTGCAAATGCGGGAACGGTGACGAGGGCGAGAGGCAACGCCAAGAGAGAACGAATGATCATGGTATTTCTGCTGGCTCCAGATCCAAGGATAAGACAGGGACAGTGTGCGCATCAGGGGATGCGGTTCGATGAGATATTCGTATTCTCAATGCAATTAATTGCAATATGGTTACCATAAATACAAAAACATGTATCCAAAATCCCTGATGTTAACCAAGCACCCGCTGTATTGCTTTGTCGATGGAGATCGGCATGAGCAACCTACAGGTCAAATTTGGAAGGCTTTTGGCGGCACACCGCAAGCGGGCTTGCTACACCCAGGAGCAGCTTGCAGAGGATGCTGGCGTCAGTGTCGATACTATTCGGAAGCTGGAAGGCGGAACTGTCGGGGCCAGTTTCCCCATGATCGAGAAGATCGCGGGTGCCCTTCGGATTGACCCGGCAGAGCTCTTCTCCACCGAAGTCCCCTCAGGTACTCTTTCGCGCACCAAGTTCAATGAAATCGGCCTCAAGCTCGCAGGCCTCTCCCCCAGTGAGCTTCAGTGGGTCTCGGACCTTCTCGATGTTGCTTTGAGACGGGAATAGGTGGGAAGAAGTCGGAGGAGCCTCACAGATTCTGGAGGCGGGCTCTCATTACCCAGATGGCATTTGAGCGGATGAAGCTTACCTTCGCAGCTCTTGGCGCATTGTCAGCATCGGCGTGATAAAGCCCCTCGAGTCGCAGGTCATCGTGACCTTTTCTATGTATGCCGATTACTTCGGTCGTTTGCCGAGAACCTCCATGAGCGGCGTCTGCATCACGCCGCATTCATCAGAGTTCTCGCCTTCGCGCGTGATGAACTGGGCTATCTCTTCTTCAGTTCGTTCACCAACCGGCACGGCATCACCCGTCCAACCGCACTCCGAACACACAGGCCTCTCAAAGATTACCTCAGGGATCTTCGGGTCCAATCCCTCTTCGGGAAAAAGGCGGTGGGACTCACAGGCCGGGCATTGGTCAGGGACACCTCGCTGGTGCCGAACGCAGATTGACGTTGCCATGCCAATGGCGTGAGATACAGCATTTGTAGCGACTTCGGCGTCCATCCATTTCCCAGAATGGGAATGTGTAAGCCAGTTCACATAGTCCCACGTCTCTTTTAACGTTGTCTTGATTAGACGCCGACGTTCCCGGTTGTTGGCCCCGCTAAGAAACGTGTCAAATATCCTTTCCACCCACAACTTGAAGTTCGAGCGTTGGGGAAGATCCTGTTCGGGCCAGTCGTATGCGTCCTGTGCAGCGTGCACAAACGCCAGAAGGTTCTCACGGCACCGGACTCCGATTGCTCGAAACGCCCCCGGGTCATTTGCCTGCGCCAGCGCGGCCTCACATTCCCCGATAGCGTGCAGGACATCCGTGAACGGTCGCACGCTCTCGACGTCCACCTGCTTCACGTCGTTGCGGGGTATGCGTAGGCAGAGACCCATGTGAAACGTGATAGCAAGATCCAGGTTCGGGAACTGCTCCTGCGAGTAGAGGTTCGTCGGGTTCGTAATTACCCACCACCGGCCATCGCTCGCGTGTATGTCCCAGACCGCATGTGTATGCCCGATGATTGACTCGGCGTAGACCTTTTGTGCGAACCTGACTTCTGTACCTTCGGGTGACTGCCCGAGATAGTAGTCAATGACTTCTTGCTTTTCTTCGTCTGTGAATTCCAGCATTCGCATTCTCCGCTATGGGCACATGATACCGCTCTGGATTTCGAAGAGATAGAGGGTCAGCCAAATACGGACTGACTTGCGAGTTCCTTGGGTAGTATGGGCTCCGAGCTGACTATTGCAAGAACCAGGAAGCTCTTGTGAAGCAGGGTCTCCATAGAGGCCCTACCCATTTGTTTTGACCCTCGATAAGGGGTGTTTATCCCGCCTGAGAAGGGATCTTGTTCAGAACTCCAAAATCAAAAAACAAAACAGCTTTTGCAGAAATCCGCGACCTAGTTCTACCCGTTAGAGGGTTCTGTTCCTACAGATGTCACACCAATGTGGGGCTTTTGATCAGTGAACTGTAGCTCGCGCCCGCTGCAGCGAATGACATGTTCCTCCTTTTGCAAATTCACTCCTGCGTTAATCTGTCAATTGACAAAGACTTGCAGTTGCATGAAATATTGCGCGTCGGTTTCCAAAAGGAATGAAAAGGGAATCCGGTTAGTGGCAGGGTTTTTGCCTTGTTGCGATTCCGGAGCTGCCCCCGCAACTGTAAACAGAGAATGCTTTTCTCTTTTGCCACTGGTTTTGATACCGGGAAGGTTGAAAAGCATAATGACCTGTGAGCCAGGAGACCTGCCGGCGTGTCACTCATTCAGATCTGGGCGGGGTGCTCCGGAGGAAGGTCTTTTTTGTATTCCTTTTTTCAGACTATTGTTGTTTTCGGCTTGGCCGCTGCCTTAGGCCATTTGCGACAAATAGGCGCTTGTCGACAGGCGTTAGCTACAACCAGCCTCAGAATCTGCATGAATTTTCTTCCCCATTCCTTGAAAATGGACAAGTTATGAAAATTCGATATCTATTTGCCACGGCCTTGGTGCTTGTATCTTTCAGTCTTCCTGCTTCTGCACGTATCGTCAAAGATACTTTGGGTGTCGAGCACGATATCCCAGACAAAGTTGATCATGTGATCTGCTCCGGGGCTGGCTGCCTGCGGCTTCTCACCTATCTTGGTGTCGAGGATCGTGTCGTCGGGGTAGACGGAATGGAGAAACGCAAATCTCCTTTTGACTCTCGTCCCTATGCTTTGGTTCATCCAGAATATAAAAACTTGCCTCTTTTCGGTCAGCATCTGGGGCGGGACAATCCCGAACTGATCATGGCGCTTGATCCTGCCCCACAGGTCATCTTTAAAACCGTCGGTTCTTCTGGACTGAAGCCTGAAACGCTGGAACAAAAGACGCAAATACCTGTGATAGCCGTAGAATATGGGGATCTTGATAATCAGAGTGATCAGTTCTACCAGGCCTTGGAAATTATGGGAGATGCGCTGGACCGCAAAGAGAGAGCGGCCGAACTGGTCTCATTCTTCAAGGATACGAGATCAGATCTTGAGGCGCGGGCTTTAGCCTCTAAGACAGAGGCACCGAGCATCTATGTTGGGGGTATATCCTACAGAGGATCACGCGGGCTTGCTTCCACCGACCCGGCCTATGCTCCATTTTCTGCGTTGGGACTTCAAAACCTTGCTGCCTCCAAGGCGAAAGCGAGTGGTGGGCACGCAACCACCATAGCAAAGGAAAAACTGCTCGAATGGGATCCTGATGTGATTTTGCTGGATCTGGCCACCCTGCAACTCGGTCCTGATGCTGGCGGACAAGCTGAATTGATGAATGATCCGGTGTACCAAGTGCTCTCAGCCAGAGAGAAAGGGCAAGTTTGGGGCATGCTGCCTTATGCGCTTTATACCAAAAATTTTGGTTCCATCCTCGCTGACGCTTATTTCATCGGTAAGCTGGTTTATCCAGACAGCTTTGCAGACATTGATCCTGTCACGAAAGCCGATGAGATATACAGCTTTCTCTTAGGTAAGCCGGTCTTTGGTGAAATGAATGCCATTTTCAGTGATCTGGTATTCCGCCAGGTTCCGGTGCAATGATGCTGAAGGCTTATGATGCCGGTTTAGGCGGCTACGCCCTTTACATTCGACACAAGACAGTGGTGATCGCACTGTTGTTGATGGCTCTGGTGCCAGCGCTGATTGCGGCCCTCTCCTTGGGAGCAGCATCTGTGCCAGTCAAAGACGTAATCCTGTCCCTGATTGGGGCAGGCTCTTCGCCTAGGAGTGATATCATTGTCTGGAGCATTAGGCTGCCACAAGCTGTGGCAGCCATGCTCGTCGGAGCTGGTTTGGCTGTCTCGGGGGCTGCTATGCAGTCAGTTCTTCGCAATCCTCTTGGCTCTCCTTTCACGCTTGGAATATCTCATGCGGCAGCCTTTGGGGCTGCTCTGAGTGTTATGGCTGTGGGGGCCATGGATATCCCTTCGGCTGAGGGAGGGACCGTTGCGGTTTATAACCCGGTGGCAGTCACGCTTTCTGCCTTTGGTTTCAGTCTTCTCGCCGCCGCTCTCATCACTTTGATTGCGCGTGTCAGGGGGGCTTCTCCCGAAGTCATGGTGTTAACAGGGGTGGCTCTAGGGTCACTGTTTACCGCAGGCACCATGTTCCTTCAGTTCTTTGCAGATGACGTACAATTGGCGGCCATGGTTTTCTGGACCTTTGGCGACACTGCTCGCGCTACCTGGCGCGATATTGGAATGATGGCCATTGTTACCGTGCCGATCTCGATTTACTTTGCCGCTCAATGCTGGAATTACAATGCAATCGATGCCGGAGATGAAACCGCGCAAGGGCTTGGTGTGAGAGTAGAGCGCTTGCGTCTCATCAGTATGTTTGCTGCGTCGCTGCTTACCGCTGTGTCTATCTCATTTCTCGGGATCATTGGATTCGTTGGTCTCGTGGTGCCTCATATGGTGCGCAGGGTTATTGGAGCTGATCATCGTTTTCTTTTGCCTGCTAGCCTGATTGGTGGTGCGCTTCTGCTGCTGGTTGCCGATACTGCCGCGCGTCTAGTCTTGGCGCCCAATGTTCTGCCAGTGTCTGTGTTGACTTCCTTTCTCGGCGTGCCGGTGTTTCTGTGGCTCATTTTACGCGGAGGACGACGCTGATGCTCGACGTTCAGGACATCAATTTTGCCTATCGAAACAGGGCTATTCTAAATGATATTGCCTTTGATCTCCAACCTGGGCGCATCCTCGTCATTTTAGGGCCAAATGGCGTAGGTAAGACAACCTTGCTCAGGTGCCTCAACGCAATCGAAAAGCCGAAGGGTGGAAGCGTTCTGCTTAATAATGAAGACCTGCTTTCTCTGACGCCGCCACAAATGGCTTCAAAAGTGGGGTATGTTGCGCAAAAATCGCAAACAGCTCGTCTTACTGTGTTTGACGCAGTGCTTATGGGGCGTAAGCCGCATATGGGTTGGCGTGTGAGAGAGCACGATCTCACAATGGTGGGAGAGACGATTGCCTGCTTGGGTCTTGAAACGTTGAGCTTGCGTTATCTCGACGAGCTTTCGGGCGGGGAGCTACAAAAAGTCTCTATTGCTAGGGCCTTTGTTCAGCAACCTCGTTTGCTGTTGCTGGATGAGCCGACGAGTGCGCTTGATATGCGCAATCAGTTCGAGCTCCTATCTCTCCTATGCTCTGTCGTTCGAGATAGCCAAACAGCCACAGTGGTGACCATGCATGATCTCAACACCGCCCTTCGCTTTGCTGATGAGTTTTTGCTTTTGAAAGACGGACGGGTTTTGGCCCGGGGCAATGTCGACGAGATTTCAACAGATCTCATCGAGGCAACCTATGGCATCCCGGTCAGTATTCACACCATCGACGGTGCGCCTGTCGTCGTTCCTAAACCAACAGGTATCCCCTCAGCTACGAGGAAAACCGTTTTGGCGCAATGAAGCCTTGAAGCGGAAAACGCATAAGAGAAAGGAACAAACCCATGTTAGCAGAGCTTCCCCCATTCACCTTGCAACCGATTGGCAAAATATGGACCGGCTTCAAAAGCCGCGAGGAATGTCCGCGCAATAGCCGATTCAATAAGGGCGAGAGCATCATAGAAGTCGACCCAGCATATGCTGATGCTTTTCTTGGTCTGGAGGTAGGACGCCACATAGCCGTACTCTACTGGTTCGACAAAGCGGACAGAACAAAACTGCAGACAACGCCACCCAATTATATGGCGTGTTTGCAACTCGGTCCCCGAACCGCCCAAATCCGATTGCTCTGAGTGCTGTCGATATAAAAGCGATTGATGACACCAAGATCACGGTCAGTGGTCTGGATTGCATTGATGGCACGCCACTGCTTGACATCAAAATCTATGTGCCGATGATAGACGCTCCGGAGTAACCCGCAACAACTCTTCTAGCGGAAGGCAAATCCAAGAAATATGGACAAGTGGTGACCGCCGGAAGATGTTTCACTGCCTTCCGATAAGGGTGTGTTATCCCAACAGAGAAGGGATCTTGCTTGGGAGACCCAACACAAAAATCAAAACAAGTTTTCCAAATAACTGCTACCTACTGCTACCCAGTTCTGCCTTTACCGGTCAACGTCATCGAGCACGTAGTGATTGGCAAGCATTTCGACATATCTATCAGCAAAAAACTGCTAGAAAGTTCCAACGGAGTTCTCTACAGCAAATATGTTGACCTCTCAGCTGGCACCGTGCCAAGCGGCACATTCAGCGCTTCCTGTGACAAAGTCTGGGGTGGGCGGGAAGTGGCCATATCTTGCGGATGCGAGATCTATGGTGCCGCAGGCTCAAGCGGCTATTCAAGAAACCTTGGTGGCAAATCAGGGCGGAAAGCATTCGTTTTCTGCACCTGGTAAATTTAACCAAAACAGGGATGGGTGCTGATAAGCGGCATTCCTGATAAAGCGGTACAACAACCCCACTTAGTTGCGCGCGGAGCCTAGCTTCTATTCGTGTTCATGGTCAGCCAGCCGACGGTCGAAGAATGAAATTGCTTGTTTCAAATACGCTGAGGTGTGGAACTCGGGGCACCCAACAAAACACATGAAGAGCTTCTCGAAGAGTCGTTGCGCCCTTAATGGCTCCACTGAAAGGCGATCAAAATTTTCGATTAGCCGACCATGCACGATTGAGTTCCGTGCTTTAATCATATCATTGAGCCCAATGAGTAAGTCTGGATCTGCCTTTTTCCACTGACTGACGTAACTATTTGACATCCGTTCTATACGTTCCTGAAGCGTCAAGACGGGCGGTGAGCCAAAACCACGCTTCAGTTGGGCCGACAGTTCAGTGTCAAGGTCTAGGTCATCAACTGTCCGTTTGAGGGCTGATTTGATCGGCTTCCAATCTTTGCCACAGACACGACTACGATCAAGATTTTTAGCGACTTCATAAGCAGTTACTAGGCGTTCAATAGCTTCAACTCTGCCAGTCAATTGAGCTTCCAGCACAGATGTAGCAAAAGAGGCGGCGTAACCCCAAGCCGCAGCGTGGAGCAGATCACTTTGATTGCGATAATTTGCAAGTTTTGTAGCGGCCTGGACAAGGAAGTCGTCAACGCGTTCAATAAAACCCAAAATATCGTAGTGACTAGCTTCATACCTTGCTTCGACTTCTATGGTGAACCAAGTCGTCGTGACTTCATCCAATGTGGTGACCTGCTCTTGTAGCGGAGCTACGATCTGCCTGAACCGAAACATTAGCAGGACACGAATGCTGAACCACAGATCCTTAGCTGACGAGACGAAGGTTTCAGCTGACATATCTCTAATTGATTGAATTTCCACTCCGGGGATTTCGATCAATTCTTTTTCATTCGAAACTCTGAAATCTTTTCGCTTGTGCCCTTCCGTGAGCAACCGCAATTTTAAGCCCAGTTCTGGCATGCATTTCCACTCGCCCCGCATTGATAGCGTGTCCATCTGTCGCCTTGGGTACGCATACCAAGTTGGTGGTCGTTGAAGGAACGTGAAGATGGCAGACATTTTATCGCTAGGTATTTTAAGTGTTTCGACGTGTCTGTCGATTGTAAGGTCGGCAAATTTCTGGATTCCGTCGCGTGCAATATATTTGCCTCCTGTCATGCCACACCGATTAAAAATTGCAGTGCCGAAGGTTAGGCATTCTAAATCACTGCCTTGGTGCTCAAGCCAACTAGGATTGCAATAAAGCTGCCACTCCGCTTGGGCCATGCTAATTGGCAAGGAGCGCTTGTAGTCGTCGAAGTTTCCGATCAGCGACATTCGGTTCCAATGCAGGAAATGCGGATCTCTTTCAAAAATGGCCGAGAAAACGAGCTCCCCAAAGTCAGCGTGGAGCAATTTTACAGTGACGGCGCTTTCGAAATTTGATCGTGACATTGCAAGAGGTCGCCCCAATTTGAACGGCAAAACAATCCGGTATTCTGTCCGCAACTCAAAACCATCTTATACTGTAAGTGGCCCATCAACCAGAGGTGAGTTAAATACCGTTTTGATAAGTTCGGGTTGAAGTGGCTCAGAATAACTGAGCAGGTCACGAACTGAACGAATAGCAGCGATAGGGAAGCCACTTAAATGTTCATGACGACAGCTGAAAGTCGGGAATGGGCCGCTCTTGTTATATGCGCACCAAGATGAGTGCTTCCGATGATGACGCGGTGCACCCGACTGCTCGAAGGAGTCTCTAGCAGTCACATCTGTCGATCTCGAACAAGACTTGCTTCACGCTGATAGGTGCTGTCTGGGAGCCAACGATCTTTGGGAAGTTCAGAGATCGGTATTCAGCAATTCGTCGAAGGTATTTAAGCCGTTCTCTATCATATTCGAGACCAAATCCACGCCCGATTTGTCGTTTTGCAACCATGTCTGCCGCCGTCTCATCATCTGGATGCGGAACAATCAGGAACGCAGAGCCGATCGTTCTTACCCTCGACAACAAAATTGATCGCATCGGTTCTGCCATGTCTTCACTAAGAATTCCGGATGAAAGAGCCAACACCATACGGGATGGCGGGGTCTCGAGAAAATTCAGAAGAAGTTTCCCGTTCCTCTGCGAATAAGCTTGGTAACCATGTTTCCGAATGAAGATACGAACGTTTTCGATTTGATTGCAGAACATCTCATCCAAGTCGAAGTATGGTATCTGTTTTACCTCTCCTAACTGCTGCGCAAGGGTAGATTTTCCAGAGCCTCCTGGGCCGATGAAAAAGATCCGCTGAGAAGTCAAGTTTAGGATTCCTTGATTAGCCTAAATCGTCTGTACCGACTTCATTGTCGTTCTGAATTGATGAGTTGGCAAGGTTTCAACGGTTGATACGGCTGTCATCAGAAATGCTGCATCCGGAAGGAAAGTCCGGAATGCAGAATCTGCTTTGTAGCAGATAACTGATGTCTAATGTCGGCCGTTTTACCCCCTGATAATGGGGACTTATCCCAACGGAACAGGAAGAGCACAAGCTGTTGCAATCAATTGCACTGAGCCTAGTTTAGGTTTTATTCACCCAAAAACAAAATGTCTGTAAAGCCCAAAGAATGCTTAACACCAACCTGAAAGGATGGATTTTAAAAACAAACGTATGAGGCGAAAAAGATGGTTGGGTACCGCGAGATACATAGTCTATATCACAGTCATAGAGTTACTCTGAAAGGGGATGCTCAAAGTCAGATTGCCAAGATCTTAGCTGGTGCTCGCGTTGAACTTGTTCCCCATCAGGCCGATGCAGCTCTATTCGCCTTAAAGGCTCCTCTGGAAAAAGGTGTCTTGCTAGCTGACGAGGTCGGGCTGGGCAAAACGGTCGAGGCGGGACTCGTCATCGCTCAGAAATGGGCTGAAAATAAGCGGAAAATTTTGCTCGTGGTGCCCTCGACACTGCGCCGCCAATGGAAACAGGAACTCGCTGAGAAATTCTCTATACCTGCGATTGTTCTTGATGGTTCTGCGTATAAAAAGCACATCAAGTCTGGTGGTTCAAATCCATTCGCGGAATGCAACGGAGTGATCATTTCCTCGTACGAGTATGCGTCCGCCCGATACCAAAAAATAGAGGAGGTTAATTGGGATCTAGCCATATTTGATGAAGCCCATCGTCTGAGAAACATAGTCAAAGATGGAAAGCGGGCTCGGAGATTGCATCAGGCAACTGTGGATGCGTTCAAGCTACTCCTTACGGCAACGCCTTTGCAAAATTCCTTAGATGAGCTAGCAGGCCTTGTTTACTTCATCGACCCGGAATTTGTGATGGCACATGGAACGACTAAGGCGGGAAAAGGGAAAAAGCATGCAGTGAAGATCAGTCCTGAAAAACTTCTGGATTGGGTAAACCAGCATGGTCGTAGGACCTTAAGAAAGCAAATTCAACGAAAAGGCCTCCTGAAATTTCCGAAGCGCTTGACGCGAACTTTCGATTTCGAGCCAAGTGCGCAGGAAGACCAACTATACAAGGACGTCCTCTCGTTCTTGCAGCAACCTAACACCATTGCTTATGGGCGTGAAAAGAAGACCAAATTTCTCAAAATGACCATCCCAAAACTCATAGGGTCATCTCCAGCTGCCACTTCGCAGCATTTGAGCAGCAAAATCAATAAACTGCGTAAACTAAAAGCAGAAGCAGCAGGAGAAGCACCAGAATATCTAGAAAAGCTGGAAAGCGAACTAAAGATCCTGAGTGCCTGCTGCGATCTTGCCCAGTCTATAAAAGTGGACACAAAGGGCAAGGCCCTAGCCAAGCACCTTCCTGAAGCTTTGGCTGACATAGAGAAAAAGGGAGGTCAGCGAAAAGCTGTTATTTTCACCGAGAGTTTGCCGACGCAACAGTATCTCTATGAACTTCTATCTGATCATGGGTATAAGGATCAGATTGTTCTTATGTCCGGGAATTCCAAGCACCCTGAGATAGACAAAATCTATAAAGCCTGGAAAAAGCAGAACAAAGGTACGGATGCAATATCCGGATCCGTTCCATTGGACAAAAAGTCAGCGATTGTTGATGCGTTTCGCAGTTCTGCCAAGTCGATTTTAATTGCGACCGAAAGCGGGGCGGAGGGGCTGAATCTTCAATTCTGCTCGTTGGTGGTAAACTACGACTTGCCTTGGAATCCGCAGCGTGTTGAGCAGAGGATTGGCCGATGCCATCGGTTTGGGCAGAAGAACGACGTTACCGTCATCAATATGCTGAACACCAAAAATCTTGCAGAAAAGCATATCCTCGAATTGCTGCAGCAGAAATTCAAGCTATTTAGCGGTGCATTTGGGGTGAGCAATGAAATCTTAGGCACTATTGAGAGTGGAGTAGACTTCGCAAACTGCCTTAGTGAAATCTATATGACGGCTTCGTCAGCCGACGAAATTCAAAAGAAATTTAAGAAACTAGAGTCGGAATTGGCTTCAAAGATAAAAAAGGCAAAGACCGCATCCCAGAAACAACTTTTTGCAGAGATGGATAGTTCCGTCATTGCGAGTATCAATGGCTGTGGTCAGAAGATGCAAAAGCAAAAGCTCGATTTTGAACAAAGGCTCGTCACAATTGTTAGAGCTGTCTTGCCTGACGCCGAGTTTGAAAACTCGGATAGTTTGCATTTTTTGTATGAAGGTAGGGATTGGTCTCCCGATTGGCAGGAAGCACAGGACAATGGCTGGCACTTCTTTCACCTCTCGGAAACCAGCTTTGCTGGTAAGCTGGTTGAAAGTTGCAAAAACCAGCATCCCAGCTGGGACAGAGCCACCTTCACTTTCGAACCCGACTTGGGCTTTGGAAAGCATCTTAACCTTAGTGCTCTGAAAGGCAAAACTGGCTGGCTCCAGGTTGACAAGGCTGTGATAAAGAGTGCGGGAATCCTGAGAGAAAGGCTGCTTCTCTCCTGCATCACAGAAAAAGGCAAAGTAATTTCTGATGACCTTGCGGATCGAATTCTAAAAGCTCCGTGTCGAGAGCCTAAAATGATTACACTGTCGCCTAACACTCAGAAATTGTCAGCAGTGCGGGATAACTTATTAAACAACTTCACATCGGAAGAAGGTGCGTTGAACGATAGCTGGCTGGCGCAAGAAGAGGAAAAATTGCAAGGTCTTACCCATGCTGAAATTCAAAAAAAGGAAATTGAAATCAATGACTTGGAGAAGAAAATTCAAGAGAGCAAGAAGATAAAATTTTCCGCCAAATTTACAAAGCTTCAACACGAAATAGCCGAGAATACAAAGAATGATGAGACAAAGCTATCTGAGATGAAGGCTCAATACCTAGCCTTCAAAGGGCAATCAGAAAAAGATAACGCTGCAAACATTAGAAAACTCAAGTCGCAGTATGCTTTTAATGTGGAAACTGAGAAGCTATTCACTATCCGATGGCGTGTTGTTTGATTGGTGCTTCCTTTGCAATCAATTGCACTGGAAGGATACGCGCTAGCGGTATCGCGTCATGGGAGCTGCGAAAACATCTCTCACTGAACGGATATCGGCTGTAACATTTCGTCAGTGTCAAGTTTGATCGCGCTGCGCCAGAGCGGGGTCTTGAACACATGACATACTTGCTTGGCACCACAGTCTTCGCGTTTCTCCATCACCAACCCTGCCCATTCAAGAGGACGGAGAACGGAAGCCGAAAACACGGCCATCTCTCTCCACCCTGCGGTGTGCCAGTCTTGCGGTTCACCGTAGAAGGTTTCGAACAAGGCGGCTTCGGTCGTACCATGATCTGCTTCGACGTTAATCACGTTCATCCAGACGTCCCACTTCCCCAAGGGTCGGTTCTCGAAGCGCGCATAAGAAGCGTGATCAACCTGCAGTACAAAATAGGGGATCAACTCAGCAAACAGTTGACCAGGGGCTTGCGCCAGCTTCATACCACGCTTGGTCGGTCGAAACTCACTCTTGATGTGACGACCCAGGCGTAGGGAAATCAGCAGAAAATGAATAACCTCGAGCGGGGGAAACTCATATTCATTGATTACCTTGTTATAGCGGAACATTTCTTCTGCGCTTTTTCCTGGCCAATCGAAATGCTCGACCGCCCAATGCACGAAGACCCGCTTGAAGGCTTTAGTTTGGGTTAGACCGATTGATCCATGCGTCTGCGCATATTGCAGAGTCAAGAGAGCGCCCCGCAGCAGAGGAGAATGCGCGAGGTCAGGATGGTCATCAGAAAGGGTGCGGAATTCGATCATACCGAGATCTTGCCATAAACTGTGTTGCGGTTCCATGCTATCCGAACAGTTTGAGAGCATATTCTCTGAGACTGAGCCACTCCGATGTATGGCGAGTGACACAACATGCAGCTTGTCGCTGATCGTGCCCATTAAGGGCGGATTTTACCCTGTGATAAGAGATAATTATCCCAACGGAAAAACCGTTTGCAGCCATTCATGACAAGTGCAGCGAATTCAACAAATGAGCCCAAGCAGGACCTTCAAAATGAAGGACCATTCTATGACGCAACAAACAGCTTCGGAAACCACGGCCCAAACCAGTCATTCGTGTGCCAGCAGGGTTTACAAAGCGACTTCTTCATTGCAGACATTCGACGAAAACGCAGCATTTTTCGCGGTTAAATGAAGGGTAAGCGAAAAATCGAGACATGCGCCGAGGCGCAACTTTTCCGAAAACGTTGAATATGCTTAAGGAATATAGTCGGGAAGCGAATACCGTTGCCCCGGGGGTTAAGCATGTTCCTTGCCCTTAAACAGAGACTTATGTGAAACAAATTTATGTAGACAAACTATATCCTGCAAGATTGCTTGGAAGACCTTGGTTCTTAACCTGAATTCGTAAGTTCATTAAGGTGCAGGAGGATTTACCTGGTGATGTGAAATCGCTTTTTCAATGTTTACTAACAGCGGTAAAAACCCACTAAAATCGATTGAGCCGCGCTGTTTTTGCACTACATCTCTAGCAAATGCCATCTTTCCGAACTTGTTATTTGCAATTTTCCCCTTTTGTCCCAATTCGAATGTTTTCCCGTTGAGGGGAATATTCAGTGTTTTCTTATCAAAAAGATGTTCTATGAAAGTGTCTTTTGCATCAATCTTGGGAATAGGAACGATATACAGGTTTTTAACGACATGATAGAAATCGTCACTCCCATCCGCACCTGAGATTCCGAATTTGCTACCTAGCATTCTCCAAAGACCGTTATTCGCCGCATCGTTGTCAACAACCGCAATTACTGGCTGTGAAACACTAGCTCCCTTACATTCCGAAAATCTGAACGCATATGTTTCAATGAAGGTTTTTAATGGATTGGCGCCCCCAGTTAAAGCGGTCACGGCGCGAGCGGTCCTAGAGTAATTGTAGAATGCACACAGCAGCTCAACCTTCTTACTAGGAAGCGATGCCTTAGCAAGGCTTCTAACTTGAGCGTGCTTCGATTTAATTGCGCACTTTAGGTAGATGTTATCAGTAACACCTTCGCAGAGAATTATTGGCTTTTCATTGAAAAAGAAGTTTCGAAAATGGAGAAAATCAGAATATCGCCGATAGAATGCAGGGACCGCAATTCCCTTTTCCCTGAACCGGGCAAGCGGCCAAGGTTTCCCATTAGAATCTACGAACTCCTTTGATTTTATTTGGAACTCATGCGCTAATTTCCCCGCCAAGACATGCGGACTCACATCTTGCTTCTTTTTCGTTATCGGCGCTTGCACGTAGCATTTGCCAGTTTGAAGCAAAGAATGCGTCATATACCTAACTTGCTTCGAATACTCTCTTTTTACGTTGATTTTTTTGTTCACGACGAGGCCGGTTGTCTCCTGCCTACTCTCAGCAAACTGCATGCGAGTCTTGGCTAAGTTGACGGCAAATCCGCTAGCATGAATTTTGTTTCGAATTTCATTGCCGACCGTCCATGTCCCAGAAGTATCACAAACTGCGACTTCTCGTGGGAAGGTTCGTTTGTTAGTCGAAAACGTTAAGTCATCCGCGTATCTTGAATAACTACATCCTTGAGCCTTCGCTATTTTGGATAAACGGACATCCAATATGCGGGTAATTAACTCTGTAACAATCGGAGATGTAGGCGCTCCCTGTGGTAACTTATTTTCATGACAGCAGATCTGAGCCAAACAGGTTGCAACTTCTTCATTGAGTTTAAAATTTCGGTTTGAAAGAAAGAATCCACGAACTCGGCCGAAATTGAATGAGCCAAAGAAATCTTCAAAATCTAAATTGAAGACGTAACGCTTGTTACGATGCTTAGCGCCATTCGTAGCGATTGAAAGCCCTCGCCTTTTTTGAAACGCATGCGACAGGTTCAGGCTTTTTTTTTCTGCCTTAGGGAAAAGCTCGTTGTAGCACTCGTAAAGCATGCCAGATGTTCTGGCTTGTATCGCCTTTAGGTGAGAATTCGGTTCATGAATGACGCGATCACCGCCGGATGCTTTCGGGATGGTAAACTCGCGGTACCTTACAATCTGGGGAATCTTGTAGAGTGCAAAGCTGAGATGTTTGGGTGCTATACCTAGCAATCTTGCTAAGTCGGACCTAGAATTTGCTGCTTTTAGCCTATTTAGCTTGGTAGTCACATCTCTGGCCCTAAAGAACAGCCTTCGGGCACTCTTACGCGAGCTAGGATTATTCAATCCGTAAAATTGCAAAGGAACTCGAAGAGCAAATCTGACCCACTACATGGTCAACCATCACAATACATGATGACAAAATCTGCCCGAAGGCTAACTAAGAAGTAAACAATACACCGTGATTGTCAAGCCCTCTTTGAGCTCAGGCCGTTTGGCAACGATGTCGTATCAAATTCATATTTCTATTGCTTAGGAAGTTTTAGCCGTTCTCGATAGACACCAATACGCTTGCGAGCACGATCAACAACATCGTCGTAAAATAACAGCTCGGAATACAACTGAGCAATAGCAACTTGTGTAACTGGTTCTCTCAAATCTGTTGTGCTGAACCAACCTTTGGCTCCGGGCAACGGCTTAAAATTCGATAATCGAATGGTGTTAATGGTATCACCAATCAAGTAGCCGTAAAACTTCTTTAGCTTTCCCTTTGATTTCGCGGCCAGAATTCCTGCGTACTCCACCAAATCGCTGACATGATAATCGAGGCTCACTCCGGGAGCCTTAAATTCTACTATTACTACGGATCCTTCTTCATGGAACAGCGCTATATCTGGTCTGCAAGCCTTATTGTCATTACTAATTCGCTCTAGATGAGCATTGATTTCATCATCGATACCATCTTCGAAGAAGGTACCATTGCCCCATTTGATTTGGCTAAGCGGTTTATCTGAAGCAATGTAGTCGTAGTAGTGATACTCCTCGCTCAGCAACCATACATCATGATCCCGAATCTCTGTGCTATCTTTGCGCATTGGGAAAAAAATGTTATGTATCAACGCTTCGTTTTTCCGGCGTTGACCCTCTGGCAGTTCCGTTTGAACCTTCAATCGTTGCTTTACAGCTAGATCTAGTACGTCGATCAAATTTGCACGACGAACTACGAGCTGCGACAAGTTTGCCATATCTACAGTCTTAAGTGAGGCTGTAAATTGCCATGAAAGGTCATCTATTTTTCGACGGAAGTCATCACTATCTGGTTCGAGCTCGGTTATAGCTTCCTTCATAGAAAGCAAGCTAGCTGTTTCGTCAACTACTTTTTCTTGAAGGTTCTTAAGAGCTCGCTTGGCAACAGTTACCGGAGTATCTCCAAAAGTGACCCTCGTCTTCGAATGAAGCAACATCTCTTCTGAAACACCGAAATCTTGTGCAACATCCTCGACGATTTTCTCCCGGGACCATGCGGGTGGTGTAATTAGTTCTCGAACTTTATCATCTAGTACAGAATATATGTCTTCAAACGATACTCGTACTCCATCAAATAGATCAACGCTGCCATTCTCCTCAGGTATTTTATCGAAGCCATCACGCTGTTCGTTCACACCTTCATCTAGAAGTTCTCCTTCAATGAGAAGGATGTGGAACGAACCATCGATTGCGTTATTTTCAAGCGTGTTGGTCTTAAGATATCTCCCAGTGATGTCCTCAGCGATAGCTGATTTCGCACATAGCCCGACCACGTTTTTGGGAAGGTCATATTCTTTTTCATCAAGTTTGTAATGAGTTAGCTTCAGTTGGGTGCGAATTGTATCGCTACCCTCCACATGGAGAATGTCTAGCGGTATCACAGATGTCTGAGATGGAATGTCATTTGCTTTTAAGGTTGATCTAGATTTGGATCCGACTAGATCGCTTTCAAACAAAATATGAAATTCTCCAAGCACATCTTTCAGGCTAACAAATCTCTGCAAAACGCTGAAAAGTACATACTGTTTCAAAGCGTCCGCGTGTAGCCATTTTATCACATTCGGGACTGTGAAGACTGCCTCCCTAACTTTGGGAAGAACCCCAGACAAACTTACACTTGTTCCGACATGCCCTTTTTCAATTTTTTTTATGACAAAATTGTTTTCTTCGATCTCTTTCCTATTTTCTTTAGCGGGTAGGATTGCAGAATATTTGCCATGTTCACTTTCATAAACTGAGGATACAGAGACCTTTGAGAAATGGTGGAAAAACTGGACTCTGCCAGAACCCTTGCAGTTGCCGATACCGGGAATATTTAGGTCGTCTTTGTAAGATGTATCTTTGGTGAGGAAGGCCTTGCGTTGATCCGGCCCTAGGCCGCACCCATTATCAATGCACTCAATTTCCAATTCATATTCGTCATCCAGTAAATTGGCCGATGTTGCATTGACATTCAGCTTCACATCAAGCGACAAATCTTTGTCTGTGGATGCCTGTCTAATTAGGAATGCATCAATAGAATTTGCAAGTAGCTCATCGATCACGGTCAATGGGTTTTTGCTTCTTCTCGTGTTTTTTAGACTGCCTCGAATGTCCAATGTCATATTAGGCCCCTACAGCTTTTATATTCCTAGCAGCTTATCGGTTTTATCGAGGAATAGGTCAATGGCTTAACTGAGATGAAATGGGTCAAAATGATTGCATATCAAGAATTATGCAATCAATTTCAGATTGTGAAATTTTGGTTGTCATATTGTTTTAATTGTCTCCATTACCAAAGTCTACGGCACCACATGACTAAGCTTGAATCAATTTGCTCCCGCCCGAAAAGACCGCTACCGCCAGGATGTGACAAAGGGGCACTCAAATGGCCGCTTTAGCCTGTGGTATCGGCGATCTCGCACCTGCTGCGAATGGCAACTCTCCGCCAATTCTGTTGAAAAATTAAGTGTTGCAGCGCAAAACGGAGGGCGGTTTTGGGAGGCTCGACGCTCCC
Organism: uncultured Cohaesibacter sp.; assembly: GCF_963664735.1. Taxonomy (NCBI): domain Bacteria; kingdom Pseudomonadati; phylum Pseudomonadota; class Alphaproteobacteria; order Hyphomicrobiales; family Cohaesibacteraceae; genus Cohaesibacter; species uncultured Cohaesibacter sp. Next base: position 2,637,444 of record NZ_OY761553.1, on the reverse strand, counting down.
TCATGCCGGAGTTGGGAGCAGCTTTGCCATTTTGCGCAGGTTCTGTGCTGTGGCTGCCAGTGTGAACTCATCTTTTGCGCCATTTGGTCCTCGAAGACGCAGTCTATTCAGCCCCATGATCTTCTTCATGTGAGCAAACAGCATCTCAACTTTTCGCCTGGCGTGCCTAGAAGCGATATAGGCATCTGTATCTGCCAGATCTCGGGCGAAGTCTCGCGCTCCTTCATGGATCGATCTGGTGATGTGTCTGGTGGCTGTGTTGGGGTAGCATCTGAACTTCAGTTCACAGTTCTGGCAGTCCGCTTTGGCAGCACGATATCGGATATTTTCATCACCCTGCACCTTGGGCCGGATTGTCTGGAATTGACGGCGACTGGGCAGCAGGTCTTTGCCATCAGGGCAAATGTATCTGTCATTCTCATAGTCAAATATGAAGTCGGTCTTCGAGAATGTCTGGTCGAGCCGCTGCGATCTGTCGAGAACCGGAACATGTGGCTCGATACCTTTCTCATGAACCAGCCAAGCAAGTGTCTCGGCATTGCCATAAGCGCCATCACCGACGAAGCGTTCTGGGTATATACCAAACTTCTCTTCAACACGATCAACCATATCCAGTGCGGCATTGACTTCCGCCTGTCGGATCGGCGCTGTTGTTTCAACATCAACAATCACAGCATTATCCAGGTCCACCAGATAGTTGGTGGAATAGGCAAAGATCGAATAGGCCTTCTTTGCTCCAGTAAAGCGTGCTGCCGGATCAACCGGCGAGAGCACCTTTGGTTTCACGGGCGTTGCAGCGCCGAAAGCGGCATCATCAAGGGTCTCAAAGTATTCTTCTGTCGCCCGTGTGACCCGTTCTGGCGTCCAATCTGATGCTTCAACTTTGTTCAGCCGCTTTGCATCAGCTTGCACGATAGAAGCCTCCCCACCGACAAGCCCCTCTGCGATGCAGCGGGCCAACACCAGTTCGAAGAGATGACGGAAAAGATCGCTATCCCGGAAACGGCCATGTCTGTTCTTGGAAAATGTCGAATGGTCAGGAACAGGGTCATCCAAGTCCAAACGGCAAAACCATCTATAGGCCAGGTTCAGGTGAACTTCCTCACAGATGCGCCGCTCGGAGCGAATGCCCATAATGTAGCCGACCAACAACATCCTGATCATCAGTTCAGGATCGATCGAAGGGCGGCCCTGGCTGCTGTAATAGGGAGCAAGGAAAGATCTGACTTCACTCAGATCGAGAAAGTGGTCGACCTTCCTGAGTAAGTAATCAGCAGGAACGTGATCTTCAATCGAAAACTCATAAAAGAGTGCTGCCTGCGCAACTTGCCTTGGCCCCAGCATTCGCAAATCCCCCATTTCCTAAAAGGATTGAATCAGGACCAAGCGATTGCTTCAAGAGCGACTTTTTCAACACCATTCGCCCGTTCGCCAGAAAAGCATTCAGTGGCCATGAAATTTCGGCGCAGCAGCGAATGTCTGAAACGTCCGCATAGCCCGCATCCCCCCAGCATGTGCTGAATGCCCGCATTTTCCCATCCAGTTTCCGAGAGAACTGCTACCTACTGCTACCCAGTGCCGGGTTCCGTGCTCAGAGCAGCTTCCCTGCTGCGGCGTCGGTGAAGAGGTCGGTGCTACGGATATAGCGGTTGAGGGTGGTATCGGACTTGTGGCCGGTGACCTGCCGGATCTTGAGGTTAGAGGCTCCCGCCTCGGCGGCTGAGGTGGCAAAGCCTGCCCTGAGGGAATGGCCTGAGAAGGGCGTGGGATCATAACCTGCATCTCTGAGCCGGGCCTTGAGCATCTGACTGACCGCTTCCCCGGAGATGCGGTGGTTGGAGATCTGACCATGCTTGTTGATGGCGGTAAAGATTGGACCTTGCGTGATCCCCGCGAAGGTCATCCAGTCTTTGAGAGCGGTGACAGGACAATGGCGGGTGCGCCCGAAGGGGATGGCGACAGTGCGCCCCTGTCCTTCCTGATCGGTCTTGGATCTGCGGATGGTGATGAGCAAGCCCTTGTCGGCGGTGTCTATGTCTTCGGCATTGAGAGCCACGATCTCGGAACGGCGCATGCCTGCCGAGAAGCCAATGAGCAGGATGGCTCTGTCCCTGATATCCTTTGGCCTATCCTTGAGAGGATCGAGGATGGCAAAGAGATCATCTCTCAGGAGCGGCTTTGCCTGTCTCTGGGCTGTGCCGAGCTTTCTTCTGATCCCCCGCATAACGGAGCGGACCACTTCAGCCTTGGTGGGATCTGCAAAGCCTTTGGCCTGATGGGTCTTGGAGAGAGCCGCAACACGCCGCTCAATGGTGGCCACAGTGAAGAGGTCGCTCATATCAGCCAGATAGTCCGCGATCTGTTCCGGGGTTGAGGGAATGGTGCCGCCATTGGCCTCGAAGTGGGCCAGATCCGAGGCATAGGCCCGTTTGGTGGCCGGAGCAATGGAGTGATTGATCAGGGAGCGGGTTGAAGTGGAAAGCGGCACTGTGGGGACTGTGCCATTGCTGCGGGGATCACTGAGAGGATCTCTTTCTGATGTGGCAGTGTTTCTGATGTGGCAGTGTTATTGCACTTAATTGCAATGGATCTTTTATAAGCCGCACTTCCATTGCAATTAAGTGCAATCAATAAAGACTCTCTATCATCCGAAGTCTTGAGGCTCTGTTTATCTTTTAGATCAAATTCTAACGATTCGTCGATTTTCTTGGTCTGTGTTGCTGAAGCCACATCCTCTGGAAGCTTTGTCTTGTCCGTCATTGGTTGCTTGCTCCCTGTTCCATGGCCTCTTCTCGCATCTCATTGAGAATGGGGATGGCCTGCCGCATAAGAGGAAGAGCCTGAGCGATCCTGTCGGAGGAGATAGAGGTGAGGTTCAGTCTCAGGGCTTCCCTCTGCGCCTTGCGTTTGAGGTTAGTGGCAAGTGGCCCATCCATGCGGCAGAGACAGAGATTCCCCTCCACATGGCGTAGGAGATGAACAAGGCAGGAAAGCTGCTTGTGTGGGGGAACTGCCTCTCTCAGCCAGTAGCCTAAACCGGTGTTGGATTGGGCCAACTGCCTTAAGGCCTGTCTCCCTATCGCTGTAGAGCCATCCAGAGTCCAACAGGGCACCTTCCCGATCCATCGGGTACCCATGAGGGGATCAGGCCTTGTTTCTTCTCTGAGGCCATTCTGAAGCGTGAGGAGGGCCACAAGCAGAGGGAAGATAGATCCTGTTTGCCTGAAGCCTTCTTTTGCGATGGTGCGCATGGTGGGGGCAACGCCAATATCGGAGAGCAGATCAAAGGCGAAACTTTGATGCCCTCTCTTCAGGCATTCCAGCAGAATGAAGCCTCTCACCATCAGATCGAGATCACTGACCATCAGCCGATCAAGCCCATCCGTTGGCAGGCTGGATACCCGCTGTCTTTCCCCTTCAAGCTCTGACCAATGTTTGAGGAGAGCCAACAGGTCAGAGGCTGACTGGCTCTTGCTGGTGGAGCAAAGGCAATCAAGGACAGGACCTAGGATGCTCCAGTCTTCCTCGAAGGTGCGGCAGATGCCTCTGTCAGTGAGGGCTGAGGCGACAAAGGCCAGTGCAGGAAGATCTCCAACACCGATATCAGCAAAGGCGGCAAGGGCGATCTGACACCGCAAGAGATCTGGGCTCTGATGCCAGAGGGCGGCAGCAGCTCTGCCTACAAGATCAACATGCCCTCTGCTGATGGCCTTGCGCAGAAGGGACACAGCTTGTCCCCGCCCCGAAGAGAGAGGATGTGGCAAAGGGTCAGGGACAGCATGAGGATCACCCAGAGCAGGACATGACCTGCCCTCTAGGAATTGGGATTGGGATTGGGATTGGGATTGGGACGTGCAATAGCGGTTATGGGAAGTGGGTTGTTGCATGAAAGCCTCCTTGCGGGAGGCCGGAAACGTGATACCCACCTAAACATTATCAAAAGGAGACTCTGGCGAACAGCCGGGAATTCCAGACCGGCAAAGATGCTTAACGGGACCCTGCCGTGTCATTCCGAGATCTACAAGGGGCAGAACCAGTGTGACATCGTCTTGGGTGGCTCTCTGGGCTATCTCTCTGTTTGCACTACTGGGGTGGGGGGTGGAGGGATTTCTGATATCTCTCTAGGGTATCATATCATGTAGTTTCTCAACGGGATTCGTGTTCTCTCTATAGGTCTCTATATGGGGTACTTTTGGGAGATTTGACTAAGCACATGATTTCTTTATGTTGCCCCCCGATTTTTAGGTGTTTTTAGGGTATCAAAAAAGGCCCCGCAAAATCACCTTTTGGAGGCCCTTTTTTAGGCGACATAAAAATTTACTTACATTCCTAAATTTCTTTACATTTCAAGCTCCAAATGAGCTATCCCGAGGCGGTCTGCGAGGGCAAAAATCTTGTGTCGATTTTGGTCATTTACCGACAGGAGATCCTCTATTGTCTCCTCCACTTTTCGGTATGACTCACTCAGCTCTTTGAGCACTTTCATGTCTTCATCAGATGAGGATGCCTTGCTTCCTGGCTTACAGACGATAGGCAGCATTCAGACGCTCTGATCGGGATTGCAATAGGTCTCGCTCTTTCCCCCAACAGGCCATCAACCGGTCTTCCGTCTCTGTCTGGGTCTCTATGATGCCGTCTCTGAGGATATGGGAAGGATGGACCCCGCGTTTGCCTGCGAGATGCCGGGAGATCAAGAGGAAGCGATGGCAGGTCAGAGGATCATGTTCCGAGCACATCAGAGCCGGGATGGCCTGTCCCGCGATGTCGAGCAATTGCTCTATCCCCGCAAGGAAGCCAGAAGCCTTCTCCATTTTGCGATAGTCGGTGACAGGATCAACAGAAAGCCCTCCGAGCTTGTCCCCGAGGAAGACATAAGAGATCCCGCAAGCCTCAAGGCGCTTTGCCAGGTCCTTCTGCCGGAAGTGTGGTTGGCGTGACCATGGCTTTGATCTGACATCCACGATGGTTTGAACACCCGCTCCTTTGATCAGGCTAAGAAAGGTCAGCCAGTCATGGTTTGAGTGGCCCACTGTCATGATCTGTTGCATCGCAAAGTCCCTTTCTATCTCCCAAAATCTAGGGCAAGGGAACACTCCCGACAATGCCAGAACGTAAATTAATCTAACAAAAACAGTAGATTAATCGGAAATCGGATTTGAGAATGACCCTTGCAATGAGCAGGGAAAATTCGACGACAATCAATTGCTAACCTTAAAAAGTAACCCTAATGCACTTAATTGCACGGGCGTCTCCTTATACATCAGCTCCCACACCATAGAGGAAGCTGAGATCCAATTCGGGGTAACTGATCTTGTTCACCCACTTGACGTGAAGGTCTGGATTGCCGGGGTCGCCGTAATCATCGCTGACATTCTTTGATCCCTGAGACCAGCCCCCAAGCGCTGTTAGGGTCTCTGGTGGGGCTTCCGCACGCCTAAGCGCATCTCGCGCACTGTGTCGTATGGAATAGAAAGTCTGTAATTTTCTTTCGAGGGTGATCTCATCAATAAGAAACCTCTCCTTAAACCGCCTACAGGCATAAGCCGTGGCCTGATGGGGTGTTTTGCCCTCAAAATTCCCAAACAGATAGGTTTCCGTTTCCTTTGCTGAAGTTCGGCGCTTCTTCACAAAGTCGAGGAACCCGATTTTGATCAGTTCCTCATGGATTGGAATCTTTCTGCGGCTATAGGCCGTTTTAAGGGTCTTGCGGCTTTCAAGATCGCTCTCATCATCGTCCTTGGACTCGACAACATCCAAATAGTAGGTGCCTTTGCTGGTCTTCTTGATATCGGCAAATGCCAAAGGAACGATTTCTCCCGGACGAGCGCCGCTCATTAACATCAAAAGCGGAACCCAGAAGCGCCAAGCCCTGTCCTTCTTGTGATAACTCTTTGGAGATTCCGGGAGGCAGGAATGATAGAACTGTCCCATAAAGAAGGTGGCTATCTGCTCCTCGTTCAAAGGCTTGCGCTTTTCCGAAAGCTTGACCTTATCTCGTTTGAGTGGCTTGAGGCCAATTGCCGGATTGACGGTGATCAGGCCTTTACGATAGGCGACTTCCATCGCCTTGCGCATGCAATCCAAATACCCTCTTTGGGTTAGAACCTCGATAGAGGGCTGACCATCTTTCTTGGCCTGCTCAATTGAGGCGGCAATGGATAGCTTGGGATATTTCTTGGTCCGGTTCGATGGGAGACGGGCTAACGTCTTCCGCAGGCTTTGAATGGTATCGTCATTGATGCTGGAAAGAGGGGTGTCATCACCGATGATTTCTCTCAACAGATCAAGCTGTGCCTGCACCTTATTAGAGCTTCTCTTGGATACTCCGTTGAGATCATATTCCTCGCATTTCTCCTCCCAGAAGATATCAGCCAGTGTTCCGAATGTCGTGGTTTCGGGGTCTGGGGAAGCCGCTGAGGGCACAGTGGGAGTCGGGGCTGATGCGAACAGGTGATCGTGTGAGGAGTTGAGATACTCAAGGTCTCTCTTGGTGCGTTCGATCAAGGCTCGATGAACATATTCGGAGAACTGAGGATCATCCTTTGCCGCAACTGGCGCACCCGCATCTGTCAGGATCCTGCTTTTGAGGGCAAAGATCTGCTCATTGGTGAACTGGCTGTTCGGATCCTGAAGCATTTGCAGCTCCAGTTCGGTATCCTGCTGCATGCCTTGCAGGGAGAGCTTGGGTTGCGGTTTACTAGAGGGAACGACAAGCTGTGCGGGATCTCTCTCTGAGACCTCATACAAGCTGCTGTCATAGATCGAATGAGCAATCCTCGCCTTCGAAGCTTCGTCTTCTTCCGCAACGTAACGGTTAACGAAGGCCAGCAGGCTATCCAGAGAAGCTGAGGGTAGGGGAGCGGGCTTGAACTTTGCCTTCTCCTCTTCGAGCGCCTTGTCTGCCTTGTTACACTCACTCTGATACCAAGCCTCGAACTTCCAATATTCCTTGAGAGCGATGTCCCTGACTTTGGTCTTCAGGGATTTGCGGAAAAACTTGCCCGAAAACAGATGCGCGTGTTCGGCTTTCCAGCGTCTTTTATAGTAGAAGATGCCGGATTTTACTTGCTGTAGATAAGGGTGCTTTGCCATGTGTTGCATACCGAAATGTATCCAAGGAATGTATCCAAGTTCGGTAAACGGAATGGCTGAATTCTGCGATTCTTTGAGATTATAGTTACTTAGCAGTAAAATGGTGGAGCTAAGCGGGATCGAACCGCTGACCTCGTGAATGCCATTCACGCGCTCTCCCAACTGAGCTATAGCCCCACATCAAAGCGTCATATTCGCTTCGTGGTGAAGCGGAACATATTGAAGCCCTTATGTGAAATCAATACCCATTTTCAGGAAAATGTGGATTCTTTCCCCAACTAGATAAAGCTTATCGGCTGAGCTGAACCTAAAGGCTCATCATTATACCGAAATGATGGTGTCAGAGGGGGGGGTAAAGGGGCCGCCGTAAACAGAAACGATCATGACGGCAGTCCGAAATAAAAAAGCGCAGCATTATCGTGCTGCGCCTTTGCGATTTCGAAGGTGATGACGTTAACCGGAAACAGGCGACTTTGCGCCGGGCCTCTTCAGTAGACGCACGCATCGCACCCATGGTGTGTCCGATTAACGGCGGAAATAATATCCGTCAGGAATTACTCGTCGTCTTCGCTTGAAACGGCTACATCCAAACCGATCGCGTCGAGCGTTTCTTCATCTTCCTCATCTTCGAGGAAAACGTCGGCATCGTCGCTGTTGTCATCGTCATCCAGATCCGGAACGTCGATGTCAGAAGCTTGTTCAGCATCTGCGTCTTCAAGGGAGATGACATCTGCCTCATCAGAACTTGACGAAGATGTTGTAGCCGTAGCGGCAATCTCTTCTTCATGATCTGCAACTTCAGCCATTTCAGTCGGCGTTGGGTGAGCCAATTCGAAAACAGTCCCACATTTCGGACATACAATCGGATCGCGGTTCAAGTCATAATATTTAGCGCCGCAATCTGGACAGACGCGTTTGATTCCAAGTTCTGGTCGTGCCACAGCTTTGCCTCTTCACCTAGCAAGATTTCGATTCAATAGATTTGACCAACTCCATTAGCTAACCTTGTGCGGCCTGTCAAAAGCTAAAAGCTGAAAATAGGACCAATTTGCGCTTTTCTTTGGATGTTGGCGTGACGTAGTGGGCAATATGGTGTAAGTCGAGTTTCGTTTCAACGAAGAAATGGCCATGGGGAATTGCTTCAGGGTCGGGCGACCGAAGTGATTGGGCCAAAGGCGAGATCAAGCAAGGGGTGGAAATGGCTCACGATAGCACCAAATTGTCTCCGTTAGCGGCGCACAAGTCTTCCGGCCTTCGCGGTCATCTGCGCGTGCCGGGGGATAAATCCATATCGCACAGGGCGTTGATTTTTGGCGCGTTGGCCCGTGGTGAGTCGAAAATTCATGGATTGCTTGAGTCTGAAGACGTGCTCAACACGGCAAAAGCCATGGCCGCCTTCGGGGCCTCTGTGCGCAAGGATGATGAAGACAGCATATGGTATGTCGAAGGGCTAGGGACAGGGGCGTTGCTCGAGCCAACCAATGTGCTGGATTTTGGTAACTCCGGAACGGGAGCCCGTCTCGTTATGGGCATTGCAGGAGCGCACGCTTTTGCAACCACTTTCATGGGGGATGCTTCTCTATCCAGCCGCCCTATGGGCAGGGTGCTTGATCCATTGCGTCAGATGGGCGTTGAGGTGCTGAGCCGCACCGGAGATCGCCTGCCCTTGACGATCAAGGGGGCTGAGCCCGCTCAACCGATAACCTATCGTGTGCCCATGGCTTCGGCTCAGGTTAAAAGCTGTGTGCTGCTGGCAGGGCTCAATATGGCAGGCACAACAACGGTGATTGAGCCAATCAAGACGCGGGACCACACCGAAAGAATGCTGCGCGGCTTTGGAGCAACCCTCGGTGAGGAGATCAATGAGGCTGGAGAGACCGTTCTGTCCATTGAAGGCTTGCAGGAGCTGACAGCACAAGAGGTCATCGTGCCGGGAGACCCGTCTTCGGCGGCTTTTCCGATTGTTGCGGCTCTTATCACACCGGGTTCAGAACTGGTTGTAGAAGACATCTTGCTCAACGAAACCCGAACCGGCCTTATTACGACGCTTCTGGAAATGGGCGCGGACATTAAAATAGAGAATGAGCGCAACAGTGGCGGCGAGCGCATCGGCGATATCCGCGTGTGCAGCTCTTCCCTCAAAGGGGTCACTGTTCCGGCTGAGCGAGCGCCTTCCATGATCGACGAATATCCCGTGCTGGCCGTCGCGGCGGCTTATGCGGAAGGGGAAACCCGCATGGAAGGGCTTGAGGAATTGCGCGTCAAGGAAAGTGACCGCCTCGCCGCCGTCGCTGCTGGGCTTGAAGCAAACGGGGTTGCCTTTGAAGAAGGCGAGGATTTTCTGGTCGTCATGGGGAGCGAAACTGTCGCAGGTGGGGGGCGTGTGATCACGCATCTGGATCATCGCATTGCCATGAGCTTTCTTGTGCTTGGTCTTGGTGCTGAAAAGCCTGTGACCGTTGATGACGCAGCCATCATTAACACCTCATTCCCCGGCTTTGCCGATTTAATGGAAGCCCTTGGTGCAGAGCTTGAATAAGGGTCATGCAGAATAGCTCACTACGCGTCGTGTCTCTTGTTCCCAGCTGGACAGAAACCTTGCTGGCCGCAGACATTGTGCCTGTAGGCAGGACACGCTTTTGCATCCATCCTTCCTCAGAGGTTGAAAAAATTCCTGTTGTTGCCGGAACCAAGGATTGGAACTGGGAAAAGCTTCTGGCAGCAAAGCCGGATCTCATCTTGCTGGACCGTGAAGAGAATGCGCGTTTTATGGCCGAGCAGACCGATATTCCCGTTTTCGTTTCCCACGTCACGTCTCTCGACGATATGGCATCTACGCTGGCTGATCTTTCTGCGCGCCTCTGCTCAGACAAGCTATCTGCCATGGCGGAGCGGTGCCGATCGCTTTTGGACCAAAGGCTTGCAGCTTGGCATCCGGGCATGCGGCTTCCTGCCCTGATGGGATGGGGCAGGGAGCCAAAGCACCCGATTAGCAACATTCTGTATCTGATTTGGCGCAAGCCATGGATGGCTGTCAGCCGAGATAGCTTTATCGGGGATAGCCTCGCCCGACTGGGCATCGAAATCACGCAGTTTGACGAGAAATATCCGCAAATTGATCTGGCCAGATTTGATCCGGAAAAGACGCTGTTGCTTTGCTCTTCCGAGCCTTACCCTTTCCATCTTAAAAAGAAGCTGCTGGCTGAGCTTCCCTTTGCCCATGCCATTGTCGACGGTGAGTTGCTGAGTTGGTACGGTATTCGCAATCTTCAATTCATGGAGCAGGAGCTGATCTGCTAGATGCGCCTGTCGGAGAGGGGCTATAACCCTGATTGCCAATTTTCGATATAATAATGATTTCAAGGAGTGAAATGTTCAATGATCATCGCAATTGATGGCCCCGCAGCCTCTGGAAAAGGCACCATGGCTCGCAGACTGGCTGAGCATTTCAGTCTGCCTCACCTCGATACCGGATTGACTTTCCGCGCCGTTGCGCATGCGCTTCTCGAAGCTGGCCAACCTCTGGACGACGAGGCTAAAGCCGAGATGGCCGCGCAAGGACTGGATTTGGCTGTTTTGGATAGGTCGGTTCTTTCTGCGCATGCAATCGGGGAAGCGGCTTCCAAAGTGGCTGTCATGCCGCGCGTAAGAAAAGCCCTGCTCGATGCGCAGCGCGCCTTTGCAGCCCAGCCGGGGGGAGCCATTCTTGATGGACGCGATATCGGTACGGTTGTTTGCCCCGATGCGGATGTGAAGCTCTTTGTGACTGCCAGTCCCGAGGAGCGTGCCCAACGTCGCACGGACGAGATTCTTACCAAAGGAGAAAAGGCAGATTTTGACCAGATCCTTGCCGATGTCAAAATGCGGGATGAACGGGATCAGAACAGAGCTGTGGCTCCTCTGGTGCCTGCGCAAGATGCCCACTTGCTTGATACAACAAAATTGGATATAGAAGGCGCATTCCAGCAAGCTGTTAGGATTGTTGAGGAAAAGCAGAAAAGATAAGGGCAACTGCAGCGATCAGGCTGTATGTGGCCTTTTCGCTATGTGCTCACTTGCATATAATCTGTTATTTCTTATATCTATCAGTCTGTTACGTTGGGGGATGTTGCAGGCGGATTTTGCTCTTCAGTATTTTTTCCTGTTCTCAGACCTCTGCGGGCGTTCTGCGGAATGCCGTTAAAATTGAGCTCCCTACCGACCGCATACGCGCCGGACCACTCCTTTATACCAAAGGATGGACTTGTCTTTTTAAAGACATGGTTGGGAACGGAGCATGGTGAAACACGAACCAATTGGCGCGAGAGCCCTGAAAATAGGGTTATTTAGGAGTTTTTATGAGCGATCTTAATCCGTCCATGGAAGATTTTGCCGCCCTTCTCGACGAGTCCTTCAATGAAGCTGAACCGCATGAAGGTTCGGTGATCAAAGGCACCGTCGTCGGCATCGAAAAAGACATGGCTATCATCGATGTTGGCTTGAAAGTTGAAGGCCGCGTAGCACTGAAGGAGTTTGGTGCTCAGGCAAAAGACGGTGGTCTTGAGATTGGCTCCGAGGTTGAAGTCTACCTCGAGCGTATCGAAAATGCGATGGGCGAAGCTGTTCTGTCTCGTGACAAAGCCCGCCGCGAAGAAAGCTGGGGCAAGCTCGAAAAAGCGTTCGAAGCAGAAGAAAAAGTTAACGGTACTATCTTCAATCAGGTTAAAGGTGGCTTCACCGTTGATCTTGATGGCGCTGTTGCCTTCCTGCCTCGCTCTCAGGTGGATATCCGTCCGGTTCGCGACGTGACCCCTCTGATGCACACCCCACAGCCTTTCCAGATCCTGAAAATGGACAAACGCCGTGGCAACATCGTTGTTTCCCGTCGTGTTATTCTGGAAGAAACCCGCGCCGAACTGCGCACCGAACTGGTTCAGAACCTCAAAGAAGGTCAGACCGTCGAGGGTGTTGTCAAAAACATCACCGATTATGGTGCATTCGTGGATCTGGGCGGAATCGACGGCCTGTTGCATGTTACCGACATCGCATGGCGTCGTATCAACCATCCGAGCGAAGTTCTCACCATTGGCCAGACCGTCAAGGTTCAGATCGTTCGCGTCAACCAGGAAACACATCGTATTTCTCTGGGCATGAAGCAGCTTGAAGTTGATCCATGGTCCGAAATCGAACAGCGTTATCCGGTTGGTCAGAAATTCACCGGTCGCGTGACCAACATCACCGATTACGGCGCATTCCTCGAACTGGAACCAGGCATCGAAGGCCTGATCCACGTTTCAGAAATGTCCTGGACCAAGAAAAACGTTCATCCTGGCAAAATCGTTTCTACCTCTCAGGAAGTAGAAGTGATGATTCTGGAAGTCGATCCTGTAAAACGCCGCGTGTCTCTGGGCCTGAAACAGACCCTCGACAACCCATGGGCAGTTTTCGCAGAAAACCACCCAGCTGGCACCGTCGTCGAAGGCGAAGTGAAGAACAAGACCGAATTCGGTCTCTTCATCGGTCTGGAAGGCGAAGTCGACGGCATGGTTCACCTGTCCGATCTGGACTGGAACCGTCCTGGCGAGCAGGTTCTGGAAGAGTTCAACAAGGGCGACGTTGTCAAAGCCGTCATCCTCGATGTGGACGTAGAGAAAGAACGTATTTCTCTGGGCATCAAGCAGCTTGAATCCGATCCGTTCGAAGACGCTTCTGGCGAACTGAAACGCGGCGCGATCGTATCTTGCGAAATCACCGAAGTGAAAGAGAATGGTTTGGAAGTCAAAGTTGTTGGCTCTGACCTGACCTCCTTCATTCGTCGTGCCGATCTGGCCCGTGACCGTGCTGACCAGCGCACCGACCGCTTCCAGGTTGGTGAAACTGTTGACGCTCGCGTTACCCAGTTCGACAAGAAAAACCGCAAGCTTGGTGTTTCCATCAAGGCTCTCGAAGTTGCTGAAGAAAAAGAAGCCATTGCACAGTTCGGTTCTTCCGATGCTGGCGCTTCCCTCGGTGATATTCTGGGTGCAGCCCTTAAAGCACGCGACGACGACTAAGTCGCAGGCCTCATCGGCTATTGTCAATTAAACGGATGCCGCGGGTGATCTCATCTGCGGCATTTTTATTTTGTTATTTCTTTTCAAACTCTTTTTAGATTCCCTCCCTATATTGCCGTTGCAAATTCTGTCATGGCGGGCGATAAACCAATTAGGAACAGAACGAGGAAACCCCAATCATGCCTTTCGATTTGGATCATTTAGTCGAGCGTCGACAATTGAAGCGCAAGCTTTCGATGTGGCGCATAGTTGCCGTTCTGGCACTGATTATTCTGGTTGTATCCTCATCCCTCTCTTACATCCTCAAAGAGGCGGATTTGTCTCTGAGCAAGGATCACATCGCCAAGATTACCTTCTCTGGCACGATTTTGGGGCAGGAGCGCAAACTCAAGCTCATTCGCGAACTCAAGAAGTCGGATAAGGTAAAAGGCGTCATTGTCTCGATCAACAGCCCGGGTGGCGCAACCTCCGGTGCAGAAGCGATCTACGATGCGCTGGTTGATCTTGGCAAGAGCAAACCTGTTGTCGCCAGCATTGATGCCATGGCCGCGTCTGCTGGTTATTTGATCGCGTTGCCGACCGAGCGCATATTTGCGCGACGGACCTCGATCACCGGTTCGATCGGCGTGCTGTTTCAATATACGGATATTTCAGGGCTGATGAAGACCGTCGGTGTAGAGATGCGCTCGATCAAGAGTGCGCCACTCAAAGCCGAGCCGAACCCGTTTTCAGGCAAGAATCCGGAGGCTGAAGCCATGATCGCCAAGATGATCGATGATTCTTTTCAATGGTTTGTTGATCTGGTAGTGGAAAATCGCCCCTTTGATAAGGCAAGAGCGTTGGAATTGGCCGACGGACGTGTCGTTACTGGCGGACAAGCCATTGACCTTCAGTTGATTGATGAACTGGGTGGACCGGAAGAAGCCAAGAACTGGTTGATTAAAAAGCATAATCTCGATCCCAATCTGAAATTGATTGAGTGGAAACCTGAGCCGATTACCAAAAGTTTTCCATTTGGTTTTGCGAGCAGCCTTGTAACGAGCCTCATTCCTCAACCAATTATTGATCTTTTTGACCAAGGAAATGCGACGGTTCAACTTGACGGACTGGTTTCAGTTTGGCAGGCTCAAAAAAACAAATAATAAGAGCATTTTAGGTCTTTTAATAAGCCGAAACCTGCTCAATAATAAATGTAAGTCTGGAAGGGTAGCAATAAAGGGGAGCGGACGATGATCAAGTCCGAATTGGTACAACAAATCGCAGAACAAAACCCGCATCTCTATCAGAGAGATGTGGAACATATTGTCAATGCCATTCTTGATGAGATTTCCGATGCGCTTGCACGCGGAGATCGAGTTGAGCTGCGTGGTTTCGGAGCTTTTTCGGTCAAGAACCGTCCTGCTCGGGTCGGACGCAATCCGCGGACCGGCGAGAAAGTGCCTGTGGCTGAAAAATATGTTCCGTTCTTTAAAACGGGCAAGGAAATGCGCGAACGTCTCAATGATGGTGACGGAAGCGAATAGGCTTGCCAAGCAAGACTGGATATTTTTCTAGTATGAAACTGATCAAACGCTTTATTCAGCTGATTATTCTCGTGCCGTTTGGCATCGTGATGATTTCTTTGGCGGTGGCGAACCGCCATGACGTGCAGCTTGCTCTGGATCCGTTTTCCCCTGAGCAACCTGTTCTTGATTTCACAGTTCCGCTTTATGTGGTGATATTTGGTGCTCTGCTGGTCGGTATTTTTATCGGCGGGTTCATGGCTTGGTGGAATCAGGGGCGTCATCGCAAGGCTGCGCGTGAAAAGAAATATGAAGCTCAGAGATGGCGTAATGAAGCTGATCGTCAACAGAAGCGTCTGGAGAAAATCTCCTCCGATCACAAGAATGATCAGCTAGCGCTGCCTGCTTCTGGCAAGACAAGCCTTCCACGGACAGCCGCTTAGGCAGCTCCGTTGAAGGCTCTTGTTGAGCGGTCGAGAAACCAATTTGATGCCAGCCCTGGGGGCTGGCATTTCTGTTTAATGTCTTGAATTTTGTCGTTGGCTACGACCCTGAATCGCGCTTTGAAATAAGGCAAAGATGATTCTGCTATGAAAGCC
The DNA here is from genome assembly GCF_963664735.1 of uncultured Cohaesibacter sp. NCBI lineage: Bacteria > Pseudomonadati > Pseudomonadota > Alphaproteobacteria > Hyphomicrobiales > Cohaesibacteraceae > Cohaesibacter > uncultured Cohaesibacter sp. The sequence continues at coordinate 2,622,219 of NZ_OY761553.1, read as the reverse complement.
ATTGCAAGGAAAGGGTTCCCAATGTATGTAAAGATATGTGGCCTATCTACGCCGGAAGCAATCGAGACCGGCTTGCAATGTGGTGCCAACTGGATTGGATTTGTATTTTTTCCGAAAAGCCCGAGGCATGTAGACTATGGGAAAGCGAAGGAATTGGTGGGTCCGGTACGCGGCAAAGCGTCCATAGTAGCCCTCACGGTCAATGCGAGTGACGATGAGCTTGAGGCCATCGACCGGTCGATCAATCCCGATATCTGGCAATTGCACGGCAAGGAGACGCCTGAGCGCGTATCTGAAATCAGGGCGCGTTTTGGACGCCCGGTGATGAAAGCCCTGTCTATTCGGGACGAAGCAGATCTAGCGCCCATTTCTTCCTATGAAGCCGTGTGTGATATGCTGCTGTTCGACGCCAAGCCTCCCCGGGACATGAAAACTGAGCTGCCCGGCGGCAATGGCATCACCTTCGACTGGCGCCTGATACAAAATCTCAAACTCAAGAAACCATTCGTTCTGTCAGGGGGCCTCAATCCCGATAATGTCGCTGAGGCCATTCGCCTGACCCGCCCGCAAGGAGTCGATGTCTCCTCGGGCATAGAAAGCGCGCCGGGCGTAAAAGACCGGCAGAAAATCATGGATTTCGTCCATGCCGCCAATATGGCCGCTCAAGATCTTTAGGTGAAGCGGCCGGGTATGGACAGCTTTTGAACAAGGAAGCACATATGACTGACCCGACCTCTCTGCCCAACAGCGTCAGCCAGGGCCCCGATGATCGTGGCTTTTTTGGCCTCTATGGCGGGCGTTTTGTTTCAGAAACTCTGATGCCGCTCATTCTGGATCTTGATAAGGCCTATCGTGAGGCCAAGGAAGATCCCGCCTTTCATGCCGAGTTGGCTGACCTGCACAAGAATTATGTTGGCCGTCAGAGCCCGCTCTATTTTGCTGAGCGCCTGACAGAGCATCTGGGCGGCGCGAAGATCTATCTCAAGCGCGAAGAGCTGAACCATACCGGCAGCCACAAGATCAACAACTGTCTTGGTCAGATCCTTCTGGCCAAACGCATGGGTAAAACCCGCATCATTGCTGAAACCGGAGCCGGTCAGCATGGCGTGGCTACGGCCACTGTTTGCGCACGCTTTGGTTTCCCATGTGAAGTCTATATGGGCGCAACAGACGTGGAGCGCCAGGCTCCCAACGTATTCCGCATGAATTTGCTGGGCGGCGTGGTCCACCCGGTGACCGCTGGCGCGGGAACGTTGAAAGACGCCATGAACGAAGCGCTTCGCGATTGGGTAACCAACGTTGAAGACACCTACTACATCATCGGCACGGCTGCTGGTCCGCATCCTTATCCGATGATGGTGCGCGACTTCCAATCCATTATTGGGCAGGAAACCAAAGAGCAGATCATGGCAGCCGAAGGCCGCCTACCGGATATGCTTTGTGCATGCCTTGGTGGTGGCTCCAATGCGATCGGCCTGTTCCATCCGTTCCTCGATGACAAAGACGTCCAGATTGTTGGCGTTGAAGCGGCTGGCTACGGTCTTGATACCGACAAGCATTGTGCATCGCTCAATGCAGGCAAGGCCGGTGTGCTGCACGGTAACCGGACCTATTTGCTGCAAGATCCTGATGGCCAGATTCTGGAAGGTCATTCCATTTCTGCCGGTCTTGACTATCCGGGCATCGGGCCGGAGCATTCCTATCTGCGCGACACGGGCAGGGTTGACTATGTTTCTGCAACCGATACCGAGGCACTGGAAGCCTTCCAGCTGCTGTGCCAGACCGAGGGCATCATTCCTGCGCTTGAATCTTCTCACGCCATCGCCGAAGTCATCAAACGGGCTCCGACCATGGATAAGGATCAGATTATCGTCGTCAACCTTTCCGGTCGAGGCGATAAGGATGTCAACACCGTGAGCAAGATTCTCGGCAAGGGTCCCCTTGCGGAATAGAATGCAGGAGTAAAGCAATGGAAAAAACACGTATCGATACGCGCTTTGCTCTCTGCAAAACCGAAAAACGCGCAGCTCTTGTGGGCTTCATTACTGCAGGTGATCCCGATCTCGACACCTCGCTGGAAATCTTCAAGGCAATGCCAAAGGCTGGTGTGGATGTCATCGAACTGGGCATGCCCTTTTCCGATCCCATGGCCGAAGGGGTGCCAATTCAGCTTGCCACCCAGCGCGCGCTGGCCGGTGGGCAGACCATGGCCAAAACCTTCGACATGGTGCGCGCCTTCCGCAAGGAAGATGATGAAACCCCGATCATTCTGATGGGCTATTACAACCCTATCTATGTGCGCGACCCGAAAGTCTTTGTAAAAGACGCCAAAGAAGCCGGCGTTGATGGCCTGATTGTCGTAGATATTCCGCCAGAACATGACGACGAATTATGCATTCCGGCGCAGGAAGCCGGTGTCAATTTCATTCGTCTGGCCACCCCGACCACAGATGCAAAGCGTTTGCCCAAGGTGCTCTCTAACACCTCTGGCTTTGTCTATTATGTTTCCGTGACAGGGATCACCGGCACGGGCGCTCTGAATGCGGATCGTGTTGCCATCGCCGTCAAGACGATCAAGGAGCATACCGAGCTGCCGGTTGCTGTCGGGTTTGGTGTCAAGACACCAGAACAGGCCGAAGCTGTTGGGCGCAATGCTGATGGCGTGGTTGTTGGCTCCGTTCTCGTCAACGCGATCAAGGATAGTCTTGATGAAAACGGAAAGGCGACAGCCAAAACCGTGTCCGCAGTGACAGACATCGTTAAGGGATTGGCCGAAGGCTGCAAGCGCGCAAAAGCCTGATCTTGCTATCCAGTTGAAAAACAAGAAAGCTCCGGTCGCTTGGCTGGAGCTTTTTTTGCAGCCTATCTTGCCTTGCACGGTTTTTCCCTCGTCCCGTTAATGTTGTGGCGAAAAAAAGTTGTGAGCGACGAAATAGGGCGTGCCCTGACCACAATTGAGTGTTACTGGTTAAATTCCGAAAATTCTGTACCGGTTGTCCCTTTTGCGAAAAGCATGGTTGGTTTTCGCCGGGCGCAAGGGGTTGGCGGCAAGATGGCAAGGCCTATACTTAAATCGGTTCTTGCTTCATCAGATTGCATAGCCGACAACAATACGGTAAGACAGAACAGCAAATTGGGGCTGCCCCCCTGTAAAGACTTTTTAAGGCTCAAGTCAGGAATTGGTTCGTGAACTGGATTAACACTGTCGTTCGACCGAAAATTCGTTCGTTTTTGAATCGCCGGGATGTCCCGGAAAATCTCTGGATCAAGGATCCGGTCACCGGTGAAATGGTGTTCCACAGGGATCTGGAGAACAATCAGTATGTTGTTCCCAATTCTAACTTCCATATGCGGCTCAACGCGGCCCAGCGTTTTCAGTATCTGTTTGATAACGCTGATTACACACTTCTGGAAGCACCGGAAGTGGTTGATGACCCGCTGAAGTTCCGCGATATCAAACGCTATTCTGAGCGCTTGAAAGAGGCCCGCTCCAAGACCGGTTATAAAGACGCAGTTCAAGTTGCGCAGGGCGATGTCGAAGGTCTGTTCCTGACCGCTGCAGTGCAGGATCCGAACTTCATGATTGGTACCTTGGGCATGGCAGCGGGCGAAGCGCTGATCCAGGGCATGATGAAGGCCGTGGAAGACAGCACACCATTCATTCTCTTTTCTGCTTCCGGCGGTGCACGCATGCAGGAAAGCATTCTGTCCCTGATGCAGATGCCTCGTGTGACCATTGCCGTGCAGGCTCTTCGCGAAGCCGGGCTCCCCTACATCGTTGTGTTGACCGATCCGACCACGGGCGGCGTGACCGCATCTTATGCCATGTTGGGTGATATTCACCTTGCTGAACCTGGGGCTCTCATCGGCTTTGCTGGCCAGCGCGTGATCGAACAGACAATCCGCGAGAAACTGCCTGATGGTTTCCAGCGTGCCGAATATCTCAAGGATCATGGCATGGTGGATATGGTGGTTCATCGCCATGATCTTAAGAAAGTTATCGCGCGTCTGTGCCGTTTCTTCACCAATACCGATGTGCCTGACCATATCGCCGAGGAACGGACATCCGATCAGGTTGCCATCGAAAAGGCCATGGCGGATATTCCTGACAATAGCGCAATAGACGCAGACGCCGAGGTTCAAACTGAAGCCGCTCCTGCAAAGAAAGCTAAGGAAGCTGGCGAGAAGAAAAGCGCCTCAAAGGACACAGAAAAGACCGCTGACTGATATCAGTTCAGTGCACCTTGACACAGCAGGGTTTGTCGGTTTCTTTGACAAGAAAGTGCTTTGCTGTTGCTCGTTTCGAGACTAGATATTAGAACATCCTGCAGTTGGAAGACGCAGGATGTTCTTTTTTAAAGGGCACTTTATCGGTGACCTTACCTGACATTGAGGAATTGGCCGATTGGCAAACCGCAGGCGAAGGCCGAATTCGCACTGTATCCTCGATAAAATAGCGACATAAGATAATGACTGAACAAACAGAAGCCATTCTGGGGCGCCTTGTTGGCCTCCATCCCAAAAGCATAGATCTGGAAACTGGGCGTATTGAGCGGCTTTTGGCCAAACTGGGAAATCCGCATTTGTCTTTGCCGCCCACTATTCATATTGCCGGAACCAACGGCAAGGGCTCCACATCGGCTTTTCTGCGGGCAATGGCTGAAGCCGCAGGCAAAAAGGTTCATGTCTATACCTCTCCCCATTTGGTGAGCTTTCGTGAACGCATCCGCCTTGCAGGGACGTTGGTTTCCGATGAGACCCTACTGGAAGCTCTGCGTCGCTGCGAAAAGGTGAATGCTGGCGAGCCAATTACCTTTTTTGAAATTACCACCGCAACCGCCTTTTTGCTTTTCTCCGAGCATCCAGCTGACTTGCTGGTGCTGGAGGTCGGGCTTGGTGGTCGCTTTGATGCGACAAATGTCATCCAGAACCCGTTGGCGAGCGTCATTACTCCTATTGCGCATGATCATGAAGGGTTCTTTGGTACCGAGATTACCCGTATTGCATGGGAAAAGGCGGGTATCATGAAAAGGGGAATTCCGGCCATTTGGGCGCAGCAGGAAGAAGAGGTTCGAACGGTTCTGGAAGCTGAAGCGGCCAAGGTTGGAGCAACACCAATTTCTATTGGCGGCCAGGATTGGATGAGTTTTGAAGAGCATGGCAGTCTGATTTTTCAGGGAGAGCGCGGGTTGATGGATTTGCCATTGCCGCGCCTTGGTGGGCGTCATCAGCTTTCCAACGCGGGCACTGCAATTGCTACTGTCAAACAGGTTTTACCCGACATCACCGATGAGCAGATAGCCAAGGGACTGACCTGTGTTGACTGGCCTGCCCGCATGCAGCGTTTGACGACGGGAACCCTGTGTGCGCAGTTGCCAAAAGAATCCGAGCTTTGGCTCGATGGTGGGCACAATCCTCATGCCGGGCTCGCCGTGGCATCCGCTTTTGCCGACCTTGAAGAAAAGGCTCCGCGCCCTTTGCATATGATTGTCGGCATGCTCAATACCAAGGACCCTGCAGGCTATTTTGCGCCGTTCAAGGGGCTGGCGAAAGATATCATCACTGTGCCGATCGATGGCAACGACGCCGCGCTTGATCCTGTAGAGCTTGCCCAGATTGCGCAAAGAGCAGGGATACCCGCGTCGGCGGCAGGCTCTGTCGAAGAGGCTCTCAAACGTCTTACGCTGATGAACCTGAAAATTGCGCCGAGAATTCTGATTGGGGGATCGCTCTATCTGGCAGGCAATGTCCTGCGTGATAACGGAACGCCTCCTTTATGACTTCTGCAATAGAAGCAAGCCAATCTTAAATGGCATATCTCGGCATAGCCGGATCAATGGGCGCTCAAAAGGCGCCCATTTTATTTGTCGGCCCGGTTTTCTGATGGAAACCATCGGACATTTCGCCAAGAGACCAAGAATTATATCGATATAAATTTCAAAATCGCCTTTGCACGCTTAGCAAATCACCGAAAATCAGGGGCTTTTTCTGCAAATATGCACCGGTTCGACGGGCGCAGTGCGCTAATAAAATCTTTAGTTAGTCGTTTTGAACTCGTTGGTGGAAAGTACATAATCCGTTAGTTGTATAGAATGAAAATATTAAGTTATTGAAAAATCACAACTAATTTCGTAATTTATAAGAGGCATGTTTAAAACGCATGACTAAAAAATGAGGTGCTCTCGATTTGCATGATGAACAAGACAGCTATGCAAACTTGGGGGGTGTAAAATTCTGAGCCATGATCTATATACATATTCAAGAAAGCGATGAGGAACTTTAAAACGAGTTACAACCGCAGCGCTTTTGAAAAAGCAGTTGAACCTTAAATGCCACATAGCAACAAAGGATGACGAACATGATGAATACTGTTGTGAAGAACTACCGTCAGTGGCGCAACTACCGTGACACTGTTGAAGAACTGAACCGTTTGAGTAACCGTGACCTTAGCGATCTGGGTATCTCACGGGCAGACATCGCAGACATTGCACGCGAAGCTGCTATCACTAAATAAAAAAGCCTTTCGCTGACGATAACACGTCAAAGCGAAAGCCACGAGTTTCTAAGAATTCAGGCTTTACCTCCTCCCAAAGCCTGATCTGATCCAAAACTACCTCCTCCCAGTTTTGGATCCTCCAACGAAGCCCACCGGTCCTCCTCCCCCGGTGGGCTTTCGTTTGTCTGGCGTTTTGTGTCACCCGATTTGACTCTCCCTCGAAATTGAATCAAAAAACCCGGCCAGACGCGCTGACCGGGTTTTCATAATTAAGCGATCGCTGAAAAAATCAGGCGCCGGTTTCGATCCATTTGATCAGATCGTTCTTTGGAGCTGCGCCAACCTTGATGGCTACGGCTTCCCCGCCCTTGAAGAGCAGCAATGTTGGAATGGAACGCACACCGAACTGAGCTGCGGTATTTGGGTTTTCATCAACATTCACTTTGACGATTTTGATGCCGTCTGCTTTTTCCTTGGAGATTTCGTCCAGAATTGGAGCAATCATCTTGCAAGGGCCGCACCATTCTGCCCAAAAGTCTACAACAACAGGCACATCAGCCTGAACTTCCTGCGTGAAAGTCGCGTCGGTAGCATTTACGATAGCCATAGTTTGCCTCTTTTCAATGCGCCCTTCCGAACTCCACAAGCGAACGGATTTGGGCTAGTTTCTATCAATATTCATTGATATTTGAATATTGCTTGTTTGTCCTGAAGGTAGGTATTCAGCTTTCCTTCGTCAAGGAGCAATAGGTCGATTGACGCCAATCTCATCAAGCGCAGATTGCCGCAGTGTCTGTGAAACCTGCATTATGCTTGGCACCGCAGTCCACAGCAATAGGGTTTCAATAGTCTTGCCCGGATAAAGTGGCTCTAAAAGCTGAGCATATAGAGCCATTTGGGTCCGGTAGGCGAGAGGAGCCTCTTGAGCACAAGAGGGCACAAGGCGATTCGTCTTGTAGTCGATAACAATGACAGAGCTATCCCGAACCAGAAGCCGGTCGATTTGCCCGGACACGGTATGGTCTTCTCCATTCACCGACACTATACCCGCAATTGAGACTTCCGCCTGACTATCCGGCCCGAACAGGTCTGCAAGTTCCGGTCTTGCAAGAAGCTGTAACACCTCTTCCAGAATCGCCTTTCGGCTTGCAAGGGGCATGTCATTGGCGACATGCGCCAAATAGGCAAGGCCTGCCTTTTCCCTTTCTGTCTCAATGACTTGAGGCAGGTGCTCAATCAGAGCATGAATGATGGTGCCCCGTCTGCGTGGCTCCCAGTCATGCACCGGACTGCGGCTTGGCCCGCTGGCAACAAGCTGTAGTGAACCATGGTCACTTTCGACTTTCTCAGCCGCTTTGGATGGTTGTAGAAGGGCCAACGGACTGGGGGGAGGGCTGGCCGCTTGAGAGATCCACGAGGGAAGGTCTATGCCCGCTTTCTGGTCTCGTTGATCCGGTAAGCCTTGAGCATCTTTTGCTTGGAACCGTCCTTCAAGGTGCCAACGGTATATTGGATTGCCGGTGACGGGATGGGCTGTCTCTTCAAGATGCTCGGAAAGGGCGCGCTTGGCGACCTCATACCAGCAGTTTTCTGCCGGCCCGAGCTTGCCCGCGAAGCCACAGAGATAAAGCCTGTCCTCGGCACGTGTCATGCCCACATAGAGAAGCCGCAGATATTCGGCTTCGGCTTCGGCATCGAGCTTGGCAAGACTGGATGAAACCGGCTTTGGCTGGTTGGCGGAAGGTGCCTTCCATGCCATCATGGATGGACCTCCTTCAGCGGCTTCAAGCTCAACGAGATGAGGGTGGTGGCTGGCGCTGGCTGGTTTGCCGGTACCGTCTACCAGAAAGACGATCGGAGCCTCCAGCCCCTTGGAACCATGCACGGTCATGACGCGAATTTGTCCCTCGGCCGCCCCCATGTCGCGTTTGATTTCCGCGCCGCCCTGTCGCATTGAAGCTAGAAATGCCTGCAGGTTAGGCGTTTGTTTTTTCTCAAAATCCAGAGCGCGTGACAAAAGCTCATCGATGACTTCATCCGCCTCCGGCCCGAGCCGTTCGATGAAGGCTCGCCGCTTGCCTTCCGGTCCGAGTATCTGGGCGAAGAAATCGAAGGGTGGTTGAAAGTCGACCTGCCCCTGCCAGCGGCTGAGATGGGCGAAGATATCGACAAAATCCTCGTCTCTGGCAGCCCCAGCATCAGCCCGTTTTCTCAAACGATCCCATAGGCTTACGGTGCGCCCTCCGGGCTCGTGGGCCAAGTCATACAAGCGCTCGTCAGAAAGCCCGAACAGCGGACTGCGCAACACGGCCGCAAGGGACAGATCATCCTCTGGCAGGAGCATGACATCGCCGAGCGCCAAAAGATCCTGTACCGCAATATGGTCGAGCAAAGCGAGCCGATCTGCACCGGCGACAGGCAGCCCCGCCTCCTTGAGCGCTCGGTTCACCGCGGTTACAAAGCCGCCCCTCTTGCGCACAAGGATGAGCACATCGCCAGAGGTAATCTTGCGCCCGCTTCCTTCCAGATGCTGACCGGTTTCCAGCCAATGCCGGATAGTTTGGGCGATGTCGTTGGCCAGCCTGACTGGCGGGTCCGCTTCGCCCTGTGCGTCGAGCGGCTTGGTCCAATCCTCGTCAATGTCTTGCTCAGTGGGTTCATGCAGGGGCCAAATCTCGACAAGACCGGGATCTCTGCCGCGAATAGGCTCGTGGTCGGTGCGCTCTTTGTCCGATGACAGGGCTTCGTAGGTTGCCGCCGTGGAGAATACCTCATCAACCGACTTTAGCACATGCGGCGTAGAACGGAACGACAGTCGCAGCTTGATGTCATGAAACGGCTTTTCGGCGGCGTTGGCTCTCTCGCGGAAGAATTTGCGCATGTCTGCGAACCATTTGGGCTCCGCACCCTGGAAGGAATAAATCGATTGCTTTTCGTCTCCGACAGCAAAAATGGTTCGATTGATGTCTCTAGCGCTGTCCCCGGAGAAAAATTCTTCTCCCAAGCGTTGGATGATTTCCCACTGATAGGGGTTGGTGTCTTGTGCTTCATCGACCAGAATATGGTCGATACCCTGATCGAGCTTGTAATGCACCCACGCGGCGGCCCGAACTGGGCGGAGAAGCTGAGCGGCCTTGACGATAAGATCTTCAAAATCCATCAGGCCACGCGCTGCCTTGGCGCGTTGATAATAGCCGATAACACCCTCTGCCAGCGTGAAAAGCGCACGGCTCACCTCTAGAGTTATCAAGGCATTGCGCTTGTCAAACAAGGCATCAAGGCGCGCCTGTTCGCGCTCGATTGCGTCGGCAAGGGCAAGGTCGCCCTCAAGCATCTTTTTGGATGCCGTGTAGGAGAGAGACTTGGCTGCGCCGTCCTTCTTGCGAAACAGCTCAAGCCAAAGCCGTACTTGCTCGCCCAGAGAAGCCGAGGAAAGCAAGGCGCGCATCAGCACCGCTTGGGCCTTGTCGCGTTTGCCGCCGGTTTCGAACAGAGGGGCAAGCTCGCTGATATAGCTGCGCGTGAATATGGGGCCGAACGGGATACCTGCATTGAGGCCCTCGACCGTATCGCCACCTGAAAGCCCGAGCGCTTGGGCGAGATTGGCAACAGCAGCAGCCAGCCCGACCGACCCTGATCCGGCCTTGGAAATCTCGCTTCCCTCCATGAAGCGGCCAAAGCCCTCGCGGTCATGGATGAGGGAAATGAGCGAATTCTGGATGTCCATGTCGCCCATATGGTCTACCAGAATGGCGAGAGCTGCTGTCCACTGGGGGCGGGTTTGCAGCCGCGCTGCCCGCATGACATGTGCCAGAGCGGAGGCCTGAATATCTGCAGCGAGCTGATCATCCAGAATTTCGAAATGGGCCGGAACATTGGCTTCCAGTGGGAATTGATGCAGCAAGCGCTCGGCAAAGGCATGGATCGTCTGGATTTTCAGTCCGCCGGGCGTTTCGAGGGCGCGGGCAAACAGCCGCCGCGCTCGTTTGAGCTCGGCGTCTGTGGGGTGCTTGCCGTCCAGCTCAACAAGTTCCTGATGCAACGCATCGTCTGAAAGCTCTGTCCAGCCAGCCAGAAGTTTGAAGACACGGTTTGACATCTCCGCTGCCGCCGCCTTGGTGAAGGTGAGGCAGAGGATCTTTGACGGCTCTGTCCCGGCCAGCAGCAGACGAATAACGCGCCGTGCCAGCACGAAAGTCTTGCCCGAGCCTGCATTGGCGCTCACCCAGGCTGAATTGTTCGGGTCAGAGGCGCGGGCCTGAGCGTCTTTTGTTTCCTGAGGAATCTGCATGGCCATGATTATTCCTCCCCGCCTTGTTGTGACCATTCCTTGACGCGCGCCAGATGATCATAAGGACTTTCGAAGCGTTCGAACATGGGGCGAGCGCGGGAAGGGTAGGTCTTGGCTGGGTCATCATAGGCGGTGATCAGCGCCAGCAGGCGTTTGCCGATCACTTCCACGATGTCCTCAGCCGAATAGTCTTTTTCAACGCCGGGCTTACGCTCGCCTGCCTTGCGACCGCCGGAAAGCCGTATCCATGCCATGTCGCTGACTTCGATGCCGCGCGGGATGGTGTCAAATCCGCCAAGCTTTGCCATGTAGCCTTCAAGTGCCAGCTGTGGTGCAAAGCCCGGCAACACCTGTTTGGCTGAGGGTGGCTGGCCGGTCTTGAAGTCGATCACTTCGAGCATGTCGTCCTTTGTGATGTCGAGCCTGTCCGCGCGACCCCGGAGGACAAAATCGCCTCCGCGCACGGGCAACGTGATGCGACCGGAAATTTCCGGATGGCGACCAGCGATCGTGTCATCGCGCTCCGCTTCCCACTCCAGAACGAACCAGCGGGCTATACGCTCGAAGCGAGGCCACCAGAAGGCGAGAAGATCGGGGAAATTCTGCCATTGTGCAAAAGCCTCTTTACCTATTTCCAAGAGGCGCTCGACCGCGCTTTCATCAAAGGGGCCAGTCCATTCTTCGGTAAAATGGCCCAGAATATCATGGATGATAGAGCCTTTTTCAGCCCCACCCGGAGCCGAGCCAATCGGGTCGAGATCACGCAAGCCCAAGACATGTTTGGCATATAGCGCATAAGGGTCACGCACCCATGTTTCGATTTCCGTAACCGAAAGGGACCGCGGTCTGGCGTCAAGAGGCGGGCAGGGGGCGGGGCGCTTCAGCGAAATCTGCGTGCGGGCAGCGTCGAGCTGCTCGGCCCAGCGGGTCAGTTGATCGCCACGAGCATGCATGGCTGCGCGCCCTTCTGCTCCGGCAACCGCTTCCAGCCTTTGCAGCCAACGGCTTGGAACCGTAGGCTCTCCGCCCATTTTTACCGCCCTGATAAGCACGACCTCGCCTCGCCCCATGGCTTGGGCAAAGTCATGAGCGGCAAGGCCAATCCTGCGTTCTGGTGGCTCCAGTTTCATATGCGCGCGCATCGGACGTGAGAGCCATGCGTCGGTCTTGGTCTCTGCTGGCCATGAGCCTTCATTGAGCCCGCCAATGACAACGCGGTCTACGTCAAGGAGCCTTGCTTCCAAAGTGCCGAGCAATTGCACGCGCGGATCGCCTTCTCCATGAGAGAGCACGGTCTCACCGGACATCATGGCAACAAGAAACGGTTCGAGATCTTGAGCTGACAGGTCGGATGAAATGGCCGAAGCCAATGAAGCCCGATCAAAGAAATCCTGCATTGATCGGCCCGCCGCTTCATCATAAAGCCGGTCAGGGCTGCCCTTCTCATCCATCGCCGTGGCTTCAAGCGCAGCAATAACGCCAGAAAGCCATTCGGCAAAGGAGGGCTCTTCCTCGGCATCCATCTGCTTGAGAAGTGGCGAAACAACTTCGGAAAAGCGTTCCAGCAAGCGCCCGACGAGCGGCCAGACCTCAGGCAGAGCGATGTTTGCGCCAAGCCTTTCTTGTTCTTCATCCCGCTTACGCGTGAATTCATCGAGCAGAGGCTTGAGCCCGTCACCAAGGCGAGGGCCTCGCAATATGCGCAATTCCAGAAAACGCGCCGCACGGCGCACATCAGCACGCAACATGCCGAAAGAAGCCAGAGGATGCTTCATGAGCGAGAGCAGCTTGACAGGATGGAAGCCGCTGACCACACAGTCGATCATCAGGCGCATGAGCAGTGCCGGAGGAGTTTCAGCCAGTGGCATACCGGCGGTGTCTTCCACGCTGATACCCCAGCGCTTGAGCTCCAGCAGAACGCGCCGCGCAAGGGCCCGATCCGGTGTGACCAGCGCAGCGCGCGCGCCCGGACGTTCCAGCACTTCGCGCAGTGCAAGCGCGGCGATACGCGCCTCTTCCTGTTCATTGCCAGCTTCAGCCAGCGTTACGCCCTCAAGAGCGACCGCCCGATCCGCTGTGCTGATGGTTTCAAGACTGGTGCGCCAATATTCGGTCGTCTCGGCAGGGCGCAGGGCTTCACTGACGATCCTCTCGCGCAAGGCGAGCGATGGGGAAACCTCGGAGAGCTGGGTCACATCAGAGCGGCCAAGTTCCATGCGATCCAGCAATTGTTTGAGGTTGAATTGTGGATGCCCGGCCGAAGGCTCCTGCTCACCCGCCTTGGGATGCAAATGGCCAATGGCCTGCCAGCTGGTCTCGTCAAGATTGGCATCGAGCCCGGGCAGAATAAGAGCCCCCTTCGGGTGGCGAGCGACTGCTTCCAACAGGTCCGCGGTCGCCGGAATGGAGCCCGTTGACCCTGCCGCGATGACGGGACCATCATACTGCTCGATTGCCATGATTTCCGCTGCCAGCACAGCATTGCGTCGCTCCACCGGATCGACCAGATTGAGCCCCTTGAGATGCTCAGGCCACATGGCCGTGGCGATCTTCAGGAACTCAAGGCTCATCTGCCAGAAGGCGCCATAGTCTTCGGGAACCAGATCTTCCAGATAAGTCCAGTCTGAGCGCTCGCGGTGAACCGCATCGATTAAGGCAAGAAGATCAATCGCCAGATAGGCCGCATCGGTTGGCCGGCCCGAGACATGGAGCGGTTGATCCGGCCCGATCGAGAGAACCTGCCGCGCGACGGTTTGCGCCCAGTGGTGCACCAGCCTTGTCATGGTCAGGCGGCGTTCGAGGCCATCCATGGCTGTAGGCAGGTGAAGAAAGTCATCGCCGTTGCTCGCCGCCACCTTGAAGGGCAGAAGGTCCTCTTCTGCGTCACCAATGATATGGATTTTCGGCAAGATGGCACTTTGCCAGCCACGCTTGCGCAAGTGGGGAAGAAAGGCCTCTTTAAGGGCATCGGCTGTTCGCCGCGTTGGCACATAGATGATGGCCCGTCCCAGATCTGACGGGTTTTGCGCGCTGAAGCCTTCCACCAGCCGACCATCGATAAGAGCATCGATCAAAGTTGCCAGAAAGGAACTGGATGGAGAGATGGTAAAAACATTTGCCGCGCCATGCATCACTCGTTCACTGCCTCTCGTCCGCTTTTGTCTCACGCTGTCGACTTTGCCGCTGATCAGGAAGCAGGGCGCGTCGGTCAGTTGACCCACGTTTGCAGGTCAACTGATTCATTCAGAGGCTATTTGAAGATAGTTCGCATCAGGACGCAAGGCAGAGAGGCTTGAAATCAGGCCAGACGTCCACCGGTAGCGCTCTCCGTGATGGCTCTTTCTGCGCTGCGGATGTCTCTGGGGGTGCCCACATGCAGCCATGTGCCATCCATGATCAGCCCGAACAGGCGGCCTTTCTTGATTGCCTTGTCAAATTCTTGGTTGAGGGAATGGGTGTCTTCAGCCGAATCCTTGAACAGGCGAGGATGAATGATGGCCGCTCCACTATAGACATAAGGGGAGACTTCATGGGCCTTGCGACGGCGCAAACGGCCATAGGGATCAAGCAGAAAATCGCCACGCCCCTTATAACCGACTGCGGACACCGTAGGGGCCAGAAGCAGCAGGGCGTCCATGGTTTCATCCATCCAGTATTGGGCAAGCAGGTCTAGGTTGTTGACCGAGCCTTCCATCCAGAAACTGTCTGAATTGAGCAGATAGAAGGGATCCTTGCCAAGGCTTGGCAGGGCCTTGACCACACCACCACCGGTTTCCAGCAGGGTTTCACGTTCATCGGAAATGACGATTTCGAATTTGTCATATTGGCGTACATGCACTTCGATAAGGTCAGCCAGATAGTGCACATTGATAACGGTTCGCTCTACGCCAGCCCTTTCCAGAGCAGTCAGCGGGCGGTCGATGATCGCTCTGCCACCCACATTGATGAGGGGCTTGGGGGTAATTGCGGAAAGGGGGCGCATGCGCTTTCCCATTCCTGCGGCAAGGATCATTCCGGTTTTGGGGCGGTTGAGCGTGGTCATGGTTTAGTCCGTGCTTTTGTCTTTATGTTTCCCCGGTGGTGCAACAGGAAGCACCGGGGCTCGGCTTTGATTATCACTATGTCTTTCTTCTGTCTTCACCTATCAAAAGCAAAGGTAAACGCTTTGATCGGTCTCAGACAGAAGAGGGTGGCAACAGGCCTTCGGCCAGATACCAGTCTTTGAGGGGCTTGAGGAGCGGGTGGCTCATGCTATTTTCCAAATAGGCAAGGCTACGAGGAATGTGAGCCAGATAAGACATCCTCCCGGCCTGATTGGCGGCTCTGGCAAAAGCCCCCAGATTCTTTGAAATGCGTTGCGCTGAAGCAAGATAGAAGGTTTCATCAAAGGCGCGGCTTTCGGCCTCATTGAAACCGAGCACGGCTTTGTAATGCTGAATCATCTTCTCTGTAAGCGCCGTGGGGATGGTCACGCGCGCATCCATGCTCAGAGCCGCCAGGTCATAGACCTGCGGACCGATGAGGCAGTCTTGAAAGTCGATAAAACCAATGCTTCCTTCGCCGTCCTTTTCGTCCAGCCAAAAACAGTTGGGGTCCTGAACATCACGTAGCACAAGCACTTGCCGTGCGCTTTCCAGCTGTTCCAGATATGGCGACCAGAGTGTGCGGAACCCAGTCCGCTTGTCGTCCGGACAAGCCATCCCGCGCACATGGGGCCAGTAATGGTCCAGAAAGACATCCAACTCCACTTCGAATGCTGCCTTGTCATACTGGCTCAGAACGTGAGTGCCGCCAGAGCCGGTGAACGCATGAGGTGTGGGGTGTTGGTGCAATTTCGCCAAAGCGGAGACCGCCGCCAGATAGCGTACTTCGATCGGCGTTTCCGGCCCTTCGGCAAGGGTCAGCGCACCGAAGTCTTCCCAAAGCAGCAAACCCTCATCAAGGTTGACACCGTAGCGATCAGGAACGCGCAAGCCCAGCGCTTGCAGCCCTTCGCATATGGATAGCATAGGGGCAAGGCGCGTTACCCGATGGGCAACCAGATCATAGAGGCGCCCGTCCACAAGTGCAGGGCCGGGAGCACGCTCTGGCATATCCATCAAAATGGCTGACTGGGGGGCGTCTTGTGTATCAAGCCCGGCTACCTGAGGCTGGTTTTCAGAAATATCGTCAGGATTGCTTTTGGGGCGCGTGACGCGATCATAGGTGCGTGGGGATAGATCCGAGCAAATGGCTTTGCGCACACCATCGCCCCAGCCAGCCTCTATGAGCAATTGCCGCTTGTCGCATAGGCGAGAAAGCCGCTCGCCCCAAGTTGCGTTGCTATTGAGGGTAAGGCATCTGGCGTCATCCGTTTCGGCTGGTTCGAACGAAAGCCACAAGGTTGACGCGGGCATCAGATCATCCGCACGATCGGGCCATTCAACCAGCGCGGCTCCACTTTCCCATGCTTCTTCGAACCCGATTTCGTAGAGCTCTTCGCAGTCACTGATTCTGTAAAGATCAAAATGAGACAGCTCCAGCATTTCCTCGCCGGTTTCTATTTCATAGCTCTGCACAAGTGTGAAAGTGGGGCTTGGAACCTCCATGAAGGGGTCATCAGCGCGGGCCCGCAGCAGGGCGCGGGCAAAGAAGCTTTTACCCATGCCCAGATCGCCTTCCAGAGCCAGCACATCGCCGCATGTGAGCAGAGGGGCAAGGTCGGTCGCCAAGGCTGCGCTTGCAGCTTCGGACAATCGGTCAAAGCGAAAAGACCAGTCTGAGCTTTTCTGTGAAGATGAAGACGTTTGGTCAGCCATCAGGCGTCCTGCTATCAGCGCAATGGAAATGCAAAGCCATGTTCTGGGCACTGGATATAGCAGGAAGGGGGAGCTTGTCGACTCTTATGGTGTAAATTTTACGGTCTTTTATGACATGTGAGCCATGAAACAGGCGCTGGGCAATTTGTCCAGCCATTCGCAATGGTGCTGGCGTCCCGCTATGAGGGGGAGGGAGGGGGGGGGATTATTCAGCGGCCTCGGTATCGGTTTGTGCGTCTAGTCTGGGTTCAATGGGAAAGCTACAGATAACGCTCGTACCCTTTCCCTCATTGCTGGAGATGGAAACCTTCCCTCCATGCAGTTCCACAAAGCTCTTGACGATCGACAGCCCCAGTCCGGCTCCACCCCGATTTGTCTGCGTGGTCCGGCTTTCAAACCGGTCAAAGGCAGAATCAAGATAATCCTCAGGCATGCCGCAGCCATGGTCCGAGACCGTGAAGATAATGTCGCTGGCTGTGCGTTCAGCGAGAATGGATATTTCCGAATCTTGCTCCGAGAAGGATATCGCGTTGGATATGAGATTGAAAAGCACCTGACGGACACGTTTTGGATCCCCCCGGAATTCTCCCATATTCTCGGCGACGGAAATATCGAGGTGAATATTCTTTTCTGCCAGTCGGTCTTGCAATCCCTCAGCGGCACCCCTGATCGACACCACTGGATCCACTTCAGACAGCTCCAGCACCACAATTCCAGCATCAATGGTGGCCAGATCGAGAATGTCGTTGACGATGGCCAGCAATGACGAGCTGGACGTCATGATGTGGTCGGTATATTCGCGCTGGCGATCATTCAGGGAGCCGAAGGATTCGCTGGTCAGCAATTCGGTAAAGCCGATAATATTGGTGAGCGGTGAGCGCAGCTCATAGGATTCATGCTGAATGAAGGTGTTTTTGAGCTGATCGGCTGCGAGCAGGGCCTCGTTGCGCTCCTGCAGGCTCCGCTCTACCGTCACATTGCCCGTCACATCCACAAAGGTCATCATCGTGGCGCCATCTGGTAACGGGATGGAGGCATAATCAAGGAACCGCCCGTCGACGCATTCCATGCGACCCATTACTCCCTCGCGCTTGTCTTCCAGCCCGACGACACTGCCGATCAATGTTGCCCAAACCTTGGTGGAATCATATTTGCGGCGGCAAAGCTCAAGCACGGCTGCGACGTGGGGTTGACCGGCCAGTTGATCCGTCTGGAAGTCCCACAAGCGACTGAAGGCCGGGTTCGACATGCGCAGGCGACCATCGGAGCCAAACACGACGACGCCGTCGTTGAGATGGTCCAGAGTTTCGCTTTGCATGCGAATAAGCGCATTATAGCGTTTTTCAAGATCGAGGCGTTCGGTGACATTCTCGAAAATATAAATGACACCAGCATCCGGATTCGGCGCAGCAATGACGCGCAGGGATTGTCCGTCAGGCAGGTGCCACCAGTGCTCATGTGCTTCAACATCGCGATAGGACGAGAGGAATTTCTTCTTCCATTCGTGGAAATTGGCTTGTTCAGGCAGGCTGCGATTGATGCGTAACTTCTCAAGGATGGCATTTTCATCCGGATTGGTGTCCAGAAATGCCGGATCCAGCTTGAATTGGCTGCTGTAGGCTGCGTTATAGAATTGCAGCTGCTGGGCAGAGTCGAAAATGGCAACCGGCGTAGTCAACTGATCCAGCGTATTCGCATAGAACAGATGCATACGATCAAGCGCTTTCTCGGCCGATTCCAGATCGGAGACATCGGTTGCGATACCGACAGAGCCGGGATGCATATAGATGTCGGTGACATCAAAGATCTTGCGCTTGCCTTCAGCCACAATGGGAAGACGTTTTATGGCCAAATCCTCATCGCCGCCGGATTTGCTGCGGCGTTCGTGGATTTGCAGCACGGCTTCGCGGCCCCGGTGATCGAGAAGCTCGATCTGTTCGTCAAGAACCGCGTCCAGATCTTCCCCTTCTACAGCTTGCACATAGGCATTGTTGGCCCATGTCAGCAAACCGTCTTCATCACGAGACCAAACTGGCATCGGCATGCTGTTGAGCAAGGTGCTCAAGCGGCTCAGCTCTTTGCTTTGTCGTGCAGCTTCAAGCTCCATGCGGACACGATCGTGTTCCCCGCCCTCAAGCACGCGCAACTGAACAAGGGCTCGCCCTCCAGATGCCCGGCCTCTGAATTCAACAAGATTGCCGTTGAGGGTTTGAGCTGATTGCACAAAGCGCTGGCCTGTAGCCCGCAATCTGGTGATGGCTTTCTCGATCTCCTGAACGCTGTCGAACTGAAGCCAGCTGCCGAAGGCCAGAATGGCATTGCCAACCGGCAGCAGATGATCATTGCTGACGAGTTTTCCGGTAATGACCGGCTTTTCCGACGCCCCGTTCCAGATGATCATCAGTTGGTCTGTGGCGTTGAGCAGGCTTTCAGACCGGTCAAGCTTGGTTTGTAGCGTTTGAATGGCTTCCATGGCAGAACGCAAATGCTCACGACTGCGCCGCCGCTCACGAATGGCCGCCCAACCGGCGATAATGGCAAAAATCACCAAAGCACAGATGAGGGCAAGTCCAAGCAGCTCCCACTGTAAAGGATTGCCGCCAAAAGAATCGCTTAATGTAGAAGTCGGGCGTTCTGCAATCACGGGAATGGAGGGCAGCAGTTCTCCGGTGGCTATCGTCTCAGAAGCTGCTGTTGCATCAGAGCCGGGCGCCGTTGCCGTTTGTGCCAGAGCCGCGGCAGGCAGCAGGCTGGTTGCAACCAGAAAAAAAGAGAAAACACTCTGCTGAAAATGGAAAAGATCAGCACGTCCCGAATGGCCGTTTACAGGCTTACAGGTTTTGGATCTTTTGAGACGATGGGTTGTTCTTGTCATGTCTCCGAACAGGCCGTTTTTCGGCATCTTGCTCGTCCTTTCCGCCGCTCCGAAAGACCGCATCACGGCCATTCAATATTCAGTTTGTAGAGCTGTCACCCCTGTTTCCAGAAATGGTGCCGCTCGGGATTGGCTCACACCAATCCATTTACCCGTTTGATCATTTCGGTGCCCAACACACCATGATCGTTTCTTCGCTTGGCCTTTAAATCTCTGCCCCAGGATTTTGTTAACTCCGCACATAATCCTTCAAAAGATTCAGACTCCATCTGCGTCCCCTGAATGAAGCAAACAGAGGTCGGTCCGGTGTCAAAGCCGAATCCAACGCAAATAATACTGCTAAAAGCCACGCCAATCAGAGATTCGAATCGGGGCCTCCTCCGATCCAAATCGAATCACTTTACATTAACCTTTCCCGGACTCTGGCAGAAGAGTCCTCGTGATATTTCAATCAAAAAAAAGCGCCCTTTTCACATAGTGAACAGAGCGCTTTCTATAACTTGATTGGAACGGTTGCGATAACCTATTGGTTTTCTGCCATTCCTTTACGAATTGTTAATCATTCGCCTAATAGCGGTAGTGATCCGGTTTGAACGGTCCTTCCACAGGCACGCCAATATAGTCGGCCTGTTCGCTGTTCAGTTTGGTCAGTTTGACGCCAAGTTTTTCCAAATGGAGCATCGCGACCTTCTCATCAAGGACCTTCGGAAGGATGTAAACATCCTTGCCATATTGATCATGGCGCTGGAACAGTTCGATCTGTGCCAAGGTCTGGTTGGTGAAGCTGGCGCTCATCACGAAAGATGGATGACCGGTGGCACAACCAAGGTTCACAAGACGGCCTTCTGCCAGAACGATAATTCGTTTGCCATCAGGGAACTCCACTTCGTCGACCTGAGGTTTCACATTGTGCCATTTATAATTGCGCAGGGCACCGATCTGGATCTCGGAATCGAAGTGGCCGATGTTGCAGACAATGGCACGATCTTTCATGGCGCGCATGTGATCGTGGGTGATGACATCCTTGTTGCCAGTGGTGGTTACGAAGATTTCGCCCTGAGGAGCGGCATCTTCCATGGTAACCACTTCGTAGCCAAGCATGGAGGCCTGAAGAGCGCAAATCGGGTCAATTTCGGTTACCATGACACGGGCACCCATGGAGCGCAGAGATTCCGCTGACCCCTTGCCAACATCACCAAAGCCGCAAACCACGGCGACCTTGCCGGCAATCATCACGTCGGTTGCCCGTTTGATGCCATCGACGAGAGATTCACGGCAGCCATAAAGGTTGTCGAATTTCGATTTTGTGACAGAGTCGTTGACGTTGATCGCCGGGAAGGGCAGATCGCCGGCTTTTGCCAGATGGTAAAGGCGATGCACACCGGTTGTCGTTTCTTCGGAAACACCCAGAATACCGTCACGGATCTTGGTGAACCAACCCGGAGTTGCCTTGGCACGTTTCAGGATCTGAGCCTTGAGAACGCCTTCTTCTTCGCTTTCCGGGTTCGGAATGATCTCTTCACCAGCGTCTGCCTTTGCACCGAGCAGCACATACATGGTGGCGTCGCCACCATCGTCGAGGATCAGGTTTGGTCCCTTTCCGTCCGGCCAATCAAAAATGCGGTCCACATAGTCCCAATATTCTTCAAGGCTTTCACCCTTGATGGCATATACGGGGGTTCCGGTGGCTGCAATGGCTGCGGCTGCATGGTCCTGCGTGGAGAAAATGTTGCAGGTCGCCCAGCGCACTTCGGCACCCAAAGCCTGAAGGGTTTCGATCAGCACTGCAGTCTGGATGGTCATGTGCAGGGAGCCGGTAATCCGGGCACCCTTAAGTGGCTGGGACGGGCCATATTCTTCGCGTGTCTGCATCAGACCGGGCATCTCGGTCTCAGCAATAGCAATTTCCTTGCGTCCCCATTCAGCCAGGGACAGGTCTTTGACGACATAATCAGCCATAGTGGTTCCTCAAAAGCTGGACCCGATTTTGCCAGTCGGTCCAATTTCAGTTTTTGTTCTTTACGATGACAAATCAGAAACGGTTTCATGATCCATCAAATTTTGCCACAGCTATACCCTGCATCTGTTATCAAAGCAATAATGATATAAAGAATTCTTTATATCAAATCGATGAGTGCTTTCTGATTGCAGAATTCAACTTCTCATGACTAAATGACGTGGCTCCGAATTAAATCGAGCAAGTATGCTGCCGGTAACGTAGCGTACCGAGTTTATGAATTTCTAAAATGCTTTTTCAATTCTGCTGGAGATATAACGTGAAAACAAAGTTAGGAATGTTTGTTGTTGCGCTGAGCTTGCTGGCTCCCAATGCAGCATCAGCAATGAGCATGTCATTTGACTGGGGGCCGACCAAAAAATGCTTCGATTGGAGATCGCCTCCTATAAAGGTATCCGGCGTGCCAAAGGGAACGGTGGCGCTGGATGTTAAAATGATCGATCTCAACGCCCCCGGCTTTTACCATGGGGGAGGCAAGGTTACCTATAAAGGCAAAAATTCTCTGCCCTATGGAGCCTTCAAATATAAGGGGCCATGCCCTCCAATGGGGACGCACTATTATAAATTCACAGTAAAGGCCCTCGATGCCAAGGGCAAAGTGCTGGAAAAGGCAAGCGCAAAGCAGCCGTTTACCAAGAAATAGCGATTGCAAAAATCAGATTATTCAGTGAAATCAACAAGGCGCATAATCGCGCCTTTTTCTCTTGATAGGGTCAGAGCAGACGATCTGGTTGCACCGGATTGGTTCGTCTGCCGCGTTGATGCATAATGCTGCGACATTTCCAAATTTTACCATAGGCAAGGTGGGAGTAGCCAAATTGAAGAATTGTGTAATAACGGGTGCCAACCGAGGGGTCGGCCTTGCTCTTGTGCGCACATATCTTGAACAGGGCGGCTGGCATGTTCATGCCTGTTGCCGAGAGCCGGAAAAGGCCGATGCTTTGCGCGCTCTGGTAACCGCACATCTGGGCTTCATTACGCTTCATACGCTTGAAGTGACGGATCAAGCGTCCGTTGACAAACTGGCAGGCTCTCTTGAAGGTGTGCCAATTGATCTGCTTATCAATAATGCCGGCATCAAGGGGGGAGACAAACAGTCTCGCTCCAATATGGATTATGCCGCTTGGGCGGAAGTTTTTGCGGTCAATGCAATGGCGCCACTGCGCGTCAGCGAAGCGCTGCTGCCATCACTCAAAGCCGCCAAAGGCGCAAAAATCGCAACGATTTCAAGTCAGATGGGGGCAATATGCCACAAGGGTACTGGCCAATATGCCTATCGTTCCTCCAAGGCTGCCGTAAATAAGGTCATGTCCATTTTCGCTCAGGAAGTGGAAGCGGACGGCCTGACTTGCATCCTGTTGCATCCTGGCTGGGTAAAAACGGATATGGGCGGGCCTCAGGCTGAAATTACCGCGCAAGAAAGTGCTCAAGGCATAGCCTCCACCATCGCAAGGGCAACGATCAAGGATAACGGCCAGTTCTTCAAATGGAACGGCGAAATTCACGGTTGGTAATGACGGATGGCTACAGCTTTTTTCCTGCTTTCAAAGCTCGTCGGATTGTTGTTGCTGGTGGAAAGCTGGCTGTTTCTGGGGATGTTGCTCGGGTTGATTTTCCTTTTCACCGGGTTCGTGGTGCCCGCCAAGTGGGTATTGGCAGGAACCTTTATCATTCTCGCAGTGGTCATCTCCCCTTTGACAGATATTGTTCTTGCCAGACTGGAGACCGCCTATCCTGCTAATCCGCAGTTGGATCAGGGAAAGCCGGTTGACGGGATTCTGGTTCTCGGCGGTAGCATTATTACCTCTCATTCTGACTATTGGGGCCAGCCGGAGTTTAATCATGCCGGTGAGCGCATAACTGAAGCGGTCCGTCTTTCTCGCCAATATCCGAACTGCCCGATCCTGCTCTCGGGAGGCAATGCCTCGCCGCTCGATTTCGTTTTCGGCAACAACGGAGAGAGTGAAGCTGAGATGATACGTGATTTGCTCGTTGATATGGGCGTCGATGCGGATCGCATTCTGCTCGAGCCCAAGTCTCGCAACACTGCCGAAAATGCATTATTCTCGACCCGGCTAATCGGAGAAGGCAAGCACAAGCATTGGCTTCTAGTGACCAGTGCTTTTCATATGCTACGGGCCAAGCGCAGCTTTGAACGCGCAGGCTGGACCGACTTGCAAGCCTATCCGGTGGATCACCGCACGAATCTTGCAGACAAGGCCTTTACCTGGAAGCCAAGGGGTAAATTCGAACGCGCAGATCTTGCCATCAAGGAACTGGTTGGCCTGCTTGTCTATGGCTGGACAGGGCGTTAGGCCGCACTTTTGCCGCAGCGATTGCAAAATGCACACCTTGCGCAAGAATATGTTAAACGTAAAATGAGAACTTTAGAATTATCAATCTGTTAAGCATGTTGTGTAACCAAAAATTTTGGAAGCTGTATTAATTATAATTTACTTGGTTTGGAACGGGTTAATAATATCTAGGAATATTTACCTCTCGAGGCCATCGCAATGATCATCTTCCGGTTTTTCGGGAATGAACAGGTTCGCAGTGAATGACAGATATGGCCCAAATGACCTCTTCGGTGGTTTTAGCAAAAATAAGGCAGCTGATCGGTAACAAGGATGCTCAAGGCATTTTTGGTACGATGATCATGAAAGTCGCAAGCGCAGGTGTTGCTTTTGCGCTATTTTCGCTGGCAGCAAACGCTGCAGGTGCTGAGGAATTCGGGCGCTTTTCAATTCTGTTCTCGGCCTTGTCGATCTTGTCGATCGTGGCGGCGGCTGGGCAGGAGATGCAGGTTGTTCGTTCGTGGAGTGAATATCTGGCAGAAAACAAGCCTGCTCTTGCGCGCGGTGCGTTGCGCTATGGCTGGTTTGTGAGCATTGGCGGGGTATGTGCCGTAGGTCTCTTCTTTTGGGGCTTATTCCACATGCAAACCAATATCCTCAAGGAAACCATCAAGACCGGTGAATGGATGGCCGTTGCGTCCATGGCGTTTCTGGTTACCAATTCTCTTGCGCTTTATAGCTCCCATGCCGCGCGAGCCATTGTCGGCATCAAAATGGGCGATGCCCATTATGAGTTGACCTGGCGCACCATTGCTGTCGTTTTTCTGGCTGCGAGCCTGATCGTCGGGCATTCCGTGACCAGCACTGAAATTCTGGGTGTCTTCGCTGTTGGATTGGCCATCGTGGTTGTGACACAGGTGCGTGCCGTCTCACGCAATGTGGTCAAACAGGTCGGAAATGTTGCCGCTGAATATGATGTGAAACAGTGGACGCCGCGCTCGATCCGCCTTTGGCTTGCCTCCATCATGGAGGCATCCAACCAGCATATGGAAGTCTTCATCATCGGCATGCTGCTGGACCCGATTGCTGCGGGTGCCTATTTTGTCGCGGTTCGTCTGGCCAACGCCTTCGCGCTTGCGACCAGCGGGCTGAATACCTTTGGTACCCGGCGGGTGCCGGGCCTCTATTTTTCGCGCAAGGTTCCCGAGCTTAAGCAAACGCTCAACCTTATGGCGGGAATGAGCCTCATCATTGTTGTTGTCGGCCTGACAGCCGTGGTCATTGGCGGCGATTATATGCTGATGATTTTCGGGCGTTCATATGCAGACTATTATTGGGTGTTTCTTCTGCTGACCATCGGAACCGGTCTGACGGCGGCCAATGGTCCTGCGCCAGCCTTTCTCATGCTGACAGGCCATGAGGGGCGCTATGTCACAATCGTGACCATGTCGGTTCTTCTGCGCGTTGTCGGCTTTTTCCTGGTGGTGCCACACTTCGGCATTATGGGGGCCGCTGCTGTGTCAGGCTCGGTCATGGTTGGCATGGCATTGTTGACAAACTTCTTTTGCCGAAGACTGACGGGCATGGACCCATCCATCCTTCGCTTCGCCATGGAAAGTGCGGACGAACCTCCAGCAAAGATTGAAAAGACCAATCCTGTTTCAAATAATTTATGAGGTGTTCTCGTGAGCAACAAAGAGCAGTCAGAGGCTAAAAATTCTGGCGCACAAGGGGCAGAAGAAGAACAACCCATCAAGCTACTCTTCATTCAGACACAGGCAGAAAATGCTGGCGCGCAAGAAATTTCGCGCCTTCTTGGTCAAGGCATGGCCCCCAGGGGCTTTGACATCCATCACCTGTTTTTCTATCGCAAGACAGATGCCTTCGATGCTGCTGCCGACACATCCTTCACGGTCAAACAACGCCCGCGCAATCCTTTTGCGATCTTGATATTCTTCATCAAACTCGTTTTTCAGATCAGGGCACTCAAGCCAGACGTCGTTCTGACCTTCCAGCATTATGGCAACTTGTTTGGCGCAACGGCTGCCCGCCTGGCTGGGGTAAAGCACGTAATTGCCAATCAGGTCTCTGCGCAGGCGACAATGAACGATACGATCCGGCGCATAGACAAGCTATGGGGCAGGATCGGCCTCTATGATGTCATTACAGTCAATTCGGTTGACACTGCGGGCGAGTATGCCGGTTTTCCACCCGCCTATACAAAGCGCATCATCCATGTGCCCCATGGGTTCAAAGACAAGACATCCAAGCTGGGCAACGCAGAGGCGCGCGCCAAATTCGGCTTGCCTGCGGATGTCATCATGTTGGGATCCGTTGCCAGACTTAACAAGCTCAAGCGGCTCGATGTGGCTATTCGGGCGCTCACATTCAATGAATGCTGGCATCTGGTTCTTGGCGGGCAGGGGCCTGATGAAATGCGGCTCCGGTCGGTGGCAAAAGCTCTCGGCGTCGAGGATCGCGTTCATTATGCAGGTGAAATGGAGTCGGATGAAGTGGGTGACCTTCTTGCGGCGATGGATATCTTTCTGTTTCCTTCTGAGGCGGAAACTTTCGGACTGGCTGCGGTTGAAGCCGCGCAAACAGGATTGCCACTGGTATGCAACGCTATTCCCGTCTTGCGAGAGGTTCTCAAGACAGAGCTTGGACCATGTGCACTCTTTGCAGATAGCGATGATCCTGAAAGCTATGCGGAACCAATTCGCAGATTGTTGCGAGACAGGGAATTAAGAGAACAGTTGATCACGTCTGGCAAAGAGCTGAAAAATTTATATTCAATAGGATCTATGGTTGATCGCTATGGTAAGCTCGTACTAGAAATGACGGGAAATAACATTTCATAATTGTTTTGAGGAGCCCTAGGCTCTATGAAATATTGCCTCTACTTTGACCCATCGCACAGTCGCGAATGGCAGCTGCAGCTCATTCAGCGCCTGTCAGAGATGTCAGGCGCCAAAGCTTTGTCCTGTCGCTCGAACGCGATACAATACCCTTTTCACATCGAGCGTTTTCTTCAGTTCGAAAAAGTCTTTATCCTAGGCAATGTTTCCGGGCTTGCCTCTCGGGTTGAGCCTGAGGCTATCGAAGCGGTTGCGTCACCGCTTTGCGAGGAAGACGATTGCGATCTGGTCATTGATCTGGTCGGAGACGGAAATGCTCCAGCGGCCAAAGCCTCTGTGACGCTGCTGTTTGATGGAGTTCCCGGCGAAAAATCCCTGATCACCTCGATCATGCACAAGGGCATGCCTCAGGTCGCTCTGCGTGATGAAAAATCTTCCATCGTGGCAACCGCCCATCCTTCTTCTGAGCTGGCCAAGGGCGTCAACGGGTCGATGGATCAGGCCTATGCCAGAGTGATAACGCTGATGCTGGCATGGATACGACATCCTCATCGTTGGGTGCAGCCTCTGCAAACAAGGCCGAGAGACTGGTCTTCTGCGGGGGCCGTCCTGACAGAGATGATCAGGTTATTCCTCACCAGCAGTATCAAGTCTGTTTACTATCGGCTGTTTCTTCCCAGTCACTGGCGGATTGGCTGGCGATGGGTTTCGGACAAAGATGTTTGGAGCCGCCAATCTCTCGATGGAGAGCCATGGCAAGTGCTGCCCGATGAGAATGATCACTTCTATGCGGATCCCGTTCCCTGGCAAAAGGACGGCACGCACTATCTCTTTTTCGAGGATTTGGATCACAAAAGTCAGAAGGGTATCCTTTGCGTCGTCACGTTTGACGAAAACGGGCACCCCGGACCAGTTCAGCCTTGCCTGGAAGAGCCGTTTCATTTGTCCTACCCCTTCCTGATCGAGCATGAGGGGGAGGTTTATATGCTCCCGGAAACTTCGGCTGACAGGAAAGTAACCCTCTACAAGGCAAGTAACTTTCCACTTGGTTGGCAGCCCTTCAAGACCATCTTGTCCGATATTGATGTGGCCGACGCCACAATCACCAGGCATGATAACCGCTGGTGGCTTTTTTGCGTTACGCGCGATGGCGGCGGATACTCGGATTGTCTGTCGATTTTTTATGCCGATGATCTTTTCGGTTCGTGGCATGCGCATGCACAAAACCCGGTGCTCATAGACAGAGCAAGAGCCCGTCCCGCTGGTAACTTTGTTTATCATGATGGCAAATTATGCAGACCAGTGCAGGATTGCACGGCTTCATATGGCGGAAGTCTGCCGTTGATCGAGGTGACGCATCTTTCGCCAGAGCACTATGAACAGAAGACTCTCAAGCATTTGCTGCCCAACGAGCGCTGGCCGGGGCGCAAGCTTCACACCCTGAACCGGGCAGGGAATCTCGAAGTGATCGATGGCGCAATTTTACGGCCTCGCTGGGCATTTCTGAAAAAGCTGGTAGACCGGAAATACAGTCCTGCGTCTGACAATAACGACTAAAAAGGCTCCATAACTGACTTTTGGGGGCCGATTTCTCGTTGTTCAGGTCGGTCAATAGTCGATAAACGCCAATTATGGTTAACCAAAACTCAATATCATCCTTGCATACTATTGCCAGCTGAAGGCGAAGTTCGATCGGTCTTCAGGAGCAAAAGTGTTGAGTTGCAAGGATTTGGCGTATGTTCGGACGCAATAAAAAGAAATCTGATCTTGATTGGCAGCCGGACACGGAACCGGATGCTCCTGAGGCTTCATTGTCTTCATCAGCTAATCACAAAGAAAAGCACAAGGAAAAACCGCGCGCAGCGGCCTTGGCAACCAAACGGGCTTCCAATCCCACAATACCAGCGTCTGATGTCTGGAGCGGGCTCATTCACCCTCGCTCCATTTTGCGCTTTGTGCGTCAGCAGTTTGTGTTGATCACAGTCGTCGCAATCGTGGTTTTCGCAGCCGGGATGACCGTCTATTCTTTGCTGCCGACCAAATTTGCCAGTAAGGCGCTCATTCTGGTTGATCCACGTCAGCCTCGGGTGACCGATTCCGATACGGTTCTGTCCGGTATCGGTGGCGATGCCGCAGCTTTGACCAGCTATGTGCAGATCATGAAGAGCGATGGTTTCCTTGCAAAAATCGTGGACGAGCTTGGCGTGAAGGGCGACCCGGACTATGCCAAAGCGCAAAATGAAACCGCGCTGACCAGCATGTTCGCCAAGAATATCGAGTCCAACCGGCAAGGCGCAACCTACATCGTCGAGGTCAATGCGACCTCTAGCAGTAGAGAAAATGCCGCCAAATATGCAAATGGCGTGGCTGAGGCCTTTGTTCGTGATCAGAAAGACTATCGCGCCAACGCCAACGAGGAAGCCGCCCAATGGCTTTCCAGTCGCTTGAAACTGTTGCACAGCAATTTGAAAAAGTCCGAAGAAGCCGTCGCCAACTTTCGAGCCAGAAACGGTATTGTTGATACGGGCGCACAAGGCACGCTCGACGACCAGCAGCTTTCCTCGCTCGTGGGACAAATCAGCACGGTTACAACCGAACTTGCCGATGCCAAGGCACGATACGATCAGGCGCGCAAAGATGGTGTGCCCGGCAGTACAAGTCCATCGCAGTCTGGCGCCTTTTCAAACCTTGATCAGTTGCTTCAGGAGCAAAACCGCTTGCGCCGAGAAGCTGCAGAGCTGAACCAGACCTTGGGAAGCCGCCATCCGCGCGTCTTGGCCAACCGTGAGCAGCAATCGATCATCGCAGGCCAGGTCGCCAAGGAACGCAGTCGGCTGGTTGAGCGTGCAAAGCAGGATTATGAAACGACCGCCGCCAAGAAACAGGCGCTTGAGGGGCAATTGGCAGATTTGCGCCAGCGCTCGATCCTTGTGAACAAGGCAAAGGTCGAGCTGGATAATCTGGAACGGGAAGCCACTGCCAACCGCAATCTGTACGAACAGTTTCTGGCGCGCTACAAGATTACGGACGAGCAGGCCCAGTTCAATTTCAGCGAAGCCCGGATTGTGTCCAAGGCTACTGTGCCCAACAAGTCGACCAAACCGTCAAGCAAACTGGTTGGCGTGGCGCTTCTTATTCTCGGCTTTGGTCTGGGGTTGATGGTTGCCTTGATTAAGGTTGCCTTCGCAGCACCAGAATCGCGCCGCGAAGACTATGATATTTATCCCAATGATGAGCCGGGTGGCTTTGGCCGGGCTGTGCCTTTGGCCAATTCCGCAGGCTTTGCGGGCAATTTCGCCTATGGCCTGTCTGGCTATCAAGGGGGGCAGTCTTATGCCAAACCGGGCTTTGATGCTCCGTCTCCTTCTGTTGTGAAGTCTTCCACTTCTCCAACTGAAACCGTCAGCAAGGTCGAGGCCGCAACTGGAGCTGAGCTCGCGTCTGTTGTGTCTCAGGAGGAAGAAAAAAGACCAGTGTCACAAGGCTTGCAGTCAGAAGCTCCGGAGCCAGCGTCAGAAGGCTTGGCTTCAATTCCGGAGGCGAGCAAAAAAATTGTCGGCCTCGCCTCTGCTGTCCGTCATAAAGGCACTGCGTCCGAGCCCGAGAAGATGAAATCCGAACAGCAGGAGCTCAAGGAGGATCAAGCTCCGGTCGTATCGATCAATATGGATCAATCCGAACAAGATGCTGGCCGGGATGTTGTTGCCTCGCCGGATCCCGTGATTATCCGCTTGCCCAACACATTGTCAGATGAAGAGGGGGCGTCAGATGGGGGCAATCACCTTGCGCAATATGCTGATGCTCTTGATGAGTTCGTCTTTGGAGAGGCTGAAGAGGAGAGCGTCAGCCTCCTTATTACGGCCGCGCAGCCGGGGGATGGCTTGCAAATCGCCTCTGATATGGTCATCGACTTTGCTGTTGAAGCAGGCTTCCATCCGGTTGTAATCTCCCTGACCGATCAGCCTGCACGCACCCAACAGATGGGCAATGGCGCTAAAACACCAAGATCCGTTGCCAAGGTAGAGCAATTCCCAGCATATGACCTGATACCGTTTGAGGGGGCCTCCGGACTCTCTCGTGCGCAGGGGCTTGATCTTGCTCTTGCAAAAGAGCTGTCAGAGCTGATCGACCTGTGTCGGGAAACCTATGGTTTTGTGATCATTAAGCCAATGCAGATTCTCAATCCGAACACTCTGGAAGATCTCTTAGATCTGCTGGATCGTTGCCTCCTGGTTTTGGATAGTCGGGAACTGGAGAAGGGCGATCTTGCTGACTGGCGCGATTGGGCCAATGAATGCGGCGCAGGTTTGGTGCTCAGCCACACCTAAAGTTAAGCTTTTTCTGATAGCTAATTGAAAACCGGAAGCAGGCTGTCCGCAGAGGTGTTCGATGAAGGATATTCCCAAAATCACAGTGGGCGGTTTGCCTATTGCCGTGGAAGATTGCGACGGTGCTGCGCGCACCATGCTCGATTATGCCTATGCCCATCGCGGGACCAGAAAGCCTCCTCTCTATGTCACCTCGGCCAATGGACAGGTTTTGTCCATGTGCGCCAATGACGACGAAATCCGGTCTCTCTTTCTCAAAGCCGATATCATTCACGCCGATGGAACGCCACTTGTGAAGGCGTCAAAGCTTTTGGCCAAGCAGCCTCTGCCCGAGCGCGTCGCGACCACAGATCTTGTTCACAACACAGCAAGATTGGCAGAGAAAGAGAATGCCAGTTTCTACTTTCTTGGAGCCACACAAGAAGGAATCGAAAAAGCCGTAGCCAATATGAAGCACCTTTATCCGGCGCTTACATTCGCGGGCTATCGCAATGGCTATGTGTCGCCAGATGAAGAAGACAGTGTCATAGACGAAATCAATAAAGCCTCGCCCGACATTCTCTGGATTGGCATGGGGGTGCCTTTGGAACAGCGCTTTGTTTTGCGCAATCTGGAGCGGTTGACCGGCGTTGGTGTGATCAAGACCTCTGGCGGGTTATTCGACTTTCTTTCCGGCAAGAACGCCCGAGCCCCCCAATGGATGCAGGATGCGGGGCTTGAATGGGCCTATCGCATTTATCAGGAACCGCGACGACTGTTGTGGCGCTATTTGACGACCAACCCACATGCTGTCTGGCTTCTTTTGACCAGAACGCGCTGATCCGGATGGCCTTGAGGGCGACCAGAAAGAGGGGATCCATGCTAAGAGTTTTCACATATGCTGCGGTTGTCAGTATTCCCCTTCTGATCGAGTGTCCTGTATTGGCTTTTGCGCAAGAGCCGAGTGCGATCAAGACCATCGAACCGGGTCTCAAGACTTGCGAATATAGCTCAACCCTGATGCAAAAGGGGCCGGATGCTATGCTTGCCCGTGGGTTCAATCTACCCAATTGGGATCCGGACTATAAGGGTTTCAAGCCTGACGATGGGCTCTTGAAGGTGCTCAGGCAGCTCGGCTTCACCCATATTCGCTTGCCTGTGAGAGCAGAGCACTTCATGGCAAGGTTCTCGTCAAGCCAGCAGATAAGCAGCTATCTTGAGGCGTTGGGCAAGACCGTGCACCGCCTTGAAGGGTTGGGATATGTAATCAGCATTGATATGCATCCTTCAAGACCCTTCCAGTCCTTGCATAAAGACATTCCTGATGAGGGCTACAATTCTCTTGAGGAAGCGTGGGATCGCATTGCTCAAAAAGCCAAAGGATGGTCGCGCAAAAGTGTCTATTTTGAGCTTCTGAATGAGCCGGTTCCTCCGCAATCTGTCTGGTGGGCACAGGCGCAGAAGCTGGCTACCCATCTTAACAAAACCGATCCCGGTCGCAGGCTCATTGTCGGGCCCGCCGTCTTCCAGCGGGTTGAAGCGCTGGCAAATGCGGAACCGCTGAAGGGAGAGGGGCTGGTTTATGCCATTCACTATTACGATCCGATGGCCTTTACCCATCAGGGCATGAGTTGGATGCCCGGCAGTTCGCTGGCCATTATCGGACACATGCCCTTCCCTGGAGACGCCACGTCTGAGGCATTGCTCAAGCAGGTTGCAAAGCTCAAGTCTCTGGGCAAGGATGAGGCGGCCAAGGGGATCCTTGAATCCTACAGGCAAGGTTGGAATGCGGAGCGGATTGCCACAGCGCTTGGAGCTGTTGGCGCATGGTCCCAGCGCAATAAGGCTCCCGTTATTGTCAATGAATTCGGGGCACTGACCTTTGATGTCGATCCGCATGATCGCGTCAACTGGCTGCGAGCTGTGCGGCAAGGGGCAGAGAGCAACTGCCTTGGATGGACGCATTGGGATTTTTCCGACGGCTTCAAGATGGTCGACCCCAGAACGACCCTTCCAGACCCACTGGTTCTGGATGCGCTTCTGCCTGAGCAATGAGACTGGCTTGCTGCTACTATGAGGCATAGCGAGCCTTTGGCCAGGAACATATAGCAGTACAATCGGAGGGCTGCAGCCGCTCGTCCATCGATGATATACTCAACAACACAGATCGCATGTTTGTGAGGTTTGAGCTTTCAACGGGAGGGTCGTGCCATGTATGCCAAGCAACTATCTGCCTCCATCATTGCCACTTTGGTTCTTGCTCTGGGCATATCGTGCATGATGATAGCGCCATCCAGAAGTTATGATGGCGAGATATTTGTTGTTTGCGGCCTGAATCCTCGCGGGGACAATTTTCTTTCCTTGCGCACATGTGGCTCGACCCGATGTCAGGAAATCATGCGCCTTGGCCCGGAAACGCCACTCAGAAGTTGGGAGCCCTACGGCAATCGTGGTTGGCGTCAGGTTGACGTGTTGCCCTATATCGAAGCGCCACACGGCGGGAACTATCCAACTGGTTGGGTTTTTGAGCGCTATATTTGTCCGGTAAGATACTGAGTTTCTGCCAATCCGTTTCAACGCGAGCCAATGGGTGCCCCGTCCTTGGGGATGACATTCATATATATAGGTACGAATAACTATGTTGGTGTTTGCTCTGTGCGAAAGCGCAGAACAAAGCCCGGCTCGGGGTACGAATTTATCGCCAAGTCTTGAGTCGACGATACGAACCTTCTATGCTTGCCCGAACATTGGCTGATATTCGTAAGAAATCGCTTTTTCATTTCCAAATCAGGCGGGCATATTGTTCTGATCCCGCAATTATCCAGGAAGTATTTGATCAATGGTAATCAGACTGCATCAGGGTGACCTCCCCAACCTAAACCACTATGACAATATTACTGCAGTCGCAATTGATACCGAGACAATGGGGCTTCATCCTCATAGGGATAGGCTTTGTCTGGTGCAGCTCTCTCCTGGCGATGGCTCTGCTGATCTTGTGCAGATCGCAAAAGGGCAGACCGAAGCGCCTAATCTGTGCACGCTGCTGGGCAATGACAAAATCACCAAGATTTTCCATTATGCCCGCTTTGACATCGCGGTGCTTTATCACACCTTCGGCGTTATGCCTGAGCCCGTCTTCTGCACAAAAATCGCTTCTAAATTGACACGAACCTATACAGATCGTCATGGCCTGAAAGATGTGTGTCGCGAGTTTCTTGACGTCGATATTTCCAAACAGCAGCAGAGCTCTGATTGGGGTGCCGATATGCTGAGCGAAGCGCAGAAAAAATATGCTGCCACTGATGTTCTGCATCTTCACGGCCTGATGGGGATCTTCCGGGCTCGTTTGTCTCGGGAAGGGCGCAAGGAAATTGCGCAATCCTGTTTTGATTTTCTTCCAACTCGCGCCAAGCTCGATCTGGCTGGCTGGGAAGATACCGATATCTTTGCTCACAGCAGTTGAGCCGCAACCGATCACTCATCGGTAACTGGAGAATCCCAAAAGAGCTTCTGGCATCTATGTTGCCAAGGCTCTTTTGCTTTTTCTTTGGCCCCCCAAAAGCGGCCATTCAAAATCTTCAAAATTCGATGCATGTCGAAGATAGAAGGAATCTGTGCTTAATTTTGCCTTTTTCCTTTGCGCAGATTGCATTGCGATGTGGCGAAATGATCAATTGGGCATGAGCAAAAGGACCGATGGTCCTCATACTGAACTTACCTGCCTTGAGCGGAAGATGAACGATGAGAGACAGGATGGATCAAGACCAGTCCGGCGACCGCATGCCGGAGCCTGATACGGGACCCAAGCTTGGCTCTGGTCTCTTGGACCAGCAGGGACAGAATCCGCGTATCATTACCTCGACGGAGCAAAAGCGTGCTTTTCGACAGGCCCAACGGCATTCCCGCCGCGTGTTTGTGCTCAAATGGAGCTTGCCAGTTATCGCCCTTGGCATCGTCGCCGGCTTTGTCAGTTGGGTTAGCTGGCAAAAACCGGCTGAAGACCCTATTGAAGCCAAGCTTGAAGCGGAAAGCCTCAAGCAGGATGAGTTGGTCATGCAAAACCCAAATCTGAATGGCTTTACCGACGGACGGTCCTATGAGGTTGTTGCCGATCAGGCGACACAAAAAGTCGATACGCCAAATGTGATCAACCTGACGTCTGTCCGGGCGCGCATTACCGATGAAAAGCAGGAATGGGTTGCGATCGACGCCGACAGCGGTGTTTTTGATCAAAACAAGGAAACGTTGGGGCTGGACGGTGGCGTCAAGGTCAACTCGTCGCTTGGCTACAAGCTCAACACAGACAAGGTCAGTGTTGACATGCCAAAGGGATATATGGAAACGCTCTCAGAGGTGAATATCGCTTCCAAGGATATTCGCTTGTCTGCATCAAAGCTTGAAGCAATCAACAATGGGGAACAGTTCCGGTTTAGCGGCAACGTTCGGCTCTATATCGATGCCGCCCTCATGAACAAGGCTTCAGGGCAGAAGCAGGCCCTGACCAAACAAGACGCGGCCTCTGAGGTTCCGCCACCATCGCAAGCACTGCAAGGAGAGGACGAAACACAATGAAAACAAACGTTTCTCATGGCATTGCAAGAGCTACCATCACCTCTGCGGTCGGGCATGGTGCTCCCCATGACAAAAATCGTGCAGTGCGAGGCAAGCTTGTCGCAATATTTCTGTCTTTCTGTCTCTTGCTGACCACTTTTGCTCTGGTTCTTCCTCATTCTGCCCAGGCGCAAGGCATGGCCGATGTTGCCTCTGGGCTGCGAACGGATCCTGATGCTCCCATCGAGATTGAAGCAGATCAGCTGGACATTTTCGACAAGAAGAAAATCGCTGTTTTCAAGGGCAATGTTAATGCCCGACAAGGGGAAACCACCGTGCAAACCGCGACTCTGACCATCCATTATTCCGGAGGTGGCGCCGGGACGGCTCAGTCGATAACCCGGCTTGAGGCGCATGGTGGCGTCAAGGTCAGCCAGAAGGATCAAAGTGCCACCGGATCGAGCGCCTCTGTTGATATGTCGCGGGAAGTCATTATCTTAAATGGAAATGTCGTACTGACGCAGGGGAAAAATGTCCTCAGAGGGTCGAAACTTACAATCAACATGCGCTCCGGGGCCGCGCAATTGGTGTCCGCACAATCCAAGGGCGGTGCAAATGGCAAGTCTGGGCGTGTTCAGGGACTGTTTATCCCAAACAGGAAACCAAAAAACTAGATTCGATTAGGCAAAGCATCTCGACAATCACCTCAATTGCATTTATGAGCAGTTCAAAGGGCTTCCTTGCTTCATTTGCATTCGTTTGTTCCAATGAAGTAAATTACGCAGGCTTGTGACCGGATTGCTAAGGGGCTTTTCGCAAGAGAAATGCTCGCAAAGCAAAACGGCTCGGGCTTCGGTGGTTTGGAGTTTCAGTAATCAAATCCGGTCGCTTATGTGATCCACAACCTGGTAATAATCTGTTTATGCCACTAATCGATCATCCTTCAGGTCTCGAAGAGACAGAAAACCAGGACCGTCCGTTCGACCCGCTTGAACAGGATGGTATGGGTTGGATGGTCGTGCACGACATCGGCAAAAGCTATAAGAAGCGCACTGTAGTGTCCTCGGCTTCTCTTGCCGTTCAAAGAGGCGAAGCCGTTGGCCTTTTAGGGCCGAATGGCGCGGGCAAAACAACCATTTTCTACATGATTACCGGTTTGGTGCGTCCGGACAAAGGGGCGATCACTCTGGATGGTTTTGATATTACGAAGCTGCCGATGTATCGGCGTGCCCGCCTTGGTATCGGTTATCTGCCTCAGGAAGCGTCGATCTTTCGCGGCCTGAATGTCGAAGACAATATCATGGCTGTGCTTGAGCTGGTCGAGCCAAAGCGGAAGAAGCGCAGAGAGCTTCTAGATCAGCTGTTGGAGGAATTTTCCATCAGTCACCTGCGCAAATCCATGGCCATTGCGCTTTCTGGTGGTGAAAGACGTCGGCTGGAGATCGCGCGCGCCTTGGCGTCTCGTCCGTCCTTCATGCTGCTTGATGAACCCTTTGCCGGAGTGGATCCTATTGCGGTTGGCGACATCCAGCAGCTGGTGCGTCATTTGACCGCGCGGGGCATTGGGGTGTTGATCACCGATCACAATGTGCGCGAAACCCTGAGCCTGATTGATCGGGCTTATATCATTCACTCGGGTAATGTCCTGACCAACGGCACGCCGAGCGAAATCATCGATAACCCGGATGTCCGCAGGCTATATCTGGGTGAAAGCTTCTCCATGTAATCCGCCCGTTAAGCCTTTTGAGGCAATGTGCCGTGGCCACAGTCTTTGGATGTGCTTGAGCAATTGGTGCTTGAAGTTTTGGAAAATTGCCCAATAATTAACCGCTATAAAACCATTAAATAGGCAAACTTGCGCAGTCTGTTGGCATTTTACACAATCCAGAGGATAAGCTTTTGATAAGACATTGAATTATCATGGATTGTAAAATTGATTTGTGCAAAGGGACACATTGCTGCTATATCTAACAAGCAAGACTCGTACCAACTTGACTGGGGGTTGGGAGCTAATTGGTATTAGACCTTGACTTTCTGACAGCATCGCTGGCGCGATGTGTGAAAATGCTACAGCTCGGTTCCGCTTTGAATGGGTGATTTCAAGAAACCATGCCCGCATCAAGCGACCGTAAAGCAAGAGAAAATTCTGCTGCAAATTGAGTGATTGGCAGATTTAGCTTAGGTGAGGACAGACTTTCATATGGCATTGACTCCCAGACTGGATATGCGCCAGAGCCAATCGCTGGTAATGACGCCGCAACTGATGCAAGCCATCCAGTTGTTGCAAATGTCCAATCTTGATCTAGTTGCATATGTTCAGCAAGAGCTTGAGAGCAATCCGCTTCTGGAAGCTGTCACCGATGACTATTCGAACGATTCATCTTCGTCCATGGATGAGCGAAGCAACGAAGAGGGATCGAACCGCGCTGAGGACTTTAGCGGTGAGGCCGAGGCTTCTGGATCTGACTCCGGGAGCGACGATACTCCACAGGGGCCTGATCTGTCAGACCAGTTCTCCGATGAGCGCCCCGAGCAGATGGATGCCATCTCTAACGATCTTGATGCGCGCCTCGACAATGTGTTTCCAGACGACAATGGCCCCCAGGAGCAGGCTGGCCCGAGCCTGAATGACCCATGGATGTCCGCACCAATGCGGGACGGTGGCGCAAATCCTGACTATGATCTGGAAGCCGTTCTTGCCGGAGAAATTTCGCTTTCCGACCATCTTGAACAACAATTGATGACGGCGATCACCGACGAGCGCCAGCGCATCATGGGGCAATTTCTGATCAATGAACTCGATGAATTCGGCTATCTGCAAACGGATCTGGCTATGGTGGCAAACCGCCTCGGTGTCCAAGAAGCTGAAATTGCCGAAATATTGGAAGTCTTGCAGACATTCGAGCCATCTGGTGTGTTTGCGCGCTCCTTGTCAGAATGTCTTGCGCTGCAGCTAAAAGACCGCAATCATTACGATCCGGCGATAGCGGTTTTGTTGGACAATCTTGAGCTTTTGGCCAAGCGCGATTTCAACGCACTGCGTAAGCTATGTGCTGTTGATGATGATGATCTCTCAGAGATGATTGCAGAAATCAGAGCGCTTAATCCGAGGCCCGGCAGCGCCTTTGGGCATTTGACCGTGCAGCCTGTTGTGCCTGATGTCTTTGTCCGCCAAGCGTCGGATGGTGGCTGGCGACTTGAGCTCAATAGTGAAACGTTGCCCCGGGTTTTGGTCAACCGGACCTATTATGCGCAAATCAACGAATCTGCTTCTGGCAAGAAGGAAAAGGAATTTCTCGTTGATTGCCTGCAAAGCGCCAACTGGCTCGTCAAGAGTCTGGATCAACGTGCCCAGACCATACTCAAGGTGGCAACCGAGATTGTCAAACAGCAGGATGCTTTCTTCGCCTACGGTGTTACTCACCTCAAGCCTCTTAATCTGCGCACCATTGCCGATGCGATTCAGATGCACGAGAGTACGGTTAGCCGGGTAACGTCGAACAAATATATCGCCACGAATCGTGGCACCTTCGAAATGAAATATTTCTTCACCTCTGCCATCGCGGCTACATCGGGAGGTGATAGCCACTCGGCCGAAGCGGTCAAACATCGCATCCGCCATGCAATTGATGAAGAAGCCGCAGATAGCATTTTGTCTGACGATGCGCTCGTCAAACTTCTTCGCGATTCTGGTATCGATATCGCCCGGCGCACCGTAGCAAAATATCGTGAAGCGATGCATATTCCGTCATCCGTGCAGCGGCGGCGCGAAAAGAAGGCGGCTTTGGGCTAAATCATGCAGAGTGTCTTGGGGCTCTTTTCTGTTGCTCTTCCGTTTTGTATGTCAGCGAGACGCAGGTCAGCGCCCTCCACCAAGCTCGGGCATCCTTGCTACCATTTTCTCAAAATTTGCGGGTATAACCTGAGGAATAAAAGGCTCGGATAAGTCGGTTGCAGGCATGTTCCTTGCATCAGATATGGGCGTGCTTGAAGAGGCTGGATCACATTCCCTTATCCGCGAGAGATTTGAACTCCTCAAATTTGTGTGTAATATTATGTTGCGTTAATGTGGAATTGGGAAATTTTATTAATTCGATCGAGCGGTATCTTTTTGTTAATTTCATAAATCGATAGTCAGTGGATAAATACGTAAAGATGCGTGTTTCCTTCGCAAGACCGTCAAGTTTGCTGGTCAAACACCGCGAATTTTGGCAGACTATAGGTATGCATAAGAGACTTTCCCATAACATTGACATTTGGAATCGGACCGCCTATCTGTGCGCGGCCCGTACATGCGTCGATGCGGTCCATGGAGAATCTCTATGCGTATGGCCGACCGGGCTTTCATTATGTTGATGCTGCCCGCAAATTCCGGCCCCTGTTTCAGGCCCGATTTGCGAGCGCTCTAAATAAGAAAGACTTTTGTCGGTCATTCTGTAGGCCCATAATTGATAGGGGGTTCCATGACGCTTCGAGTATCAGGCAAACAAGTTGATGTTGGCGATTCACTTCGCGCCTATGCAGAGGATAGAGTTGCTGAAGCTGTTGAGAAATATTTCGACGGTGGTTTCGGCGGACAGATGACTCTGGAAAAGGAAGGCATCGGCTTTAAAAGTGACCTTGTGATTCATCTCGATACCGGGATGGTGATGCAGGCAAGCGGCTCTGACGCTGACGCTCAAAAGAGTTTTGACAACGCTGTAGAGCATATCGACAAGAGATTGCGCCGTTATAAAAGACGCCTGAAAAGTCACCGAAACGACTATCACGAAAGCCCTGAAGGTGTTGAAGTTGCATACGGTGTGCTGCAGAATCCCGCATATCAGGAAGAAGTGCCGGAAGATTTTACTCCGGTCGTTATTGCTGAAAGCACCACCAAGCCTATTCGGACGATGACGGTGGGCGATGCAGTTGTCGCGCTGGATTTGACGGAAGAACCGGTTGTGGTCTTCCGTAATGCCGGAGATGATGCTATCAACGTGGTTTATAAACGCAAAGATGGACATGTTGGCTGGATTAGCCCGTCCTTGACTGAAAAATAGGTTCGGTCTTAAATACGGTTAAATCCAACCATGGCCAGAAATGGCCGAAAAGATGAACTTGAGCGCGCCTCATAAAGCAGATCAGTCATTTGATCGGGGTGCGCTTTAGCCAACTTGGCATAAGCCGTTGGTGTTCGCTCAAGATCAAGTGGCCTTCAGGTTCGACCACCTGAAGGCTTTGATCATTTCAAGAAACCCGGGTATCCTGCTTTATTGGACCTAAAGCTTGATATCTGACACATGAGAGTTTCATGGAACTGAACGATCTACTCGCTCCTGAAGCGATCGTACCGCTGCTTAAGGCGACAAGTAAAAAACAGGTGATTCAGGAGTTGTCGGAGCGCGCCGCCAGGCTGACGGGGTTGCCGCAAACTCAAATCTTCGAAAAGCTGGTTCAGCGGGAACGACTGGGCTCTACCGGTGTCGGGCAAGGCGTTGCCATTCCTCACGGAAAACTCGCCGAGTTGGACAAAATACATGGTATTTTCGCTCTACTCGACAAGCCTGTCAATTTTGATGCCATGGATGATCAGCCCGTTGATATTGTCTTTCTGCTTCTTGCTCCGGAAGGGTCCGGCGCAGACCATCTCAAGGCCTTGGCTCGTATCGCACGTGTTCTGCGCAATGAAGACACGCTCAACAAGCTGCGTGCAGCAACGGATGC
The DNA here is from genome assembly GCF_963664735.1 of uncultured Cohaesibacter sp. NCBI lineage: Bacteria > Pseudomonadati > Pseudomonadota > Alphaproteobacteria > Hyphomicrobiales > Cohaesibacteraceae > Cohaesibacter > uncultured Cohaesibacter sp. Next base: position 2,581,026 of record NZ_OY761553.1, on the reverse strand, counting down.
GGACGCTATCCGCGCCGTTCTTTGCCATTTGCCAGAATCTGATGCTGCCTGACAGCATTGGATAACAATCTGCCAATCCAAATCTTTTTTAGTCTTTGTTATTCCTCTGTCAAAATTGCCAAGCAATAAGGCTGTCTTCAGAGGCCGTGTGACCGCGCATTTAGGCTCGGTTATGCTGCCTCTGCAAGAGCCAATGGGGTAGAGAAATATGGGACAAAGCAACATGGAGCAGCAGCGAACCGGTAAGCCGCAAACGCCCTCCTTGCAGGAGGCCGCTGTTCTTTGGTGGCGGATAGGCATTCTTTCTTTCGGCGGACCGGCAGCCCAGATCGCTCTTATGCATCGGTTGATTGTCGATGACAAAGGCTGGCTCTCAGAGCGGCAATTTCTTAACGCCCTGTCTTTTTGCATGATGTTGCCGGGGCCCGAAGCCATGCAGCTGGCAACATATGCCGGTTGGCGGCTACACGGCGTCCTTGGTGGATTGCTTGCCGGATTGGCATTTGTGCTTCCCGGTGCCTTGGTCATATTGGTGCTGGCTGGATTATATGCGTTTTTCGGCCAGGCTCCTCTGGCAGCATCCCTGTTCGTTGGCGTCAAGGCGGCGGTGTTGATCATTGTTGTCGAGGCGCTCTTGCGGGTCAGTCGTAAAGCCTTGGATGGCGTGGCCCACTGGGTCATTGCCGCTTGCGCATTCGTTGCGATCTTCTTTTTCGAAGCGCCTTTTCCATTGATCATTCTATGCGCTGGCCTTTATGGCGCATGGCAATCTGGCGAATGGAAGCCTGAAGATAAGAAATCTACTTCAGCAACCGGAAATGGCTCAAATGTGCCAAATGAAGTTGGCGCGCTCTCTCCTCTTGCCACGCTTCGAACGGTGATTCTCTGGCTGATCATTTGGCTCGGGCCTCTAGCCGTGCTTGATTTTGGATTGCAAGGAGAGATTTTCAGCACAATCGGCTGGTTTTTCTCCAAACTTGCAACGGTCACATTCGGTGGAGCTTATGCAGTCTTGGCCTATATGGCGCAGGATGCTGTTGTGCAGCATGGCTGGCTGAGCGCAAGGGAAATGCTTGACGGGCTTGGGCTGGCCGAAACCACTCCCGGCCCCCTGATTTTGGTCACAGAATTCGTCGGCTTTTTGGCAGCAGCCAGAGCTGACGGGGGCATAAACCTGTGGCTGGGTCTGGCCGGAGCAACTGTCACGCTTTGGGCGACTTTTGCCCCATGTTTTCTCTGGGTATTTGCGGGTGCTCCCTATATCGAATGGATCGGCGAGCGGCCACGCCTGCGAGAAGGCTTGCGAGCCATAACGGCTGCGGTGGTTGGTGTAATTCTGAACCTGTCGGTCTGGTTCGGGCTACATGTCCTGTTTGGCACGGTGAACAAACAGCAGCTTGGCTGGCTCAACTATTATGAGCCAGTTTGGAGCAGCTTTGCTATTTTGCCAGTCGCCTTGGCCGTGCTTGCAGCCTATCTGCTGCATTTTCGGCAATGGTCCATTATCAAATGCCTTGCTGTGACAGGAAGCCTTGGAATGCTTTTGGGATAAACTGACTGTAAGGAGGGGGATGGCAGGGGAAAGAAAAGAGATCGGCCTGATGGCATCAGGCCGCTGTTTGGGTCTGGCTTCATAAGCCAACAGGCGTAAGAGGCTTAGTGCACGCTTACGGTTTCAATGTCGTGGCGCATAGCGCTGAGCTTGACTGCGGATTCGGAACCAGCCAGAGCAATCGGCTGCCCCTGAACGTCCAGCAGAGCCCAAAGCTGCTGCGCATGAGGAATGTCCGGTGCTTCCGGGAATAAATCCATCACTTCTTCCATGCTCACCTGACGCACATAGGCCATACGACGTTCCAGCATGATGGTTTCCATGCCGTCATCCATTTCATCATCGTACATTTCTTCTTCATTCATGGCATCTGCTTTCATGTTTGGCCGATAAACCGCCCGTCATCTGGGAGGATTGGCAGTGAAGCCGGCCTGGTGGAACACCAATTATTCTTTTACGTCGATAGCAATCTTGCGGACTACTTTCTCCGGCTCGGGTCGAGCCAGATCGATGGACAACAAGCCATCTTTCAGTTCGGCACCGAGAATTTCTATGCCTTCAGCCAGCACGAATGAGCGCTGAAACTGTCGGGCGGCGATACCACGATGGAGATACTGGCGGGTTTGGTCATCCACCTGGCGACCGCGAATGACAAGCTGGCTTTCTTCCAGTGTCACATCAAGCTGTTCGCGGGTGAACCCTGCCACGGCAAGGGTAATGCGTAGTACATCACCTCCGCCTCCGTTCCCCTCAAGCAATTTGCTCTCGGTTGGATCCAGTCTCTCTATATTATACGGAGGATAGCCCTCGTTGGCGCCTTTGGCAACGCGATCGAGTACGCGCTCGACCTCATCAAAGCCAAGCAGAAAAGGGCTGGAAAATGCAGACATTCGAGACATTGGGCGGTCCTTCTTTTTAAGCGACGCGCAGAAAGGGTGATCGTAATAGCCAATCAATCCCTCAAAAATGTAGAGTGCCCGCAGGTAACTTCAGTGCCAAGCCGCTCTACGGCGATAACTCTGCTTCTAGAAGGCAACAAGACACCCCAAAAGACAGAACAACGGCAGGCTTCTCGCCACACCGACAGGTCAAACCTCAATTTGAGCATAAGACCTGATAACAATATGGGGTTATTTGCAGTCCGCTTCAAGACCAAACATCTGTGACCTGAAGATCGCGGTTAAGCGCAAGGATGTCTCAAGATCGGCCATTATCGGGCCGTGCACGAGGGAAGGTAGGCCGAAGCCGATCAAGGGAGCGTCCAACAGGGGGGGGTAGACTTGCTGCGGCACGTTGCTCGTAAAGATGGAGGAGACTGTGTGACGGCTTCATGAAAAAGCCGCCCTGAAAACAGGACGGCTTTTTCAAAATTGAAACGGCTATTGCGTTCGGTTAGCTTGCCCGTTTGGAACGGCGACGATCTGCGCCGGTGTTATAGGCAATCTCTGAGTGATATTTGCAGTAAGGCGAGCCGGATTCAGATTTATGCCCGCAAAAATGGAAATCGGAGTCACCTGGATCACCGATAGGCCATTTGCATGTGTTTTCCGTCAGCGTCAGAATGGAAGCGCGTTTGGAAATTGGCACAACAACAGGATCAACCTCAGGCGCCTTTTCTGCTTTGGGTTGTGGCGTTGTCTGTGGCTGCGCATCAACTTTCAACGCAGTTGCTCCGACGGTCTGTGTCGCATTGCCGCTGCTCGGCCGTGCCGGGCGAGGGGTTTGCGTGCGAGGCCGACGGGCCCGCGGTGCTGTTGGTGTCGTTTTGGCGCGACCGGAAAGCCCGAGTCTGTGCACCTTACCGATGACCGCATTTCGTGTTACGCCGCCAAGTTCCGCTGCTACCTGACTTGCACTTAGGCCTTCGGCCCACAGTTTTTTTAATAGTTCTACGCGTTCGTCAGTCCAAGACATATAAGAGCCTCCGTCTAGACTGTTAGAGAAGACAAACCAAATGCCGCATTTGGTTGTGTTGATACAACCAAAGGTTTGACCTTCTTAAGTGAATTTGAATTTTGCCGCACGATTGTTATTCGTTAATAAATTGTAAACTACTATATGCACGGACTCACCTGCAACTGGACTGGGGGCCAATTTAACCCTTTTCCCCAACTATTCGAATCAATTGTTGTACAAAAAACGCTTGACAACGTATTTCTTCATTTATCCTCATGTAACTGTTAATTGGCTGTGCATAACGTGTGTTTAAGTGTTGAATATCGTTGAACGATTTGTCTCCCCGCAGCTTATGCCTAATTGCAGTGCGTTTCCGGCATGATTGCCTCTTTTATGATCGTTTGGGATCTCTTTGATATATTCCGTTTCAACTATACTTGTGTGAAACACATATGTTTAAAACATAAGTATGAGGTCTGAAAAATGCACTCCTGATGCGCGTGATGATCCTGACTACGTTAATCCGCCATGTATTGAGCGATAAAGGGGGCGATAGGCTGTTTCACAAAAGCTTTCTGTCATGTCCTTTTGTTTAGACATATAAAATTTTGTGGATTTATTGTTTTGAAGCATAAAATATCAACGCATAGGCAAAGTCTTTGATTGACAAGCGGTCCGGGTTTTTGCAATAGAAGGTCCTTCACCAGCCGCCGTTGGGGCGGCTTTTTTTGTTGCAATCCCGCCGTTTTTATTTGTTTTCTTCGATCTGGTCGAAAACGAGATCGGTATCGAGCAAAAAACGCTTAATGAGACGGGATGATGAATTTGCTAAGGTGCTGACCAACCAGAAAAATCTGGAGTGTGCACCAATCGCATAATATGTCTGCCCAATGAGGGCAGAAATGCAGGAGACCTTTGTCTTGGGACGAGGATAAAGAAAATGACGGAATCTTCGCTGTATGCCACTTACGCACGGGCCAATCTTGAATTTGAAAAAGGAGAAGGCGCCTGGCTTACGACGCGGGATAACCGACGCTATCTTGATTTTGCGGCAGGCATTGCCGTTAACAGTCTGGGACATGCGCATCCGCATCTGGTTGAAGCTCTTAAAAATCAAGTGGATAAGCTTTGGCATGTGTCAAACCTCTACGACATTCCCGGACAGCACAAGCTGGCCGAGCGTCTTTGTGCAGCAACATTCGCGGACAAGGTCTTCTTCACCAACTCCGGTGCAGAAGCGGTGGAATGTGCAATAAAAACAGCTCGCCGGTATCAATATGACAATGGTCATCCTGAGCGGTTCACCATCCTGACTTTTGAAGGTGCATTTCACGGCAGAACCCTTGCCACGATTGCTGCTGGTGGTCAGGCAAAATATCTGGAAGGCTTTGGTCCGAAAGCTCCAGGCTTTGAAAGTCTGCCGGAGCTGGACATAGATTTGGTGAAACAATCCATTAACGAGACGACCGCAGCCATTCTCGTTGAGCCAATTCAGGGCGAAGGTGGGATCCGGGAAATTGCTCCCTCTTTTCTCAAAGCTCTAAAGAATTTGTGCAAAGAAACCGACATCTTGTTAATTCTTGATGAAGTTCAGACCGGAGTAGGTCGTACTGGCCATCTTTTTGCCTACGAAGAGTCAGGCATTGAGCCGGATATTATGGCCATCGCAAAGGGTATTGGTGGGGGCTTCCCCATGGGGGCATGCCTGGCAACTGCCGAAGCTGCAAAGGGTATGGTGCCCGGAACACATGGATCAACCTATGGTGGCAATCCCTTGGCTATGGCAGTTGGCAATGCTGTCCTGGATATTGTGCTTGAGGACGGTTTTCTGGATAATGTCATCAAAACCAGCCTCGTGCTCAAGCAGCAGCTTGCCGGGCTGAAGGATAGCTATCCGGATTATATAGAAGACATCAGGGGTCGGGGCTTGCTCCTCGGCCTGAAATTGAAAATGCCACCGGCAGAGCTGGTTGCTGAGCTGCGTAAGGAAGGTCTTTTGACTGTGGCAGCAGGCGACAATGTCTTGCGGTTGGCTCCACCCCTGACCATCGGTCAGGAAGAAATAGATTTTGCACTCCAGGCCTTGACGCGCACGTTTGATAAAATGCGTGCAGCAAAGGCAGACGGTGAAAAATAGGGGGGATTGCAAGCCATGTCGAATGACGCCACACGCCATTTTGTAGATCTGGAGTTGCAGAGGACCGAAGATGTGAAAACCATCTTGGCCACTGCACATAAAATCAAGAACGAGCGTAAAACAAAACGCAGAACCAATATGCTTGAAGACAAGGTCATCGCCCTTGTCTTCGACAAGCCATCAACCCGAACCCGCGTGTCTTTCGATGTTGGCGTGCGGGAACTTGGCGGCTCGCCTTTGATGTTGACTGGCAAGGAAATGCAGTTGGGCCGCGGGGAAAGCATCCCGGACACGGCGCGCGTGCTGTCGCGTTTTGTTGACGGCATCATGATCCGTATGCTTGATCATCAGGCTGTGGCGGAATTGGCTGAATATTCCACCGTTCCTGTGATCAACGGCCTTACCTATTATTCCCACCCGTGCCAGATCATGGCTGACATCATGACCTATGAAGAGCATCGTGGCTCGCTTGAGGGCAAGACCGTGACATGGGTTGGTGACTATAACAATGTTCTGGTGTCCTGGCTTCATGCCGCCGAGCATTTGGATTTCACCATGCGCGTTGCTGTGCCCGATGAGCTGATGACGGATTACGCCGTTATTGATCGCTTGCGCAGTCGCGGCGTTCGTATCGAGCTGTGCGACAAGGCCGATGATGCAGCCGACCAATCCGACCTTATCATCACGGATACGTGGGTTTCCATGGGTGACGAAGATGCTGAGCATCGCCACAATCTCTTGAAACCTTATCAGGTCAACACCAGATTGATGGGGCTTGCCAAGGATGACGCCCTGTTCATGCATTGCTTGCCGGCCCACCGTGGTGAAGAGGTGACCGATGAAGTGATGGATGGTCCGCAGTCAGTTGTCTTTGACGAAGCTGAAAACCGTTTGCATGCGCAGAAGGGTGTTATGGCTTGGTGCTTCCACAAGGCCATTGGCGACGAATAGACGACAAGATTGCATCATTGGGTGTTGATCAGGATCGCTCTGGTTGCCCGGAAATACTTGACGAGCGCTGTTGAAATAGAGACAAGGGTGGATACATGGTGTCCACCCTTTGCCTTTGGAATGAACCGAAGGCAATGAACAGAATGTGTGCTTCTCCCTTGCAGCAAGCTGCTGTTGGATTATGGCGGATGGATCGGGTGCTTAGGCTTCTTGAGACATCACGATGGAGCCACAGGAAAGTGAGCCAGATGACTGAACAAACCACTATCATCTCCCCGTTGGACCGGGTTTTGCCTTTTCAGGTCGATGGTCTGGATGTAAGCGGGCGCATGGTGCATCTGAATGAAACCGTCACCGGAATCATTAAGCGCCATAACTACCCCGATGCGGTCAATCGCCTGCTGGCAGAAGCCATTGCACTGACGTCCCTGCTTGGCTCGTCTCTGAAATTTGAAGGCAAGTTCATTTTTCAGGTTCAGTCCAAGGGCGCTGTCAACATGCTCGTGGTCGATTACAATGCGCCCGATGCCGTGCGAGCCTATGTCCGTTTTGATGAAGAGGCGCTCAAGGCATTGATTGAAAAAGGCGAGACGCGCCCTGAGCAGCTTTTGGGCGAAGGGCATCTGGTGATGACCATCGATCAGGGAAAATTCATGAACCGGTATCAGGGTGTCGTCTTGCTGGATGGCAAGAGCCTTGAAGATGCCGCACATGCCTATTTCATGCAGTCCGAACAGTTGCCAACCCGTGTCCGACTTGCCGTCTCGGAATTGGTGTCAAAGCAGGATGAGGGGCCAGCGAAAACAGAATGGATCGCAGGTGGCCTCTTGGTGCAGTATCTTCCGCATTCCTCGGAAGATATTCCGCATCGTGATCTGCATCCGGGCGATCATCCCGATCCGGAAATGCAAAAGACCCATCACGTTACAGAGGCTGATGCATGGACGGAGTGTGAAGCGCTCGTTAAAACCATTGATGATCACGAGTTGACCGATCCGGAAGTGACTGCGGAGACGCTGCTTTACAGACTGTTTCATGAAAATGGGCCGCGCGTTTACGAGCCTATGCCGATTTTTGATCGCTGTAGCTGCAGCCGGGAGCGGATTAGCGAGATGTTCAAGAATTTCGAAGCCGACGAGCTGAAAGACATGGTTGTTGACGGAAAAATCGAAGTAACATGCGAATTCTGCGACGCTCACTATGAGTTTGACCCAGCTGAGGTCGAAAAAGCTGCCAAAGTCTGAGATTATCGTTCTCAGGCTAAGAAGTTGACCTGTACGAATACTGAAAAGCCTCTCTGGTATGAGAGGCTTTTCTTTTATCTGGCCCTCTTGATACAAAAAAATGCAAATATTTGATTGCACGCAAGTTGTTTCGCTGAGATAACCATGGAAGAGAGCGCGCAAGCCTTGGGAGAAGGGGTGCGAGATCATGGGGGAACAGCGAATGGGGAACCGCTGAAAAGCTGTCCGATTTGGATGGCGATGAATAATTGTATTTTGTTTTTTAAAACCGCCTTCATCACATTCGCGTAAAAGGAAAGCGCTGGAAATGGCGCGTGCTTTGGTGCCTTTCTAAATACTGAATGGTTCGAGCAAGAGCCGGAACTACACTGACCGGAAAAATCGCGACTGACATTAGGCAATCCGGTTGCAACCGTTGACTTGAGACGATGAACAATCATAGCAAAGACCTGAAGCCAAGCCAGATATCCGACCACGCCGAAATGCTTCACGGCCAAGGTGAGAAGAGCCAAGGCGGATATAGCCTGGGTCAAGGCAGCGCAACGAGCAAACCGCAAAAGCCAGTTGTTGGTTTCCTGCGCGGCGCTCTCAAAATGATCTTGCCTGTTCTGGTGATTGCTGCCGGAGGCCTCATCGCGTGGCAACTGGTCGCGTCCAAACCCGAAGTCAATCGACGCCCACCCAGCGAGAAGAGCTATGTGGTCAGGGTCATTGCCGCTGAGCCTGCGGCTCTGCAACCTGATATTATTCTTTATGGCACCGTTTCCGCTGCTCGTCAGGTAGAGCTTCGAGCGCTTGTCAGCGGCGAGGTCGTTTGGGTCAACCCGCAACTTGAGGAAGGGGAGCAGGTTGATGAAGGTGCAGAGTTGGTCCGTATCGATCCCTTTGACTATGAAGGGGCTGTGCGTGAGGCAGAGGCAAACCTCAATGAAGCTAAAGCTCAATTGCGGGCAAACGAAATTTCTTTGGCCAGTGACAAGGCGTCTCTGGAGCGGCTGAAAGAGCAATCTTTGCTTGGTCAGAATGATCTGGACCGCGCCGAGACCCTTTTCAAAAGCGGAAGCCTGACGAAACAGTCTCTTGAAGCGCGCAGGTTGACGGTCTCCCAACGCCAGCAAAGCGTCGAAAGTCGCGCGTTCAATCTTGAAATTCTCGCGTCACAAATCGATCAGCAGAAAGCCAATCTGGATAGACTGGAATGGCGCCTGGAACTTGCGCGTCGCAATCTCGCCAACACGGTTCTGAACGCTCCTTTCAGGGGGGTGGTGCTCACAAAATCTGTGGAACTGGGACGCTCTGTCTCCGGAAGCGATACGCTGGTTTCCCTCTATGATCCGGATTCAATGGATGTGCGGTTCACTTTGTCCGACGCGCAATATGGGCGTCTTACCTCGGATGGGGAAACCCTGCTGGGCAGCGCCATAACGGTCAAGTGGCAGCTAGGGGAACAGGTCAGAACGCGAAAGGCCAGGATTAGCCGGGTAACTCCGGAGATAAATGCCGCCAATGGAGGCATCGAGGTCTATGCGCGGATTGAGGAAGCATCAAGCCTAAGGGCGGGCACTTTCGTTGAGCTGCGCGTGCCTGATAAGGTTTACCAGAACGCGATTTCCATTCCTCAGGCCGCAATTTATGGCGGAAACCGCGTATATATCGACGATAATGGTCGCATGGCACCCAAAGATGTCAAGGTTCTGGCCTATCTTGGCGATAATGCGCTGATTGATGCGACGCCGTTTGCTGCCGGTGATTTGGTCGTGACTACCAGAGTGGCCGAAGCTGGGCCGGGGCTGAAGCTGGTCATTCCCGGCCAAGACGAAGAGGCGTCTCCTGCCCAAAAGAATGAAGGGACGGGCGAAGGCGCTTCTCGCAAGGGCGAAAAGGGGAGGCCTGCGCAATGAGCCGCTTTGATAAAGACAGCAAAGGGGGCGCTGTTGGCTTTTTCGTTCATCACCCCAATGCAGCCAACCTTCTCATGATCATTCTGCTTGTGGCGGGGCTATTCTCCCTGTCGCGCATGAATAGTCAGTTTTTCCCGACCATCGATTCCGACACCATCGAGATTTCCGTCACTTGGTCCGGGGCGAGCGCCGAAGATGTGGAAGCCAATATTCTGGAGATTATCGAGCCCAAAGTACGGTTCATCGATGGCATCGACAAGGTCACATCTTTCGCGCGGGAGGGGGGGGCCTTCATTATTCTGGAATTCAAGCAGGGCGCGAACATGCAGCAAGGGCTGCGGGATGTGGAAGCGGCTATCGATCTCATCACCACCTTGCCCGATCTTGCCGATGACCCGACAGTTTCCTACCGCCAGTTTCGTGATGATGTCGCCCGCCTGATCCTCTCCGGTCCCTTCGATGAGGCATCCTTGAGAGGGTTTGCAAAGGAAATCCGCGATGATCTGATTGATCGTGGGATCGATACGGTTGATTTCACCGGTATGCGCGATGAGGAATTTTTTGTCGGCCTTTCCGATCATGACATGCGCCGCCTTGGGCTTACCGTGCAGGATATAGCCAGCCAGATCTCGGCCAACAGTCGCGATCTGCCCTCCGGCAATGTAAAGGACGGGTTTGAAAAACAGGTCCGAACGCTGGCGGCAGAAGAAAAGCCGGAAAGCCTGTCTTCCATCAAGATCGTCTCGGGGGTGGATGGTTCCAGCGTGGCATTGGGCGATATCGCGCGCGTCGAGCGCCGCCTGGACCCCGATGATGTGCGCGGCATCATGCATGGGGAATCTGCTATTCAGCTCATTGTGCGGCGTGCGCCAACGGCGGATTCTCTCGAGGCATCGGCCATCGTCAACGACTATCTCAAATCCATTGAGGGTGTTTTTCCGCCGACCTTGAAGATCACGCAATATGATGCGCTGGCAGAAGCGCTTGTGGATCGCATTCTCTTGCTGGTCAAGAACGCTGCTTCAGGCATCATTCTGGTCATGATCATTCTGGCTCTGTTCCTCAATCTGCGCACGGCACTGTGGGTGACGGCGGGCATTCCCATTTCGATGTTGGCCTCTTGTGTTGTTCTGTTGGCTCTTGGCCAGAGCATAAACATGATGTCGCTTTTCTCCTTCATCATGATGCTCGGTGTCATTGTGGATGATGCCATCGTAGTGGGCGAGGAAACCACCACCCGCTATCAGGCTGGCGATCCCGGTCCTGTTGCTGCCCAAGGGGGCGGTAGCCGCATGTTGTTGCCTGTAACCGCAGCGTCCTTGACAACCATCGCAGCATTTGCACCCATTTTGCTCATTGGCGGCGTCATTGGCCAAATGATGGGAGTGCTGCCTCTGGTCGTGATCTCCGTTCTGACTGCCAGTCTGGTGGAATGCTTCTTCATTTTGCCCGGCCATTTGGCTCATTCCATGACGCCTACGCACAATCGAAACTGGAGCGTCAAGCGCGTTATCATTGTCGGCCTTATTCTGCTGTTGCCGATGGTCCTCTTCTACGGCCTATCGCCTGAAATGGCTGATAAGTTCGGCGGGGCAACCCTCTGGCTCTGGAAATGGCTGCACGGGCTTTTTTCCGAAGGCAGCAAGGCCGCGCTTGGGCTATTTATTGTGATTGCCTCAGTTCTTTCTCTTGTGATCGAGGCCTTCCACGTGCGTTCGTTAAAGCGAACAGATGTGCGCGCCAACCATGGCAGGATGGGCGAAAGTGCCTTCCGCAAAGGTTTTGACAAAAGGTTTAACGCTTTTCGCGATGGGCCTTTCCGCGCCATCGTGAGACTGTCATACGACTGGCGCTACACGACATTGGCCATCTGCATCGCTGCGATGGCCGTAATGGGCGGGCTTGTTGCCGGTGGGCGCGTGGGGTTTGTCTTTTTCCCTTCTGCCGAAGCAGAAACCATAACCATCTCCATGACCTTTAACGTTGGAATTCTGGAAGAAGACGCCGAAAAAATAGTCAAGCGTGTCGATGACGCCGTTTATGCAACCGAAGCACAAATCGGCAAGGGCGAAAAGCTGGTTACGGCTTCTTTCGTAACCTTGGGCCAATCGGGCCGGACAACAGCGGACAATGTGGCCTCCCTGCGTTTGCGCCTGACACCATCGGAACAGCGCACCGTGCGAACACCGGATTTCATCCGCGCTCTGAACCGCAACATGCCTCAGATAGCAGGGCTGAAACGCGCCGCCATTCGCGGCCAGCGCGGTGGACCTCCGGGGGCCGATCTGGATATCCGACTGACGGGCACCAATACGGACATTCTCAAGAAAGCTTCGATAGATCTTCAGGAGCGGCTGTCTGCTTTTCCCGGCGTCAGCGAACTGGACGACAATATGCCCTATGGCAAGCCTGAACTGACGCTGGAGCTGACAGCGCGCGGCAGAAGCCTCGGCTTTACGGCTCAAACGGTTGGAGAACAGGTAAGGGATCTTGTTGAAGGACGCACAGCGCGAAAGCTGGCCATATTGGATGAAGAGGTGAAAGTGCGTTTGCAGCGGCTTTCGCAAGCAGATGTTGATAGCCTCAGAAGCCTTTGGCTCAAAAGCGCGCAGGGCACCTTCGTCCCCCTTACTGAAGTGGTTTCAATCAGTGATCGTCAGGGCTTCTCCTCAATCCAGCGGTTCGATGGCAAGACCACCATCGCCGTGACCGCAGATGTGGACGCCAAGGTGGTGACGGCAACCGAGCTGGTGGCCGAGTTGGATAGAACATTGATGCCGGAGATCGCCAACCAATATGGCATTGACTACCGCTTCTCGGGCCGCAACGAAGAGCGCATGGATGCCTTTACCGATTTGCGGATCGGACTGATCATCGCGTTGGCCGCGATCTATATCATTCTGGCGTGGATCTTTGCTTCTTACACGCGCCCCTTTGCAATCATGATGATCATTCCATTTGGTTTGGTGGGGGCGATCCTCGGTCATTATCTGCTCGGTTTCCAGCTCACAATCCTGTCGCTTATTGGCCTGCTCGGTCTTGCTGGCATTCTGGTCAATGACTCGATCATTCTGGTAAGCCGACTGGATGAACGCATTGCCCACGGCGAGGCGCTTGCGGATGCCGCAGTCGGGGCGAGTTGCGACCGTTTGCGGGCTGTTGTGCTAACCTCGCTGACGACCGTTGGCGGGTTGGCCCCGATGTTGTTTGAGGATTCCCCGCAGGCGGAGTTTCTAAAGCCGATGGCAATCACCATCGTTTTTGGCCTGGCGGTTGCCACCCTGTTTGTGCTGTTCCTTGTGCCAAGCCTGTTCGGTGTGGGCAGCGACATCAAACGGGTTTTGGCCTTCCTTTTAAACGGGAGCCATGCATCTGGTGAGCACACACCTGCTGAGTGACGGAAAACTCCCCAAGGCCAAACCAAAAGAGCGCGAGGTCAGATATGGCTCTGCCTCGCGCAGCTGACGCATTCAATCCTGCCTATGGCCGGGTAAACCATATCACATTGCGTTTGGGGACTTGGAGGGCAATGTGAGCGGCAGGAGCCGCCAGAAGATCATTTGTTTGTTTTGCTTCATTATGTCGGCTCACTTGCTGCCTGCTCAAAGCCTATGGCCCTTCGGTAAAGGTGCCAGGTGGCGTGGCCAAGCAGCGGCAGTATGACGATTAGTCCCAGCAGGAACGAGGCGAGACTGATCATCATCAAAAAGCCGATGAAGATTGCCCAGCTGAGCATGACCTTTTTGTTCAACAGCACACAGCGGATCGATGTGATCATCGCCGTTATGAAGTCCACATCCTTATGCAGTAGCATGGGGAAGGAGACGGCCGTGATCGAGAAGACCGACAGACTGAGAAATGCTCCAATCAGATTTCCCGCCACCAGAAACATGGCCCCTTGCGGGGTAAGCAAGATGGTGTTGACCAGTGTCGAAGGATTGACCGGATGCAGGCCGAAAAAGATCACATATAGGAAGATCGCAATATCGATCCATATGATGAAGGCAAAGCCTGTGATCAGGGCCATCCAGCGCAATTCTTTTGATCGTTCGCCGAAAATGGCGCCCAAAACTCCAGTGGGCGAAAGCGGTTCTCCCTCTTCTCTACGGCGGCTGACCTCGTAGATGCCTGCGGCGATGAAGGGAGCGATCAGGGCAAAACCGGAAGCCAGAGGATAGACCAGATAGGGCATGTTGTAGGCCGACAAGAGCCAAAACAGAAACCAGCCGCCGAGGGCATAGAAGCCGCCAAAGAAAAGCCCATAGAGTGCATTCTCGCGGAAATCCCGCAAGCCAGCGCTCAGCGCCTCGGACAGATCATCCATCGTGAGGGCCTGCACAAGGGGGGTAAGTTTGACGGGGGGCACATCGCTACCCTTTTGTGCCGTTGACGGCATTGAGGCAAAATCCTGAGCTACATCGGTCACGTGCATCCTCCCGCTTATCAAGGCAGAAAGACATGCTGGGTGCTGGTGTCTCGTCCGCCATTCATCCATGCTTGGAGGGAAAGAGTAACCTGAAATAGGTGCGACAGAAAGTCGCAATTGGTGTTAGTGTGAACGAGGTGCAAACACTTCCAGTTCTGGCGAGCAAGAGAGTAAGTCTCTGGTCTATTTAGCCAAAATTATAATTTCCTGTGCGGAGCGCTAAATTTCACATGCAATCTCACGAAGATGTTATCGTGCGGCAGCAGAATTTGCGGCCAAGAGCGTCCTTAAGGTAATCCGTCTCAGGAAGGGCGATTGCCCTAAACGTGCTGACCACCATTGATGTGAATTTCCGCGCCGGAAACATAAGAGCTGGCCTCGGTGCACAGATAATAAATCGTATCGGCCACCTCTGACGGCTGACCCAGTCGGCGCATGGGGATGGTTTTTACGATTTTCTCAGTGCCCGGAGACAGAATGGAGGTATTGATCTCTCCCGGTGCAATGGCATTGACCCGAATGCCGTATGGGCCGAAGTCTGCAGCCATTTCGCGGGTCAGTGATGCAAGAGCGGCCTTTGATGTGGCGTAGGCAGCCCCTGCGTAAGGGTGCACGCGCACACCCGCAATACTGGTAACATTAACGATCGATCCCTCGCTCGCCTTCAGCTCCTCAATGAGCCCGCGTGCCAGCATGATGGGGGCAAAGAAATTCACCGCAAACACCTTGTGCCATAGCTCAAGCGGTGTTTGCAGGCTATCGAGCCGCTGCCCCTCCTCATCCTTGGGGCTGATGGCGGCATTGTTGACGAGGGCATGCAACTGGCCTCCATGGGCCTTGAGACGTTCCTTGATAACAGCGACCGCGTCGATAATTGTCTCTGGATCGGAAAGATCCACCTGAATATGGTTCTCTTCGCCCATAGGCCATGGACACTTGTCTGAAAAGGCATGACGAGAGCAACTGAAAACCCGCCATCCGGCCTCGGAAAAGCGTTTCACTGTGGCGTGGCCAATGCCACGACTTGCACCAGTAAGCAGCAGCGTTCTTTTTTCAGATGCGTCCATCTTCATCTCTCCCTAACATGAAGCCCTTATCATGACAGATATGACGCAAAGGGTGATTTGCCAATGGCCATTAACCTGCCTATATAAAATAGTGCGTAACTGCTACAAGATTTGTGTTAGGAACGAACGGCCTCTCATGTTTATTTGCCACTGTAATAAAATTACTGAAGAAGAGATCCTGGCGATCGGCGATAAGCTTGAGCAGGAGAATCCGGGGGCGCCGATTCATTCCAATCAGGTCTACAAGGCTCATGGGGACAGGCCAAAATGTGGCTGCTGTCGTACCATGATCGAGGCGATACTACTGAAAAACGGGCATGATGTTGCGATAGCAAGAACCCATGAGATCGCCCATGCCAAGGAACGGCGCTTTCATGGCGCTCCAAATGACTGCCCCGGTTTCTCCTGATAGAGCACCTTTTTTGTACGTGATCAAAAAAGCCTCAACCACTTGTGAATTGACCGTGTTCCCCAGAAGCTGAAACAAAGGCGGCAATGAGTGGATTTTGTCTGCCAAAAATGGGCCTCGGGGCTCAGCGTGCAGCATCAGGAGGAGAGATCGCGATGCAAATCTCAAGCTTTGTGCCCATTATCGAGTCCCCCCGTTCAATGGTGGGAGTCAGCCTTGCGATGGCGGCCCTTTATGCTCTGGCTTTCCCGCAAATTGCACAGGCTGACATGGCCGACGGTAAAGATTGGGCTAAGGTGCTCGAAAAAGCCAAGGGCCAGACGGTCTATTTTCACGCTTGGGGTGGCGCAGATCGCATCAACGCCTACATCGATTGGGCCGGAAAAGAGGTCTCCGAACGGTTCGGTGTCACAGTCAAACATGTCAAAGTGGTCGATACCGCCAACGTGGTTTCACAGATCGTTGCCGAGAAGGCATCTGGAAAGGATCATGGGGGCTCGGTTGATCTGGTCTGGATCAATGGCGAGAACTTTGCCTCTCTCAAGGAAAATGGCCTGCTATTGCCCATGAGTTGGGCGCCGGATTTGCCGAATTATCGCTATGCGGATATCGCGGGAAAACCGACGCTGACGACGGATTTTACGGTGCCGACCGAGGGGCTTGAAAGCCCCTGGGGCATGGCCCAGCTCTCCTTCTATTATGACAGCGCACTTACCAAGAGCATTCCCAAGTCAGCTTCCGGGCTTTTAAGCTGGGCCAGAGCGCATCCGGGACGCTTTGCCTATCCCAAGCCACCGGATTTTCTTGGCTCAACCTTCCTCAAGCAACTGGCTCTGGAACTGGCCGATGATCCATCCGTCTTGTCAAAGCCTGTCTCCGAGGAAAGCTATAAAGCTGTGGCAGGCAAGCTCTTTGCCTATCTGGATGAATTGCACCCGTACCTATGGCATGAAGCGAAAGCCTTTCCTGACAATGTCTCAAGCCTGAAAAATCTATTGGCGGATGGTGAAATCGAGATTGCCTTCACCTTTAACCCCGGCGATGCATCTTCGGCCATTGCCAACGAGGAATTGCCCGACACTGTGCGCTCCTTCACCTTTGCCGGGGGGACAATCGGCAATAGCCATTTTGTCGCCATTCCGTACAATGCCAATGCCAAGGAAGGGGCGATGGTCCTTGCCGATTTTCTGCTCTCGCCAGAGGCTCAATCACGCAAGCAGGATCCGGCCATTTGGGGTGACCCTACGGTGCTCGATATCTCCAGCCTACCAAGCGAGGACAAAGCGCGGTTTGCCGCGCTGGATCTTGGCGTAGCAACCCTTAAGCCTGAAGAATTCGGTCCCGCCTTGCCAGAACCTCATGCCTCATGGATGGAGCGACTGGAGATGGACTGGACCAAGCGTTACGGCGTGCAGTAGAGAAGTGCAAAGAAGGCTCGGCCTATTTGGTCGGGCTTCTCCATTCGAGACAACACCATGCGTTTGCGACCGATCCATTTTGCACCGATGCTGATAAGCCTGCTCATGCTCGGGCCTGTAATGGCTGGATTGCTTGGCGCTTTGTTGCCTGCCTTTGGCTGGCTACCTGTGTTGGGGGGCGAAACCATTTCGCTCGCTGCTTTTTCCAGCTTGCTTGCAACGCCCGGCTTGGAACGATCCATAGCGCTCAGCATGGGAAGTGGATTGGTCACCACTTTTCTGGCCATGCTCATGGTCATGGGGCTACTCAGTGCATGGTCAGGAACGCGTTTGTTTGCTTGGATGGTTCGACTGATCTCGCCCTTGCTCTCCATTCCCCATGCAGCGACCGCGTTAGGATTTGCCTTTCTGCTCGCCCCTTCTGGCTGGATCGTGCGCATGATATCGCCAGAGCTGACAGGTTGGACGCGGCCTCCAGACTGGTTCTTTCCCCATGACCCCTATGGCCTTGCGATGATCGCAGGTCTGACCATCAAGGAAATGCCCTTTCTGCTGCTTGTCAGTCTTGCCGCCTTGCCCCAGATAGAGCCCCGCCGGACACTCGATCTGGCTCGCAGCCTTGGCTATGGACAGATGGTTGGATGGATGCACGCGGTCTGGCCTCGCCTTTATCGCCAGATCCGCTTGCCGATCTTTGCCGTGATTGCCTATGCGTCATCGGTGGTTGATGTCGCGCTCATTTTGGGGCCGACCAACCCGCCGTCGCTTGCGGTACAGCTTGTGCGCTGGATGAGTGACCCAGATCTGAGCATGCGCTTTCTCGCCTCCGCTGGCGCTGTGCTTCAGCTGTTGGTAACGCTGGCCGCGCTGGCCATCTGGTGGGTTGGTGAATGGTTCGCTGGGCGACTGTTTGGCTGTCTGGTCATCTCCGGTCGTCGTTTTAGGCGGGACGACTGGGCCCGTCACGTGGTTGCCGGGCTCAATGCTCTGGCGGTCTCTGTTGTGCTCATGAGCTTGGGCGGGCTGGTTCTATGGTCTTTTGCCGGTTTCTGGCGCTTTCCGGACGCCTTGCCTGCAAGCTTGTCGTTTAAAACATGGATGGCGCAAGAGCCGATGCTGTGGCACCCGCTCCGCAACGCTCTACTTATCGGAGGATTGGCGTCCAGCGTCGGTGTCGTTCTGGCCATCGTGGCGTTGGAGGCCGAAAGCCGCCTTGGCAGGCGCGGGGCCTTTGGCGCAAAATTCATTCTGTATCTGCCCTTGATCGTGCCTCAGGTTGCCTTCTTGTTTGGGCTGCAATTGATCCTGCTAACTTCGGATGCGGCCTATTCCCTATCGGCTTTGGTGTGCGTCCATCTCGTTTTCACGTTGCCCTACATATTCCTTTCGCTTGGCGATCAATGGCACGCTCTTGATCCTCGCTATGCCCAATTGGCTCTCGCTTTGGGGCGCGGGCCATGGGCAATATTCTGGCAATTGCGCCTGCCGTTGCTCCTGCGGCCCATTTTGACGGCTGCCGCTGTGGGGTTTGCAGTTTCCATTGGCCAATATCTGCCAACTGTGTTGATCGGTGGCGGACGCTGGGAAACAATCACAACGGAAGCGGTGGCCCTTAGCGCCGGAGGCAACCGAAGGCTTATCGGTGTGTATGCCCTTTTGCAAATGCTACTACCTTTTGCGGGCTTCCTCATTGCGATCCTGCTTCCGGCGTTGCTCTATAAACGAAGGCGGGGTATGGCTCCAAGCGGGCCATGAACCGCTGTCAATCGCAACAGACGAAGGCAACAACGAATTTTCCAAGAGACGCAAAGTGATGACAAGCGACAGCAACATAATCCAATCAGACAAGACCATGGTGTTCGATCAGGTTAGCATCCGTCTTGCAGATTTATGTCTGACAGATCTCTCGTTTGCAGTCTCCCCCGGTGAGGTGGTTACCATCATGGGGCCTTCCGGTTCGGGTAAATCGTCACTACTGGCCTATATCGGCGGCTTTCTTGCACCAGCTTTCAAGGCGACCGGTCGGGTCTGGCTCGCAGGTAAGGATCTGACCTCTCTGCCTGCAGAGCAGCGCCACATCGGCATTCTGTTTCAGGATCCCCTGCTGTTGCCGCATCTATCGGTTGGCGGCAATCTTGCCTTTGGGTTGACGCGTGCCGTCAAGGGTAGGGCAGCCCGCAAAGCGAAAGTCGCTGAAGCGCTGGAAGCAATCAATATGGACGGGTTTGCAGACAGAGACCCTGAAACCCTGTCCGGCGGGCAAAAGGCGCGGGTGGCACTGGCTCGCACGCTCCTTTCTCGCCCTCGGGCATTGCTGCTTGATGAGCCATTCTCCAAGCTTGATGCTGACTTGCGCGCGCAAATGCGACATCATGTGTTCGAGCGTGCCCGCAAGGAAGGTTTGCCCACCCTGTTGGTGACCCATGATGCGGAAGACGCGGCAGCGGCGGAGGGGCCGATCATCAGTCTTGCACCTGACGGCATAATAAAATGAAATCTCTTGCCTTCTTGGCAAGGAGAAGTTAGGGCAGGGCATGACCAACGAGACCCCATTTCTTTTGCCCCGATTGCCCATTCGAGAGGCGCTGCCCGGTCTGCTGGCTGCGCTTGATGCGGGAACCCGCGCCGTTCTGATCGCCCCTCCCGGAGCGGGCAAGACGACTTGCGTGCCGCTGGCTTTGGCGGATCAGCACTGGCTTGGCAAAATGGCGGCTGAGGGAAATGGCAAGATCATTATGCTCGAGCCTCGGCGGCTGGCAGCAAGGGCTGCGGCGCGGCGCATGGCCCAGCTCATTGGCGAGCCCGTTGGCAAGCGTGTAGGCTACCGCGTGCGCATGGAAAGCAGGGTTTCCAGGGAAACCATCATTGAAGTGGTTACAGAGGGCGTTTTTGCTCGCATGATCGTTGATGATCCAAGCCTTGATGGCGTTGGCGCGGTTCTGTTTGACGAATTCCATGAGCGCAGCCTTGATGCTGATATGTCTCTGGCCTTCGCGCTTGAGGCTCAGGCGGCATTGCGGGAGGATTTACGCCTTGTGGTCATGTCCGCAACGTTGGACGGCGGGCGCGTGGCTTCGATCCTCGACGATGCACCTGTCATTGAAAGTCTGGGAAGAACCTTTCCCGTTGACACCCGCTATTTGCCGCGCAAGCCGCAGGACCGGTTGGAGGGAGCCGTCACGGATGCCGTGATGCAGGCCTTGCGTGATGATGAAGGCTCGCTGTTGGTTTTTCTGCCCGGACAAGCCGAAATCCATCGGGTTGAGGATCGCCTGCGAGAGCGTCTCAAAAACAGCATTGAGAAGGAAATCATTCTTGCGCCACTTTATGGGGCAATGGAGGGCACGGATCAGGATCGTGCCATTGCTTCTCCGCCTCAAGGCAAGCGCAAGATCGTGTTGGCAACATCAATTGCGGAAACCTCGCTGACCATCGATGGCGTTCGCATCATCATTGATGCCGGGCTTGTCCGCCGTCCGCGTTTTGAGCCGAACCTTGGTATCTCGCGGCTGGAAACCGTGCGCGTTTCTCGCGCCAGTGCAGACCAGCGACAGGGGCGCGCCGGACGCACGGAACCGGGTGTGTGCTATCGCCTCTGGGACAAGGGACAAACAGCCGCGTTGCCAGCCTTCGAACCGCCGGAAATATTGCAGACGGATCTGTCTCGGCTGGTGCTGGATCTGGCCCTTTGGGGCGAAAGCAATCCGGCCAACCTCAAATGGCTTGATGAACCGCCTGCAGCCGGCTGGATTGAGGCGGTCAAGCTGTTGCAGTCTTTCAAGGCGCTCGACAAGGATGGAATCCTCACCGCCCATGGACGAGCCCTTGCGCAATTGCCCCTGCCTCCGCGCCTTGCTCACATGCTGGTGATTGCCCGAACTGAGAGAGCTGAGGAACTGGCCGCCCTGATGGCTGCGCTCCTCAGTGAAGGTGGAAGATTGCGCCATAACGACATGCGCCGCCTGTTGCAGGACTTGATCGCGGGCAAGCTACCTAGAGCAAAGGACATAAAGTCTCTGGCCAAACGCTGGACACAGAACAAAGGCGAGCCACGGCCGAACGTGGAAGAGGCCGGACGCATTCTGGCGCTCGCCTATCCCGACAGGATCGCCATGCGCCGTGGCGCCGAAGGGCGCTATCTGCTCGCCTCGGGAAGGGGAGGTGTGCTCCAACCCGATGATCCGCTCATTGCGGAGAGATTTCTGGTGGTTGCCGATCTGCAAGGGGCTGCAGCCAATGCACGCATAACCCTTGCTGCCCCCATTGCGCGAAAGACCATAGAGGAAGATTTCGCCTATCTCCTCTCTGAGGAAGAAGCGATCTCCTTCGAACGGGAGACAGGGGCCGTTTCGGCACGGTTGCAAACCCGTCTTGGGCGTATTGTGCTCTCGGAAAAGCGATTGCAGAAGCCGTCGTCTCACGCAGTGCAACAGGCTCTTGTCGAGGCGATTCGCAAGGCCGGGCTGCGGAGTTTGCCTTTTACCAAGGAAATCGAGCGTTGGCGTGGGCGCGTGCAATTTGTGGCCGAACGGGAAGGTGGTTGGCCTGATCTTTCCGATCAAGGGCTGCTGGATGGGCTTGAAGAATGGCTTGCTCCGTTTCTTGCGGGCAAGATGGCTCTGTCGGATATTTCCACCTCCGAGCTTTCGGCTGCCTTGAGAGCCTTGGTTCCATATGACCGCTTGGCAGCATTAGAAGAGGCCTTGCCGACACACTTTACAGTGCCCACCGGTTCGCGCATTCCCATTGATTATGCAGCGGAAAATGGTCCTGTTCTGGCTGTTCGTGTGCAGGAACTGTTTGGTCTTGATGAGCATCCGGCGATCATGGGAGGCAAATTGCCCCTGCTCTTGCATCTACTCTCGCCTGCTCACCGCCCCATTCAGGTGACGCGGGATTTGCCGGGCTTTTGGCGTGGCTCATGGAAAGATGTAAAAGCCGATATGCGCGGGCAATATCCAAAACATGTCTGGCCTGATGATCCGATCAATACCGAGGCAACCCGAAGAGCCAAACCGCGCAAATAACCCAAACTCTCAGGCTCTTTTTGTCCGCGCTTCCATCGGTTAAATTTGCTTTAAAAGGACAAGTTATCAACAAATCAATCATATTGGGTTTGATGACAATTCCGTTTTCACTGATCTCAATTTGAGAGCGCGAAGGAAAAATTTCATCGAATTTTCCCGTATTTGTGTCACAATTTTTCAAAAATGCTCCAATTTTCACCGTCAACGCACTCCGGCTAGAGAGCCGATGTGAGCTTTTTGCAAGCAATGGCCTTTTGAAGCCAGAAAAGCAGCAATCCCGGTGGTGAAAAGCAAAGATTCTGGCTGCAAAGAGCCTCAGACCGTGCAAGACTGTCGCCAATGTGTTGCAAGAGGTCTGTGTTTACCGACGAATTCTATTCGTAGCCAGCTGCCATTGATGGCGGTGGGTATAATGTTGATCCGGGCCACGGCAAAACATGAAAAACAACAGATCGTTTAAGCGATCGATTGAGCAATCGATACAGCATACCAATTAAAAGGGGTTAGACATGTTGCGTCAATTTTTCGGTGCCGCTGCACTGGCAACCATGATGGTTGTAGCACCAGCACTTGCTGCTGAAATCAAGCCTGCGGTGGTTTACGACCTGGGTGGCAAAAGCGACCAGTCCTTCAACCAGTCGGCTTATAATGGTGCAGAAGCTTATAAGAAAGACACTGGAACAGAGTATCGCGATTTCGAAATTCAGAACGATGCCCAGCGCGAACAGGCTCTTCGTCGCTTTGCAAAACGTGGTTTCAACCCAATCGTTGCGATTGGTTTCTCTCAGGCTGAAGCTCTGAAGAAAGTTGCTCCTGAGTTTCCAGAAACGAAATTCGCTATCGTTGACATGGTCGTCGATCTTCCAAACGTTCGTTCCATCGTCTTCAAAGAGCATGAAGGGTCCTTCCTTGTCGGTCTGTTGGCTGCCAAGGCTTCCAAAACCGGCAAAGTCGGCTTCGTTGGCGGCATGGACATTCCGCTCATTCGTGCGTTTGCCTGCGGTTACAAACAGGGTGCAAAAGCAGCCAATCCTGACATTGAAATCTTCGAAAACATGATCGGCACCACCGGTGCTGCATGGAACGACCCTGTGAAGGGCGGCGAGCTGGCCAAATCCCAGATCGATCGCGGCGCTGACGTGATCTATCATGCAGCTGGTGGCTCAGGTGCTGGCGTTCTTCAGGCTGCTGCCGATGCTGGCAAGATGGGCATTGGTGTTGATTCCAACCAGAACGGCCTGCATCCGGGCAACGTGCTGACCTCTATGGTTAAACGCGTTGATACCGCTGTTTACAATGCCTTCAAGGATCTTTCCGCTGATAGCTGGTCTTCAGGCATTTATGTGCTCGGCCTTGCCGAAGACGGCGTTGCTTGGGCTGACGATGAAAACAACAAGGACCTGATCTCTGCGGATATGCGCGCAGCTGTCGATCAGGCTTCCAAGGAAATCGTAGACGGCAAGATCGTTGTTCACGATTACCGTGCAGACAACAGCTGCCCATTCTAAGCAGTTGATTCTGATCTAGGATGTGCCCTGTCCATCATTGGATGGGGCGCATTTTTGTTACCCTGAAAACTTGGCGGCCAAAAGGTCGTGATCTAGCTGCCAGACGTGCCGAATTGTCGGCCGCAGAGCAACAGAGCCCACCCATACCACTTCGCCTTTCGGCAAGGTGGGTCCCGGTTTTCTGTATGGTGCTTTTGCCTAATAGCATGAAGCACAGCAGAAATAGGCGGGAGGGGCTGAAAATTGGGGAAGAGATTTTGCATCTGGAAGAGCAAAAAACAGCGCAAGGCAGCGCGGGGGCCAAAGCGAACGCCTCCGGCGATGAAGACGTCAGTCAAGTGCCTGCAATTCGGTTGGTCGGAATCGAAAAACGGTTCGGGCCGGTCTATGCCAACAAGAATATTGACCTCAATGTCGCAAAGGGGTCAATCCACGGTATTATCGGTGAGAATGGAGCAGGCAAGTCGACCCTGATGTCCATTCTCTATGGGTTTTATCAGGCCGACGCTGGCCAAATCTATGTCAACGGCAAGCGCCAAACCATACCAGACAGCCAGAAGGCGATTGCCGTGGGCATCGGTATGGTGCACCAGCACTTCATGCTGGTTGACAATTTCTCGGTGCTCGAAAATGTCGTGCTCGGCGTAGAAGGTGGATTGTTGCTTCAGAAGGGCGTCGACAAGGCGCGTGCAGAACTGCAGCGACTGGCAGACGAATATGAGCTGAATATTGATCCGGATGCTCTGATTAAGGAACTCCCTGTTGGCTTGCAACAACGGGTCGAGATCCTGAAAGCGCTTTATCGAGGCGCAGATATTCTTATTTTGGACGAACCGACCGGCGTATTGACTCCGGCCGAGGCGGATCACCTGTTCCGCATTTTGGGGCAGTTGCGTGATCAGGGCAAAACCATTTTGCTCATCACCCACAAGCTGCGCGAAATCATGGCGATTACCGACGAGGTTTCGGTCATGCGCCGGGGCGAGATGGTCGGTTCCGTGCATACGGCTGAAACCTCTGTCGAGCAGCTCGCCGAAATGATGGTTGGGCGCCATGTGCTGCTTAATGTCGAGAAGAGCCCTAGCAAGCCGGAACGGGAAGTGCTCTCGGTCGAGAACCTGACCGTCACCGACAAGCGCGGCGTCAATCTGGTCAAGGATGTGTCTTTTAATGTCCGCGCCGGAGAAATTGTTGGTATTGCCGGTGTGTCGGGGAACGGCCAGAGCGAATTGATGGAAGCCATTGCGGGCATGATTACCGCACGGACTGGTACCATCAAGATCAATGGAGAGGTGGTCAACACCGCAGATGCGCTGGAGCGCCGTCACCGCGGTTTGGCTCATGTACCAGAAGATCGCCATCGCACAGGCCTTGTGACCCAATTCCCTGCCAAGGAAAACATGATCCTTGGATATCAGGACAGCAAGAAATATGGCGAAGGCCTGTTTCTCGATCTTGGCGCTATTCTGAAGGAAACGCAGGCGTTTATGGAAGACTTCGATGTGCGCCCGCCGGATCCGCATCTCAAAGCGGCCAATTTCTCCGGCGGCAACCAGCAAAAGCTGGTCTTGGCGCGCGAAATGGAGCGCAATCCCGATATTCTTCTGGTTGGTCAGCCGACTCGCGGCGTGGATATCGGTGCTATCGAATTCATTCACAAGCGGCTCATCGAGATGCGCGATGCAGGCAAAGCCATTTTGCTTGTTTCCGTCGAACTTGATGAAATTCGCTCGCTGTCCGACCGTATCCTTGTCATGTTTGATGGCAAGATCGTCGGCGAACGTCCTGCAGGAGCAGGGGAGCAGGAATTGGGCTTGATGATGGCCGGTATCGCCGATACCTCCGGAGTGGAAGAGGCAAACAACACGCCAAGTGCCCGAACCGGGGAGGCAGAATAATGAGCGCTCAAAATGCAAAACTGCCCCGCTGGGTAGATTATGGTCTGATCCCGCTGCTCAATCTGGCCGCAGCCCTGCTGGTTTCCGGGCTTGTGGTGCTGTTGATTGGCGAAAATCCGCTTGATGCCGTTTACTGGCTGGTGCAGGGCTCGCTGGGCTATGGCGAGGGCATCGGCTTTACGCTTTACTACACTACGAACTTTATTTTCACCGGCCTGGCCGTTGCTGTGGCAGCGCACGCCGGCATGTTCAATATCGGTGGTGAAGGGCAGGCTTATGTTGGCGGGCTTGGTGTGGCGCTGGCCTGTCTTGCGCTCGATCACTATGTGCCATGGTACGTAACCTTTCCGTTCGCCCTGATCGGTGCAGCGGCCTTCGGAGCCGCATGGGCAGCCATTCCCGCTTATCTGCAGGCAAAGCGTGGCAGCCACATCGTGATCACCACGATCATGTTCAACTTCATCTCCTACTCACTGATGGCCTATTTGTTGGTCGTGGTATTCAAACAGCCCGAATCCATGCAGCCTGAGAGCCGCACATTCCTTGAGGGCGGCAGGCTGCCATTCATTCACGAGGTGGCTGGCTGGTTCGGCATTCATATGGCGTCATCACCGCTTAACCTGTCGTTCGTGGTGGCCCTGCTGGCTTGTGTTTTCGTCTGGGCACTGATCTGGCGCACGCGTCTCGGCTACGCCATCCGTACCTTCGGCACCAATCCGGACGCGGCAGTTTATGCAGGTATGAACCTCTCGCGCATCATCATCATCACCATGATGATTTCCGGTGCTTTGGCGGGGCTTATGGCGCTCAATGAAGTGATGGGCGCTCAAAACCGTCTGTTGCTTGATTATGTGACCGGTTATGGCTTTGTGGGCATCGCGGTGGCGTTGATGGGGCGTTCTCACCCTGTGGGGATCATCATGGCGTCCATCCTCTTTGGCATGCTCTATCAGGGCGGCGCTGAGCTGGCCTTTGAAATGCCCAAGATCACCCGCGACATGATCATTTCCATTCAGGGTCTCGTCATCCTCTTTGCCGGGGCGATGGAGCATATGTTCCGCCCGGCTCTGGTCAGACTCTTCACATCAAGATCTAACGATCTTGAACAAGAAGCGTAAGGAGCGTGATCATGGAAATTTTTCAAACACTTATTCTTACGACAGATTCCGCGGTTCGCCTTTCCGTGCCGCTTCTCTTCGCTTGCCTTGCCGGTCTTTATTCCGAACGTTCCGGCGTTGTCGATATTGGCCTTGAAGGCAAGATGCTCGGCGGGGCCTTTGCTGCGGGCTGTGTGGCCTTTGTTACAGGCTCTGCGTGGCTGGGATTGCTGGCGGCCATTCTGGTGTCCATCGGTTTGGCGCTGGTGCATGGCTATGCCTCCATCACCCAGAAGGGCAACCAGATCGTATCCGGCGTCGCTATCAATTTTGTCGCCAGCGGTCTGACTGCGCTGCTTGGTCAGGCATGGTTCGGCCGTGGCGGCAAAACACCACAATTGCCGAACACGGCACGCTTTACCGAAATCAAGCTGCCCTTTGCCGATAGCATCCGGGAAGTGCCCATCATCGGGCCGATCTATTATGAGATCATCTCGGGTCATTCCCTGCTGGTCTATGCGGCATTCATTTGCATTCCCTTGACTTGGTGGGTGCTCTATCGCACACGCTTTGGCTTGCGACTGCGTGCCGTGGGCGAAAATCCCGGTGCTGTGGATACGGCAGGCATATCGGTTGCGTGGATGCGCTATCGGGCAATCCTGATTACGGGAACGCTTTGCGGTTTTGCTGGCGCCTATCTTTCCATCGCCCAGTCGGCCGGTTTCTCCAAGGATATGACAGCAGGCAAAGGCTTCATTGCCCTTGCAGCTCTTGTCTTTGCCAAATGGAAACCCGTCAACGCGCTTGGCGCCTGCTTCCTCTTCGGCTTTCTTGATGCTGTAGGTATCCGCTTGCAGGGCACCGAGCTGCCGGTCATCGGCGAAGTGCCTGTTCAGGCCATGCAGGCCTTGCCATATATCCTGACCGTTGTCTTGCTGGCAGGCTTCATCGGCAAGTCCATTCCGCCCAAAGCAAGCGGTGTCCCTTACACCAAGGAACGTTAGGAGAGCGGTCACATGAATGCAAAAGCTATCGAGGTTACCGATCAGACACTGGCGCTTCTGGAGCTGGCGACAAAGGCACGTCAGAAGGCGCATGTGCCTTACTCGCGCTTTCCTGTCGGGGTCGCGCTGCGCACGCGTGCCGGCACGGTTCACACCGGATGCAATATCGAAAACGCGTCCTATCCGGAGGGCTGGTGCGCTGAGACCTCGGCCATTTCAGCCATGATCATGGCAAGCAGTGAACTGGCCGATAGCCGGGCGATCGAAGAGCTGGTGGTGATTGCCGATCACACCCCGCCTATCACGCCTTGCGGTGGCTGTCGCCAGCGGATCAGGGAGTTTGGCAGTCCGGATACCATCATTCATGCGGCCGACTTGAGCGGCATTCAGCAGAGCTTTACGCTGGATGCTCTGTTGCCAGCCGCGTTTGATCTGGAAGAAAACCGATAGTCCACTATGCGCGGGCTGAAATCGGCTCACAAGCGCCCGCATCTGATGCGGGCAAGGCCCGCCGTAGCTGACATTTATTCGCCACAGCATTGCACTAATATCAAATGCTCGGATTATTAAGAGGGAGATGTGCACATGACCATTATAGGACTGGCTCAGGATGCCGCCAAACGTGTGCTGGAAAAAGTTGAAGGCCCCGTCAAGGTCGGCATGGTCCTTGGCTCCGGATTGGGAGCATTGGCCGATGAGGTGGAAGATGCCAAGCGGTTTTCTTACCAGAAGCTACCCGGCTTTCCCGTTTCTTCCGTGTCGTCACATGCCTCGGAGCTTGTCATCGGAACGCTTATGGGTGTCAAGGTCGCCATTCTTGCCGGTCGTGTGCACTATTATGAGCAGGGCGATGCAACTGTGATGAAGCAGCCTCTGGCAACGCTTAAGGCGCTTGGCTGTGAGCAGCTTCTGCTCACCAATGCGGCCGGATCTTTGCGTCAGGACGTGGCTCCGGGGGAATTGATGCTGATTGATGATCATATCAACTGGTCCGGGCGCTCACCTCTCATTGGTGTTGAAAGTGATGATCGCTTTGTCGGCCTCACCGAGGCTTATGATGCCGAGTTGCGGGGCAAACTTATCCGCGCAGCAGCTGTTGCAGATGTTAAGCTGGATTCCGGTGTCTACGCCTGGTTTTCCGGTCCCAATTTTGAAACGCCTGCCGAAATCCGCGCAGCCCGCATTCTGGGGGCCGATGCCGTTGGCATGTCAACCGTACCGGAAGTCATTCTGGCGCGCTGGATGAACATGCGCGTTGCTGCCATTTCAACCATTACCAACTATGGAGCCGGGATGACCGGAACCGAATTATCGCACGAAGAGACCAAGGAAGTCGGGCCGATCGGGGCGAAGAAACTGATCAAGGTGATCCGCGCCTATTTGCAGGCCTTGTCCTCAGAGGCCTAATTCTGAGCCGTCTTTTCTGGCGATTATTTGTGAAGCGAGCAAAAATGGAAAATAAAAAACTGGCCCAAAAAGCCATTTCTCTTCTTGACCTGACCAATCTGAACGATGATTGCGACGATGCCGCCATCGAGGCGCTCTGTGCGCGTGCCAAAACCTTTTATGGCAATACGGCTGCGGTTTGCGTCTGGCCGCGTTTTGTCAAGAAAGCGAAAGAATGCCTTGGCGGAACAACCATCAAGGTTGCAACTGTTGTCAACTTTCCCCATGGCGGCGAAAATCTGGCTGAAACTCTTGCTGAAACCAAGGCCTCATTGGCCGATGGTGCCGATGAAATCGATTTGGTCATTCCCTACAAGGCCTTCAAGGAAGGCCGTCGGGGCTTTGCTGAAAGCATCGTGCTCCGGGTAAGGGATGCCGTTCCGGCACCCGCCAGACTGAAGACCATTTTGGAAACGGGCGAGCTGAAGGAGCCGGACCTGATCCGGGCGGCTGCCGACATGGCGATTGAAGCCGGGGCAGACTTCATCAAGACCTCCACCGGCAAGGTGGCCGTTAACGCGACCCCGGAAGCCGCTGAAATCATGATGGAAGCGATCGCCGAGAGCGGCAAACCGGTCGGTTTCAAGCCTGCTGGCGGCGTCAAAACCCTTGAAGACGCAGGAACCTATCTGGCGATTGCCGAGAAATATATGGGCTCCGATTGGGCAACCCCGGAAAGCTTCCGCTTTGGCGCATCCGGTGTGCTTGATGCGCTGCTCGCCGCCATGGAAGGCCAGACAGCCAGCGCAGGAGACGGCTACTGATGCTGCCACAGGAAATCATTCGCAAGAAACGGGACGGCGGCAGATTGAGCGCCGAGGAAATCGGCTTTTTTGTTCGCGGCATCACCGATGGCTCGGTCACCGAAGGGCAGATCTCGGCTTTGGCCATGGCCGTGTTCTTTCAGGGCATGGAGCTTGATGAGCGCGTCGCGCTGACGTTGGCAATGCGGGATTCTGGTTCCGTGCTGGATTGGTCCGAACTGGATGGCCCCGTGGTCGACAAGCATTCAACCGGTGGGGTGGGAGACAATACCTCGCTGATGCTGGCGCCCGCGTTGGCTGCCTTGGGCGTTTTCGTGCCGATGATCTCGGGGCGAGGACTCGGCCACACAGGCGGCACGCTCGACAAGTTTGATTCCATTCCCGGTTACGTCACCCAACCTGACAACGATCTGTTTCGCAAGGTGACCAAAGAGGTCGGCTGTGCGGTCATAGGGCAGACTGCGGATCTGGCTCCGGCAGACAAACGCTTTTACGGTATCCGCGATGTAACCGCGACCGTGGAAAGTATTCATCTCATCACAGCCTCGATCCTCTCCAAAAAACTGGCTGCTGGTCTGCAAGGACTCGTGCTGGATGTAAAATCCGGCTCGGGCGCTTTCATGCCGACCCACGAGGAGAGCATAGCGCTGGCCAAGAGCCTTGTTACGGTCGCCAAGGGGGCAGGGGTCAAGACTTCCGCTCTTATCACCGATATGAACGAACCGCTTGCCACGGCAGCGGGCAACGCTATCGAGATGAAAAACGCCGTGCAGTTCCTCACCGGCGACGCGATTGACCCGCGCAACTGGGACATCACTGTTGCCCTTTGTGCCGAGATGTTGCTGATCGGTGGAGCGGTAACCTCACGTCAGGAGGGCACCGAAAAGATTGAGGACGCCTTCCGTTCTGGCCGCGCTGCGGAGAAATTCGGCGAGATGGTTGCTGCGCTTGGTGGGCCTGCCGATTTCATCGAAAATATGGAAGACTACCTCAAGCTGGCTCCTATGGTTGCCGATATCTATGCAGATGAAGCCGGTTTTGTTGAGGCTATCGATACCCGCCAGGTGGGACTTGGTGTGGTTGAGTTGGGCGGCGGGCGCATCCGCGCAGCTGATCCGATTGATCATTCCGTCGGGTTCGACGCACTCGCCGGTCTTGGCGAGAAAGTTGATGCAAACACGCCCATTGCGCGCGTTTATGCCAACAATCAGGACCAGATCGACAAGGCAACCGCACGCATAAAGGCGGCCTATAGCATCG
Organism: uncultured Cohaesibacter sp.; assembly: GCF_963664735.1. Taxonomy (NCBI): domain Bacteria; kingdom Pseudomonadati; phylum Pseudomonadota; class Alphaproteobacteria; order Hyphomicrobiales; family Cohaesibacteraceae; genus Cohaesibacter; species uncultured Cohaesibacter sp. The sequence goes on along the minus strand of NZ_OY761553.1, from coordinate 2,550,021 downwards.
GCGAGACGGGGACAAACAGCAACACCGTCTATGACATCATCGAATAGCCATCGATAAAGCAAACAAAAGGTCGAGCAGAGGCTTGAAGATGCTCCTGCTCCCTATCCGCATTTTCAGTTAAGGGAGTGTCTCATGGCACGCGCATTTCTTCTGGTTCTCGATTCCTTCGGCATAGGCAATGCGCCCGATGCGGAAAAATTCGGCAAACCCGTATCGGACAAGGGCTCTGACACCTTGGGGCACATCGCTGCGGCCTGCGCTCGCGGGGATGGTGACAAGGAAGGCTTGCGATCTGGCCCTCTGTGCTTGCCGAACTTGGATCGATTGGGGTTGGGGCTGGTTGCCGAAAAAGCAACCGGTAGCCGTCCCGCCAACCTAAGCTATGATGGGGAGCCTGAAGGCCTTTGTGCCAACGCGGTGGAGGTTTCCATCGGCAAGGATACCCCATCGGGCCATTGGGAAATCGCCGGTGTGCCGGTGCCTTTCGACTGGGGCTATTTCCCTGATACGCAGCCGACATTTCCGCCTGAAATGACCAAGGCCTTTATCGAGAAGGCCGGGCTTCCCGGTATTCTTGGCGACAAGCATGCATCGGGTACGGTGATCATTAACGAACTGGGCGAGGAAAGCATCCGCACCGGAATGCCGATCTGTTACACAAGCGCGGATTCTGTCTATCAGATTGCCGCCCATGAAGAGCATTTCGGGCTTGATCGTCTCTATGAAATCTGTGAAATAGCCTTCGATCTGGTCGCGCCTTACAACATTGGCCGTGTCATTGCCCGCCCGTTCATCGGCGAGACACCTGCCGATTTCGAGCGCACCGGCAACCGTCACGACTATTCGGTTCTGCCGCCTGAACCAACCCTTCTCGACAGGGCCAAGGATGCTGGCCGTCAGGTGCTGGCCGTAGGCAAGATCTCTGATATTTTCGCCGCGCAGGGCGTTACCAAAAAGATCAAGGCCACTGGCAATCCCAACATTTTTGATGCGACCCTTAAGGCCATCGCTGAAGCCAAAGACGGGGATCTGGTTTTCTCCAACCTCGTGGATTTCGACATGCATTTCGGCCATCGCCGCGATGTACCCGGCTATGCGGCCGCGCTTGAATATTTTGACGCTCGCATTCCTGAGCTGGAAGCCGCGCTTCATCCCGGCGACATGGTGATCCTGACCGCCGACCATGGCTGCGACCCCACTTGGCAAGGTACGGACCACACCCGCGAGCAGGTACCGGTTCTGATTTTCGGGCCAGATATCAAGGGGCGTTATGCCGGTCAGCGCACCAGCTTTGCCGATATCGGTGAAACCATCGCCGATCATCTGGATCTCGCGCCGGGCAGGCATGGCACATCTTATTTGAAAGCCGGAACTGCGGAGCGGCACATGAAATGGACGGCGCTTTTTGCTCTCTGCATTATGGTCATGCTCTCAACATCCATGGTCCATGCTGCAAGCATCTTGGCGGGGAGCCGGGAGCGCTCCTCGATTGCATCAAATGGTGCCGCATGTCTGACGGACGCCAAGGAAGCCGCAAAAGATCTATGGCCCATGGCGGCCTCTTTCGCGCCGCAGGTCTCGAAACTCAAGGGCAAGCATCCATGCGGCCAATGGATCATGTGTGAACGCGCCTATCCATCAAAAGGCTGGCGCTGCAAATGGCGTTGATCCATTCCGGAGGGGGAGTTGAACGAGCTTAAAAATGAAAGCCATATCTCAATCTGTAGCAGCAATCGCGATTGTTGGGGGAGCATTGTTATGCTGCGCTGCCGCCGCAATGGGAATTATATTTCTGTTCAGGACAATCCCATACACGGGCCTCATAATGTTTTTCGTGTTTCGGGAAGGCGCTAACGCAATGTGTTATTTTCTACTTTTCTTCATTGCCTCCCTGCCATCACCTTGGATATTTTGGAGAATTTTAAAGGAAACCCGTTTGCAATTTTCAGTCTTATCGGTGATGGTTGGCTACTTTTTGGGGTTGATTGCGCTGATTTTTGCTATCCCAATCATAGCGACACCTTTCGTAACGCCTTTAGTGGGGGGCTTGGTCTACGGCTGCTTGGCATGGATAGTTGGTTCCATTTTCGTTTTGTTTGAGACGCGGGGGAAGAGCCAAAATCTGGAGATGAGCGATAATCACACTTCACAAAACATACTATGAATGGCGTGATCTAAATGAAAAACAATGTGCCGTCACAAACGCTCCTCAAGGCAGAACTTCACGTCCATATCGAAGGTGCAGCCCACCCCGAACTGGTGCATCGGCTGGCCGAAAGGCACGGCAAGAATCTTGATGCCTTCATGCGCAAGGATGGCAGTTACATCTGGTCCGACTTTACCAATTTTCTTGAGTGCTACGACAAGGTCGCCGCTGTCATTTGTACACCGGAAGATTATGCGGATCTGACCGAAGATTACCTTTTGAGAAATGCCGCAGAAGGCTGCATCTATACCGAGCTTTTCCTTTCGCCCGATCATGTGGCCGCGCTCGGGATGAGCTATGAAAATCTGCTTGAAGGCATTTCCATCGGCTATGAGCGAGCCAAGGCAAAGAGCGCTGCCGATGGTTTCCCCATTGAAGCCCGCTTCATTGTCACCTGCTTGCGTCATATGGGGCCTGAGCCCGCCATCGAAGTTGCAAAGCGGGTTGTCGCGCAGCCCCATCCTCTGGTGACAGGGTTCGGCATGGGAGGGGACGAGAGGCTCTACAGCCAGCGAGCCTTTGCCCCTGCTTTTGAAATCGCTCACGAGGCCGGACTGATCTGCACTACCCATGCTGGAGAGTTCGGCGGGCCTCAAAGCGTCAAGGACGCGCTTGATCATCTTCCCGTCAAACGCATCGGCCACGGGGTGCGCTCGGTTGAGGATTCCGAGCTGATGAAACGGCTGGCCGATGAGAGGATCGTGCTTGAAACCTGCCCCCATTCGAATGTGGCGCTCGGGCTTTACCCCTCGCTGCGCGAGCATCCATTGGCAGAGCTGATCAAGGCCGGTGTGCTTACGACCCTGTCATCTGACGACCCGCCCTTCTTTTCAACCTCGATTGGCAAGGAATATGACGATATACAAGCGGCGACTGGCTGGGACAAGTCTTTCATGGAAGGCTTTACGCGCCGCTCCCTTGAAGCTGCTTTCCTGGATGATGAAACCAGAAAAGTCCTTCTTGATCGCCTTCCCCATTCGGCGTGACATCTCTCCCTGATATCAACAGCCCGCGCCTGATGAGCCCATCTGCATTAAGTTTGTTTGGCGAAAGTCAAGAATCCGGTTCATCACTGTCTATGCTTTTGCCCCAGTTGCTTGCTCTCTCGCTTAAAGCTAGGCTAAAAGGGGCAAAATCGTATCTTAGATCAAAGGAATCGAGCCATGCAGCAGGTAACCGTCGTCGACCATCCGCTTGTTCAGCACAAACTCACAATCATGCGGGACAAGGATACCTCCACGGCATCTTTTCGTCAGCTGCTGCGGGAAATTTCCCATCTGCTTTGCTACGAAGCAACCCGTGAGCTGGAAATGACCACCAAGTTGATCGAAACCCCGCTGATGGAAATGCGCGCGCCAACGCTCGCAGGCAAAAAGCTGGTCTTTGCTTCCATCCTGCGCGCAGGCAACGGCCTTCTGGAAGGCATGCTGGATCTGGTGCCATCCGCACGTGTGGCCCATGTCGGTCTTTATCGTGATCCGGTGACGTTTGAAGCGGTTGAATATTATTTCAAGGCTCCTGAAGATCTGGAAGACCGCTTGGTCATCGCGGTTGATCCGATGTTGGCAACAGCCAATTCTGCTATTCTGGCTATCAACAAGCTTAAGAAAAGCGGAGCTCAGAACATTCGCTTTGTATCCCTGTTGGCTGCGCCTGAGGGCATTGAGGCCTTTACGGAAGCGCATCCCGATGTGCCGGTAATCACGGCTGCCATCGACAAGAAGCTCAATGAGAAAAACTACATTCTGCCCGGTCTTGGCGATGCTGGCGACCGTATGTACGGTACCAAATAACGCCCCGTTGTTGGCTTTGAGCCGCTGCCGCAGGAACAAGGCCTGTCTTCAGGCCTTGTTTACCAAAACTGCGGAAATGCGTGCGCGTTTGTACGCCATTTAACGGGATTCCATTGCGCGCGTGTCATGATTGGCTCTGGTCTGGAACCGGAGCCTTTTCATATGCCACGCCTCATTTTCGCTGCCCTGTTGGCCATTCTTGCTTTTGCCATGCTGCCGGGTGTGGCAACAAACTGGCTTGTGCAGAGGGGCTATATCGAGAGTTTCGGGACAACCGATGCTGCCGACAGCGCACCAAAAGCCCACGCGCTACAAACCTCTGAGTCCAATCACACAGTGGCCAACTACAATGGTGCGCGGCGAACCGTGATCAAGCCGGGCGCCGGTGGACACTATTTCGCTCAGGCCCATTTCGAAAACAAGACCGTACGGGTGATTATAGACACTGGTGCCAGTCTCGTGGCCCTGACGGCAGATGATGCCCGCCGCCTTGGGCTCAAGCCGCGAAAATCCGACTATAACGTCAAAGTGAACACGGCGGGCGGGGTTGCTCTCTATGCGCGTTCCCGCGTGGGCAGCATTCGTATCGGCCAGGTCGATGTGAAGAATGTTGATGTCCTGATTGCGCCCAAGGGAGCACTTAACATTACGCTGATGGGAATGAGCTACCTGCGCAAGCTCAAGACCTTTAAGATAGAACGCGGGCGGCTCATTCTGGAAAGCTGATTGGTCAGGCTTTCAAGCTCCAGCCGCCCTATTTTCAGAGCAGAGATGATCCTGCTCATGCTCTTTTGCTGCAATCAAATTCCAAACTCATAATCGCGCAGTGCCTGAGCAAAGGCAAATGGGCTCTTGAAATGATGCCCATGCATGCCAACCGCGCGAGCCGCTTCGATATTGGAAAAATTGTCATCCACAAACAGGCAGTCTTCCGCCTTCAGGTTATTGCGCTCGAGCAGGCAATGGAAAATAGCCGCATCCGGTTTGACGATCTTTTCATCGCCGGAAATCACGATGTCGCGAAACTGCTTGAGCGTCGGAAAGCGCTCCTGACATTCGCGGAATGTGTCACTGGCAAAGTTGGTAATCGCATAGAGAGGCACATTCATTTCCTGCAGACGTTCCTTGATGAGAACCGTCCCGGCGATCACACCTGGCACCATGTCATGCCAACGCTGCCGAAAAGCACGGATCTCTTTTTCAAAGTTGGGATGCTCTTTCACAAGCGATTCAGTCGCTTCTGCCCAATCTCGGCCAAGATCCTGTTGCAAGTTCCATTCGTCAAGGTTTGTTTCCTTCACAAATGCGTCGATTTCTTCTCTGCTAGCAAAGTAGGATTCATAAAGAAAGTGCATGTCCCAACGCAGAAGGACATTCCCAATATCGAAAACCACGATGGATGGATTTTTTGTCATAAAGAGCTCGCTAATAGATGGGCGTGTGGAATGAAGAGAATTTGCTATGGTTATTGCATTTGATCAAGGTGACTTAACACCGCAAGATGGTCATTATGTGATTCGCATAAATCCTTTGCGAGAGGATATCAGTTTTAAATGATGAATATTTTTTATGCTGGGCTGTTCAAACAGAAAGCGCCAACAGGGGTGTTTCTTAGTCTTCTTGGAAAGGCTGCCCGCTTCTTTGTTGTGTTACTGGGAATAAGCTTTGCCGCTGGGCTCTGGGTCGCGAGTGCTTCGTTCGCTCAGGACGCCGTGGAGCGCCACGCGCTTGAGCAGCTCCAGCCAGACGCCACCAGCAAAAGCCAGACGCAACAGGCTCAAGAATTTCAAGCCCAACCTTTGCAAGCGGCACCAGACTCCTCTGGCTCCATCATTTCTGCCGCGCCCTCTGATAGCGAAAATGTAGTTAAATTGCTAGACAACAAACCGCCCTTGCGTGTTGGCCTGGTGGCTGAGCAGGGGGCCAGCTATCTGCAGGCGCGGATAGAGCCGTTTCGTAAATATCTGCAGGAAAGCCTGTCCCGGCCAATTGTTGTGGTCGCATTCAATTCCATGTCTTCTCTCATGGATGCCCACATAGGGCATCAGGTGGACTACTCGATTTATCCTGCTAGCGTTTTTTCCATGGCTTATGCTGCATGCGGATGTCTGACGCCAATGGTGGCTCCCGTATCAAGGCAGGCGCCAGATGGCACTTATATGTTACTTCTCGTGCGTGGCGATAGCGGCATTCAAAGTCTGGCGGATTTGTCTGGGCGATCCATGGCTTTGTCTTCAAAGAATGGTGCCGTACCATTTTACATGGCCATGAATGAGTTGAAGAAGGCCGGGTTCAATCCTGAGCGTGATCTGGGCTCTCTGGTCGGTCGGGATAATCCGCAAGACGCGCTGGCTCTGCTGGATGAGGGGGCGGTTGATGCCGCGCTGGTGTGGTCCTCCACACCCTACAATCAGAATATATTCACCAGCGAGGGTGCTGTTTCCGCCTATATCGATGCTGCCAAAGACAAAAAAAGCTCATCGGATCAACCAGACTTTATCTCCATCTGGCATTCTCCGGCCATTCCGGCAGGCCCTCATGTCATTCATAACGAGGTATCCAAACAGGAACGTGTTGATTTGATCAATGCGCTCAAGAACATGGATAAAGATGACCCGGACGCCTATGACGCGATCGAGCGTCGTTATGATGGTGGTTTCAGGAACGTTACCCTGAAAGATTATGAGCCCTTGATCGAGGTCGCGACCACGCGATAAGGCGATCAGTTGCAGGTTATTGTATCGGCATTTCTTGGGGCAAATATCGCAGTGTCCCTAAAGGTCATGTCGGAGATGCCGGGGGTAATCCCATAGAAGCTGTTATCCTTGGAAAAGGCCACATAGTCGACTTCGGAAGCACTCATAAGGTAGGTGGTGTTCGCGATTTGCAGGCCGGTTGGCAGCGTGCTGGGATCGATGCTTGCGGTGCCAAATTGACAGAGCGTGTTAATTCGGCCTGAGCTGTCCACTTCAACGACGAGTAACCCGATCCGGCGCGTGAAACTGTTGTAGGGATAGAGGATCTTGTCGGCAATATCCTGGAATGTGGTCCAGTCTGATGAGGTGATGTTATCGTCTTGCGCCGCCAGATTGGCAATGGATGAAGCGAGATGTGCAACCTTTCGCTTGGTCAACATGGCTTTGGTTATTTCCCAGGACCCAATGGCAATAAGCGCCATGAGAGGCACAACGAGCACAAATTCAATCGCAGAGACGCCACGTTCATCCTTGCGAAAATGCCGTAGATGGGAGCGGATAGCAGAAAGAATTGTCATTTGGATTGCCTGTGCAATGCGTGTCCTGAAAAGTGCGATGTGAAAATTTTATCTGTCATGGCGTGACTACTCGTAGGGCTCATTGCGGAACACCAGAACAGATGAAATCGTGAAAGTGGTTTCGCTACTGCTCCCAAACAGCTTGAAGAAATTGTTGACCGTTGCCATGGGGAGTTTCGCTTTCACGATCACATAGTCACTCGGATCTCCGGGCTCAAAAATTTCGGTCGCATCATCGTCATCATCGCCAGTATCCAGAGTGGAGATATCTGGCGAGCTGGTCACATCGATTTTGATGTCGCTCAGGCAACTCTCTTGAGAGATGCCTACGGAGTTACAGATAAGCTTCTTGAAGTCCGAGATCTGCATGTTGGAATTGGCAACAGCCCCGATGCGAATTTGGCGACCTGCCGTTTGTGTGCCGTCCTCAAGCATCGTTGCATTGAGATACAGGTAGCCCATCGACAACAGCATATATAGAAAAGCCAAAAATGGGGTGATCAGAATTACAAATTCTACCGTTGTTGCCCCGTCAGTATCCTTGACAAAAGCCCGCTTGGCAGCCGTGAATGGTCTTTGCAGGAAACCTTGGTATTTTAAAAGTCCTGTGTTCGAGAGCAGCTTCATTGCTAATTCTCCTTGCTTTGACGAGAGTCAAAGCGATCAACCTGATCCCGATATGACGGCAAATAATTAATATGCAATCCGTTTTTTTCTCCATGCACTTGCACAGAATGGCAGAAAAGCCTTTATGAATGATTGGTAAAACTGGTTAATGGTCCGAACAAAGCGCGGGAATTTGTCGCGCAGGAATAGCTAATAAGAAGCCCGCCAACAAAATGTGATGGTGCTATCCGCCCTCAGGGTCAGCGTGGATCGGCTTGGACTTCCTGTCCCTTGGACAGTTGGTTATAAATATTGATCGCCGAAGAAAGCTCACCCAGTTTGCTATTCTCGTCTCCGATGCGATAAACCGGTTCGCAATCTGGTGAACAATGCAGCGTGTAGCGATCTGCACCTTTATAGACCACCACATTACTCTCGGTAGAGGACGATACGCTCAATACTTCGTCGGCGATGGGCTCTCCTGCGCTATCAAGTACGATCAGGTTGGTCGTGCCATATTGTTTGCCGGTGATGATCAGGGTTTGGCTGTCTTTAATAGTTGCATCCGCAATAGCCGGATTGCCGATAATAACCATGGCTGCCGGTCGAGACACCCGCATGACCTTGGCGCGGTCCAATTTCACATCAATCATGGGGTAAGATTGCTCGGCCAAAGCACTGTGCACCATAGAGAAAAATGTTATTGAGATAAATGCGGATAAAACACGCGCGAATTTCATCTTCAGTCTCCATGAGCCAAGGGTCTTCGCCATAGGCTGGGCCGCCATTTCATATTGATAAACTGGACAAAAATGGTGAAGGAAGCCTTAAGGAGTAATTCTCGCAAGCATGAAGTAGGCGGCAATGTGAAATGCAACCAGTATAATTTTATGGTTAAATTGCGCGTGGTTTTATATTGAAATAGATAAAATTCATGTTTAACCTATTGTTAGTTATGTTTTTCTAAGAAATATTGAATAGAATTGAATTTTGAATAAGTTTTGTTATAAATATAAACAATAGACTTGCTCTGTGGATGGTATGTTTTTTTTAACCAAAACAAGCAAACATTGATATTGTATCAAATTTTAACTAGGCACTTAACTGGATGGAAAGAATTTTTCGATAAAAGTGTCACTGTTCAGAAGATACAACAAAAACGCGAAAAGCGAGATCTCTGAACATTGAGCTGTCAAATTGTGGAATTCTAGGAGTCCAAAATGAAAAAATTCGCACACTTCCTTAAAGACGATTCTGGCGCAACCGCTATCGAATATGCGCTGCTTGCTGGCCTGATTGGCGTTGGTATTGTGGCTGCTGCTACTACCCTTAGCTCTGCTATCACCGGCCTGTTTGAAAAGATCTCTACCGCTCTTGGTAACGTTACTGTTCCATCAGGTTCTTGATATTCCGCTCCTCATTCTCTTCGGAGAAAGCGGATATAAGATTCAGAAGGCTGCCTTCGGGTGGCCTTTATTTTTAGATTGAATTATAATAATGAATTCAATAATTTAGTAACTTTTATCGATCATAAATTATAGCTGGGAAACTGCCCTTGTGGGTGAACTGGCGGCTGAAGAGGCCCAATCTGATAAATCCATGATAAGGATGCTGGCATGTTGAGCGTTATTTTCGGATGGAGTCTTTTGCTTTTCGTACCTCTGGTCTTTGCCTATGCCGGAAGCTCCGATCTTTTTACCATGCGCATTTCCAATAGGCTTGCCCTCATCTTTTTGTTGGCCTTCCCTTTCTTCGCCTATGGCGTTGACATGTCTTTGAAAGACGCCGCCATGCATTTGGCTAGCGGTCTGATTACCTTCTGCGTGGTGTATGTATTCTGGCTATTCAAGTGGATTGGCGGTGGAGACGCAAAATTCTCTGCGGTGGCCGCTCTCTGGTTGGGGCCTACGCTCGCACTGGTATTTTTCGCACTCGCTTCTATTTATGGGGCTGTTATAGCCATAGCATTCCTCTTTATGCGTTCAAAATATCTTCCTGTTTTCATGTTAAAGATGGAATGGGTAATGCGGCTATATACCGTCAAACGCATTCCCTATGGTCTGGCGCTCGCAGCTGCAGGCCTTCAAATCTACGCTATGTCTGACTGGATGGACACTGGCGTCAAGCTCGCCCTATCCTGATGGAGATGAGCGAGATCGTTCTGAGGCTCGCATTTTCCGTATAACGATCTAAACCTGAGGTCCACTATTGATTGTGTTGGCGCCTATTGAATAGGCGCGACCAGTTTGCGGCTCGGCGCATACAATTGCGGATTTTTGCGAAATTAAGGTCATATTAAGCAAACACGCTTACTAGTCGTTAACCATAAGTGTTGGACACTGGCAGCAAGCATCCTTGTGCTTGAAAAATGCTGGGCGTCTGAAACCTATGGGAAACTAGGACATGAGAGTAGCGCGAATTGCCGTCATCGTTGTTGCCTTGCTCGCCGGGTTGATAGCCTTGGTGCTTGCCCAGTCTCTTGGCAACAAAAAACCGGTAGAAAAAGTAGTAGCTGCCAAACCTGTCGAGCAGATCGAGCTCACGGAAGTTTTGACCGCATCACAGAATGTGACGCTTGGAACCAGCTTTACTGCGGACTTGTTCACCTGGCGCAAATGGCCCAAGGCAAGCACTGCCCCTGGCTACATCACCCGTGACCAGCGACCTGACGCGGATAGCGAACTTGTTGGCGCTGTGGCGCGCGGATCCTTTCTTGAAGGTGAACCGATCAATGAAGGCAAGCTGGCTATTGGCGGCAGAGGCATGATGTCTTCTGTTTTGCCAAAAGGCTATCGGGCCATTGCTACTTCCATTTCCGCAGCGACCAGTGCCGGTGGTTTTATTCTTCCTAAAGATAGGGTCGACGTGATCCTTACCGAGGAGGGAAAGAAAGGCGTCAGCTCCGAAACGATCCTGAACAATGTACGCGTTTTGGCTATTGACCAGACAACCGAAGAAAAAGATGGCGTCAAGGTCGTGGTCGGCGAAACAGCAACGCTGGAACTTCTGCCTCAGCAGGCTGAAACGCTGACGGCGGCTCAATCCGAAGGAAAGATTTCTCTGGTGCTGCGCTCTCTTGAAGATGCCGACGATAAAACAGAGGTTTCCGAAGCCCAAAGCGGAACCATAATTATGGTGCGCTCTGGCACGATGACGAAGAGGACGGTAAAGCAATGATCGGTTTTTCTGCTGCTGTGAAAAAAGCAAGAGAATCTGGAGCGCCGGATAAGCGTCGGCGGAGCCGTCTTTGTGCAATTGCCATAGTGCCAGCCTTGGCGCTTACAGTTTTGTTTGCATGTTCACTGTTTATGGCGCCAACTCCAGCTTATGCCAAGTCTGAAATTCGCCTCAAAGCGGCCAGCGCCAACGGGCGCAATATCGACGTGGGGCTGAACAAATCCGTTGTTATCGAAACGCCGAGCGATGTCCGAGATGTTTTGGTTTCCAGTCCAGCGATCGCTGATGCCGTCGTCAGGACGCCGCGCCGGGTCTATATTCTGGGCATGAAGATCGGGCAGGCCAACGTTATCCTGTTTGATGGCAAAGGCAACCAGATTGCCAGTTTTGACGTTAATGTGGCCCGCGATAATGCTTCTCTGGCCGCCTTGCTGCGCCGTATGATTCCGTCCTCTGATATTCGCGTTGAAGGCGTCGGGGAGGGGGTTGCCCTCTCAGGATCGGTCAATAATCCCGCTGATGCAGAAAAGGCCATGGATCTGGCAGCCAGCTATGTTGGAGACCGCAAGAAGGTCAGCAACTATCTTGCCGTGCAAGGCCGTGAGCAGGTTCAGATCCGGGTGACTGTTGCCGAGGTGTCCCGAACGGTTGTCAAGCAGTTGGGTATCAACATTGGCGGACAGCTTCAGCGCGGTAACTTTTCGACATCTGGTGTGATCAGCAACCCGTTTTCGGTAGCCTTGCAGAATTTGTCTGATACCAGTCTGGGCTTGAAGCTTGGCGGTAACACCAATTATTTTGCAAGTACCCTGGAAGCCATGGAGCGTAACGGCCTTGTGCGCACTTTGGCAGAGCCGAACCTGACTGCCATCTCTGGCGAACAGGCGGATTTCTTGGCCGGTGGCGAATATCCCGTTCCTGTTGGGTATGACGACGGCCAAATTACGGTCGAGTTCAAGCAATATGGTGTCGCGCTCTCATTCCGGCCGATTGTCATGTCGGAAAATCGCATCAGCCTGCAAATCAAGTCCGAAGTTTCGGAGATTTCATCGGATCAGACGGTGACGATGGGGACGGGAGATGACGCTCTCACAATTCCGGGGCTCAAGACACGCCGGACATCCACGACACTTGAGTTGCCATCGGGCGGCACCATGGCTATGGCCGGATTGCTGCATGATGACGTGCGAAAGAGCATCGACGGTTTTCCGTATCTCAAAGACCTTCCCGTGCTTGGTGCCTTGTTCCGGTCTCGGGACTACAAGCGCAATCAGACGGAGCTGGTCTTTTTCGTAACCCCTTACATTGTTGAGCCGGTTGCAAAATCAAAAGTGGCTCTTCCAACCAAAAATGTTCAACCATCTTCGGACATGAATGACATCTTCCTTGGTGCCTTGATGCGTCGCTACGACGTGTCAGGAGGGGGGCGTCGAGGTGTCAAATATAATGGCCGCTTCGGCTACAGTTATGAGTGAGGGCATGGCAATGTTCAAACCAGATCGGATCAAGCCAGTGCATCAGACTAGACGGCAAAAATGGAGCGCGAGCCCGCAAATACGGGGCGTTGCTGTCGCCGCTTGCGCCTTGCTGCTGGTTGCCTGCCAATCCAACCGGGAAGTGACCGGCTCGGTGGAGCAGGATTATCGTCTGCGTCATCCGATTATGCTGCAACAGTCTGCTCGCACGATTGACATCCCGGTTGGGGTCAATAGCGAGCGCCTGACGCCATCATCCCAGTCAGCTCTGGAGGCATTCGCGCGAGACTTTCTGCGTGAAAATGCTTCGGTAATTCAGGTCATGGTTCCCTCGGGGTCTTTGAATGAAACCAGCGCAAACTATATGGCCAAGCAAATCAGGGGCTCTCTGATGCGGCAAGGGGTTGCAGCGGGTCGCATTGATCTGTTCCCCTACACTGCAGCAAATGCATCCGATGCTCCGATAAGGCTGGCTTACCCTCGTGTGGAAGCAAAGACACTGACTTGCGGCAGCCATCCTGCGGGTTTCCAGCTGGATACACAGAATTACGACTACTTTGATTTTGGATGCTCAACGCAACAAAATCTGGCTGCGGCGGTTGCCAATCCGCAGGATTTGATACAGCCAAGAGGATATGATCCAAGGGATGCTCAACGCAGATCAGCCGTCTCTGAGGCTTATCGCTCCGGGCAGAAGACCTGGTCTGCCGACCTTGATTCAAATTCTGGAACAAGCTCAGAGGTTAGCAAATGAGTGATCTAGCGCATCCATCTGTGGGCTTTGAAGACGAAAAGGAATTGCAGGCATTTCAACAGGAGTTGTCAGAAGCCGGTAGCAACGAGTTGATAGATGTGCGTCCGCTGCCGCGGGTGTCCATATCTGCTTTCTGCGAGTCACCGCAGATTCAAAGCACGATTGACGCTATCAGCAAGGATCGCCGTATGGCGCGGGTGCATTTTAAATCCGTGTCTGGTGGCATCCAGTCTGCCATCGAGTTTTTCGCTGATACTCCCACGCCCAATCTGGTTCTTCTTGAAGCCGGACAGAGCTATGAAGAGCTGATCGTCGATCTTGATCGGCTGGCGGAAGTGTGTGATGTGGGCACCAAAGTCGTGCTCATTGGCCATATCAATGATGTCCAGATGTATCGGGATCTGGTTCGTCGGGGTGTCTCCGAATATATCGTCGCTCCGGTCGGACAGATCGAGCTGATTCAGGCTCTGAGTGATCTCTTTGTCAATCCTGGCGCAGAGCCATTGGGTAAAACAGTCGCTTTCATGGGAGCCAAAGGTGGTGTCGGTTCTTCTACCATAGCTCATAATATCGGCTGGTCGATTACAACGAGCAATCAGCAAGATGTCATCATCACCGATTTTGATATTGCCTTCGGAACGACCGGGCTCGATTTCAATCATGATCCACCCCAGACAATAGCCGATGCCATCAAGGCGGGGGATCGTCTGGATGATCAGTATCTGGAGCGCCTTCTTACTCGGTGCGGCGAACGGCTAAGCCTGCTGACGGCTCCGGCAGTGCTCGACAATACCTGCGATTACGATGCAGAATTTTTCGGGCAAATGGTGAATTTGCTACAAAACAGTGCGCCTTATACCGTGCTGGATCTGCCCCATATGTGGACAGAGTGGAGCAAAAGCCTGCTTCTGTCGGCGGACGAAATCATTATCACGGCCGTTCCCGATCTTGCCAATCTGCGCAATGTCAAGAACCTGTTTGATATCATCGATCAGGAGCGACGTGGGGATCGCTTGCCTCATCTGATCATCAATCAGACAGGCATGCAGAAGCGTCCCGAGATCAAGGCAAAGGATTTTGCTGCTGCACTCGAACGCGAGGAATATATCGAGATTCCTTTCGAGCCAGCGACTTTTGGACAAGCTGCGAACAATGGACAGATGATCAGTGAGCTGGGATCAAACAGCAAACTGGTCGAGATCTTTGATCGTTTGGCATCCAATATTACCGGGCGCTCTGAAGCGCCCAAGGCAAGCAAATCCTTGTTTGCTCCGCTGATTAGCAAATTGAAGAAGTCGAATTAGTGTCTGGTTAGTAACGATGTTCGGAAAACGTGGAACAGGTAGCGCCGCTCCTAAGGCGCCAGAGAGCAAACCAAAGGCGCCAGTTACCAAGGCAGCCTCTGCAAAGCCGTCTTCGGATAAGGAAGACAAGGGCTACAAGCAGGCTGTCGAGGTGAATTATCAGCCAATTGAAAGCTCTACCGCTTCTGGGAGATCCGAACAATATTTTGATATCAAGACGTCAGTCTTTGGCGCCTTGATTGATACCATCGATCTGGCGCAAATGGCGCGTCTGGATGCGGATTCTGCCCGCGAAGAAATCCGTGACATTGTTTCGGAAATCATTGCACTCAAGAATATCGTTCTCTCGATCGCCGAGCAGGAAGATCTGCTCGACGATATCTGTAACGATGTGCTCGGCTACGGGCCTCTCGAGCCTCTTCTGGCCCGTGATGATATTGCAGATATTATGGTCAACGGGGCAGAGAAGACCTACATCGAAACCCAGGGCAAGGTCTATCTGACCAACGTGCGTTTTCGCGACAATGGCCAGTTGATGAATATTTGCCAGCGGATCGTGTCACAGGTTGGACGTCGCGTGGATGAATCAAGCCCCATCTGCGACGCGCGTTTGCCTGACGGGTCTCGTGTGAACGTGATTGCTCCGCCGCTATCCATTGACGGACCGACCCTGACCATTCGTAAGTTCAAGAAAGACAAACTGACACTGGACCAACTGGTCCGTTTCGGCTCCATCTCTCCAGAGGGCGCCCGGATTTTGCAGATTGTTGGCAAGGTTCGTTGTAACGTCGTCATTTCCGGCGGTACGGGTTCGGGTAAGACAACATTGTTGAA
Organism: uncultured Cohaesibacter sp.; assembly: GCF_963664735.1. Classification (NCBI taxonomy): domain Bacteria; kingdom Pseudomonadati; phylum Pseudomonadota; class Alphaproteobacteria; order Hyphomicrobiales; family Cohaesibacteraceae; genus Cohaesibacter; species uncultured Cohaesibacter sp. The sequence continues at coordinate 2,534,598 of NZ_OY761553.1, read as the reverse complement.
CTGTCTGACGAACTATATCGAGAATGACGAACGTATCGTCACCTGCGAAGACGCCGCCGAGCTGCAGCTACAGCAGCCTCATGTGGTGCGCCTTGAAACCCGCCCGCCGAACCTGGAAGGGGAAGGCCAGATCACCATGACGGATCTGGTCAGAAACTGTCTGCGTATGCGACCTGAACGCATTATCGTGGGCGAGGTGCGTGGCTTTGAAGCGTTCGACTTGCTACAGGCCATGAACACCGGCCACGATGGCTCCATGGGCACGCTGCACGCCAACTCACCGCGCGAAGCGCTTTCCCGTCTGGAAGCCATGATCACCATGGGCGGGTTTAACCTGCCCACCAAGACCATTCGTGAAATGATCGTCGGGTCCATTGACGTGATCATTCAGGCCTCGCGCCTGCGGGATGGTTCCCGTCGAATTACCCACATAACCGAAGTAACCGGCATGGAAGGCGACGTGATCACGACGCAGGATCTGTTCGTCTATGAAATCACGGGTGAAGACGCGGCCGGAAATATTATTGGTCAGCATAGATCCACCGGTATCGGGCGCCCTGCCTTCTGGGAACGTGCACGCTATTACAATGAAGAGGCCAATCTTGCAGCAGCGCTTGATGCGGCAAGTATCGAGCCAAAAACTTACGGCTAACGAGGAAGCATCATGGACTTTATCAGCAGCGATCTGATTTTTACCATAGCATTGTTTCTTCTGGTGGTCTTTGCGGTGCTGGGGGTCGCTTGGGGGCTGTTCTATCCGCGCCTGTCGAAAAATTATAATAGAAATCAACGCCTTCAAGCCGTTTCCATGAGCCGAATGCAGCTTGCAGACACGCGCATTCGGTCTGCAAATGTTGATCGGCGCAAGGATATCGAGGCCAATCTCAAGCAGCTGGAGAATGATCAGAAAAAGGGGAAAGAAAAGAAGGCATCCTTGAAGGCGCGCCTTGGGCAAGCTGGCTTGTCAATTACGGTAAAGCAATTTTGGCTCTATAGCGCGGTTGTCGGCGTCGTTTCCTTTTTTGTCTCCCTTGTTGGTGGCATGTCTCTGCTGATCTCGATCGGCCTGGGGATCGTCGGTTTTCTTGGCCTTCCTCACTTCTGGCTGGCCCGGAGGCGCAAAAAACGTTTGAAGAAGTTTATCGCCGAATTTCCAAATGCGGTCGACGTGATCGTACGCGGCATCAAGACCGGTTTGCCGCTTGGGGATTGTCTGGCAATCGCAGCGACCGAGACGGCAGAACCAGTCTGTAGTGAGTTCAAGCGTTTGATGGAAGAGCAGGCCATGGGATTGCCGCTGGCCAAGGTTGTACCTCGCTTGCACCAACGCATTCCACTGCCGGAAACGAACTTCTTTGCCATCGTGATTGCCATTCAGACCCAGGCTGGCGGCTCTCTTTCTGAAGCTCTGGGCAACCTCTCACGGGTGTTGCGTTCCAGAGCGCAGATGAAGGAAAAAGTTCAGGCCATGGCCATGGAAGCAAAAGCCTCGGCATTCATCATCGGTGCAATGCCCTTCATCATCGCCTTGTTGATTTATCTTACCAATAAATCGTTCATCCTCGTCTTGTTTGAGGAAAATATGGGCCTCATGCTGATTGGAGCCGCGCTGGCCTGGATGGGGTTGGGAGTTCTGGTCATGCGAACCATGATCAACTTTGACATATAGGCATGTTGTTGCCCGAAACCCTCGGGTTGAGCAGGCTTCATCACGCTCATGATGATAGTTAGTAGAAAGTAGAGACAATGGCAGGCTATGACATTCAGGACTTATTTGCGCTGGTAACGGCTATTGCCGTTGTGGCGTCGATTCTTGCCGTCGCCATGCCATTTCTTGAAAAAGATCGCCTTGGACAGAGAATGAAAGAGGTGGCCAGCGAACGTGAACGCATCCGGAAACGCGAACGTGCGCTGATTAATCCGGGCAAGGAAGGGCGCATTTCCTTGAGGCAGGAACCCAAGGAACTGATTATAAGCATCGTGGACCGGTTTAAAATGCGCGACGCCTTCACCGACAAGGAAACGCGCAAGAAGCTCAAACAGGCTGGCTACCGTCTTGAAAAGCATCTAATGACATTCACCTTTGCGCGTATTGTTGGCCCGATGGTGGGGCTGGCCGTATCCGCATTCTATGTCTTTGTGGTGATCAAACCGGATTATCCGCCGATGATCAGCCTGTTTCTGTGCTTTCTGTTCGCCTACGCCTGCTACTATGCCCCTTTGCTTTATCTGCAAAACCAGCGTTCAAAGAGACAGGCCTCGATCAACCGAGCCTGGCCTGATGCCCTTGACTTGCTGCTGATTTGCGTTGAGTCAGGCATGACGGCAGAAACCGGTTTTCAGAAGGTAGCTGCTGAAATCGGTACTTCCAGCGTGGAACTGGCCGAGGAACTGACAATTCTGACTGCGGAACTTTCCTACCTGCAAGACAGGCGTGTCGCTTACGAGAATATTTCCGAGCGCACGGGTCTTGAGGGTGTACGCGGCGTCATGACATCGCTCATTCAGGCTGAACGCTATGGTACGCCATTGGGTGATGCAATCCGTGTGATGGCTGAAGAAAACCGTGCGATGAGATTGACCAATGCAGAGAAAAAGGCGGCCGCACTGCCTCCAAAGCTGACGGTGCCCATGATCCTGTTCTTCCTGCCTGCAATTTTTGTTATCGTGCTTGGCCCGATTGCCGTGCAGTATTTTACATCGCACTAAGCTACCGATCATCCATAACTGGCAGCAAGGCTTGAAGGAAAATCTGTCAAAGCCAAAAAATAAAGGGCCTTTTAGGCCCTTTTTTATGGATAGACTGTGCCGACAAGGGGACGTCTTTTCTACCCCTGCTTCTTGATCTTGTCCCAATTGTTGCGTTGATTGAGCATCGATTTGAGGTAGGCCATATTTTCAGCTGCTTGCTCCGGAGAAAGCTCGTTGCTGGCAATGGATTCTGCTTCTGCAAACTTGCCTTGCAACCCCAGTACCAATGCCAGATTTTGCCTTACCCGGCTGTCGGCTCTGGGGTTTTTCGCAGCTTGTCGCAGATAGTTTTCAGCTGAAGTCAAATCGCCTTCCAGCAGATAGGAAAGTCCATAGTTGCTAAGAACGCTTGGCTCATCGGGCGCTTGCAGAAGAGCCTTGTCATAATAGCCGCGGGCTTGCTGATATTCGCCGATCTGGTCATAGATTGCCCCAATCGCTGAATCCAGACGCCAGTCCGGCGTCGTTGGAGTTTGCGCGGTGTGAAGCACCTGTAGCGCTTGCTGGAACCGACCGACCGACGCCAGCGCCTTACCGTAGGCTGCAAGGACAATTCTGTCCTTGGGATGTAAGGTGGCGACCTGTTCCAAAACGGCGAGGGCTTGCTCATTGCGGCCAAGCAGCCGGAGCGACTGCCCGTAATTCAGTGCGGTCTTCACATCCTTGCCATTGTTGCGATAACGCTTTTCCCAATATGTCACCGACTCTTGCAAGGCTTCCACTGTTGCATAGTTGGTGCCCTGATGGCTCGATGAGGAGCTGCTCTTCTTATTGGATGAACAGCCTGAGACGGCAACCAGCAGCGCGATTGATCCGGCAAGCATCACCTTGCGCATGGAAGGGAACGGTTTGGCATTAATTTGGGCGTACATGGATCAAACCTCTGAAGACGCAGGCAAACAGGCGACAGAAAAGCACCCCAAAAGGGCTCGGCGCCATTCTCTTCAGAAATAAAGTATTAACCCTAATGCTTGGTTAATTCTCGCAATTTGCACGAAATTTGAGTGAATTTGGCTGATTGTTTCGCAAGAAAGTCGCGGCAGGCCAGCATTTGAGATTTTAGGGGAATGCTTTACGCTTGTAGTCAAAGACGGATTGATTCTCGCCGCTCGTGTGCCCATCTTTGAGTGAGCAAAGAAAAATGAGAAAGTAAAAAAATGCCCCAGATAACTGATTCCTGCCCGATCTATTTCATCAACAGCGACGCTGAGACGCTTGTACCAAAAGCGTTTACAGCCATGGCGACCCAATGGGTTGAGGCAACCGGCTTTGCCGCCAAGGAGGGCGAGATTTGTGTGGTTCCTGGCATGGACGGAGCCTGCCAAGCTGTCCTGTTTGGACTTGGCAAGTCAGATAGCAAAACGGCCTCGCCTCTTTTGCCTGGTCTGCTGCCTGCCAAGTTGCCTGCGGGTAATTACTATTTTGCACATTCAGAGGCTTTTCGCGATGATCCCCAGTTGCTCTTTCTGGCAACGCTTGCGTGGCATTTGGGGAGTTACCGGTTTGATCGCTATAAGGAAAACACCAAGCCATTGCCGCAGCTTGATTGGCCGGACGGGGTTGATAAAGATGAGGTTCTGCGACAGGCAAAGGGCTGCAATCTGGCGCGCGATCTGATCAATATTCCATCCAACGACATGGGGCCGAATGATCTTGAGGCTGTAACGCGAGGTCTGGTTGATACCTATGGCGCCAAGCTGGAAGTAACACATGGTGACGCGTTGCTTGATAAGAACTTTCCGATGATTCATGCCGTCGGTCGAGCATCGACACGCGCTCCGCGCCTTCTCGATTTTATTTGGGGCAAAGAGAGCGACCCCAAGATCACGCTTGTCGGCAAGGGGGTCTGCTTTGATACTGGCGGCCTCAACATCAAGCCGGGCGGCTCCATGGCGCTCATGAAAAAGGATATGGGGGGCGCGGCCAATGTTTTGGGCCTTGCCTCGATGATCATGTCGGCACAGCTTCCTGTTCGACTTCGCGTCTTGATACCTGCCGTTGAAAACTCCGTAGGGGGGGATGCCTTCCGGCCCGGTGATGTTTTGCAAAGCCACAAGGGGCTGACGGTAGAGATTGGCAACACCGATGCTGAAGGTCGCTTGATTCTGGCTGATGCGCTTTCTCTTGCCGATGAAGAAGAGCCCGATATGCTGATCGATATGGCGACCCTGACGGGCGCCGCCCGTGTTGCGTTGGGGCCGGATCTGCCTCCATTCTACAGCGATGACAGTGAACTGGTTCACAGCCTGGCGATTGAGAGCAAGAGACAGTGGGATCCTCTCTGGAATATGCCTCTCTGGGACGCTTATGACGCCAAATTGTCTTCAGATATTGCCGATGTGAATCACATCTCATCGGACGGTTTTGCGGGCTCCATTACGGCGGCTCTTTTCCTGCGGCGCTTTGTGTCCAAAGCCAAGAGTTGGGTTCATTTTGACATCTTCGGCTGGGCCCCTGCTGCTCAACCGGCCAGACCAAAGGGGGGCGAAGCTCAGGGGATTCGCGCTCTCTACAATCTGATCCGCAATCGCTACGATGTTAGTTGGTCATAACTTATCGGTACTCCGAATGGTTGTATTTGCCGGGGATTGGAGGCACGCCTCCTTTCCCGCAGCTTGCTTGACAGGCATGAATCTGCATTAATTGTTTGGAAGCAGAAACAGGAATTCGAATTTACGTGGAATTCGGGATGGGGACTCCAACCTCGCTTCTGGAGATTGAACAGATAATGGCTATCGATATTTGCGCAGGTCAGGCGCTGAAGTTATGGCATGATGTAACTCATGGGTTGGTGTTGGAAGAAGAGAGTGATCTGTCAGCCAGACAGATGATGGTGCTTTTGACCGTCTATCTCGAAACGCCACCCCACACGGTACGAGGCCTTGCTACAAAGCTTGGCGTGACCAAGCCTGCAATCACGCGGGCGCTCGATACCATGGGGCGTACCGGTCTTTTGACCCGCCGCCGGGACGACAAGGACAAGCGCAACGTTGTCGTTCTGCGCACCGTCAAAGGGGCCCTCTATGTCGATAAGCTGGGTTACAAGATCGTTGAGAATGTGCACGCAATATCCGATTAGACCTTGTGGGAAGGCCGGTTTCGCGTTTACGGTTCGGCGGGTTCGAAACTGCTGAACCAGTCCATAACCGACGCATATAAATCTTGCCGCACAACAGGAATAATCCAATGCTTAATCCCTCGCTCAATGCTTTCCGCCCAGATCTTGCCGATATGCGTCTCAAGGGGCAGGTGGAAGCAGAGCGGTTCATTGATCCTGTCTTAAAGCGGGTGCAAGTCCCTGTTGCTCCGCTCAAATCCGGCGCCGACGGGCGCAGTGGCCTTGATAGTCAGGCGATGCTCGGAGAGGTCGTCAAGCTGTTCGAAGAGGGCTCCAATGGCTGGAGCTGGGTTCAGCTGGAAAGCGATGGCTATGTGGGCTATATGCCCACCAGTGTCTTGGGGCCTTTTGGCGGACCGCTCAATGATGAATTCACCGCCGGAGCTCCGACCCACCGTGTCTGTGCCGTTCGCACCTTTGTTTATCCCGGTCCGGACCTTAAATATCCTGCTGCGGTTTTTCTGTCCTTGGGGGCAGGGCTCATTCTTGGCGAAGAAGTCGAAGAACGTGGTACGCGCTATAGAAAGCTGCTGAATATGCCGACCCCGAACGGTGAGGCTGGTTGGGTTGTTGCTCAGCATGTGAAAGATATTTCCGAGACCGCCGATGATTTCGTTGCCGTGGCCGAGAGCCTGATCGGGACTCCATATCTGTGGGGTGGCAAAAGCTCACTGGGGCTCGATTGCTCCGGTCTTGTTCAACTCGCCTGTGATATGGCAGGCATCAAGATGCTGCGTGATGCATCCATGCAGGAAAAGGAAGCCGGTGAGCCACTTGATATCTCGGCAGGCCTGCCAGACTTGAAGCGTGGCGATCTTGTTTTCTGGCCCGGACATGTGGGCATCATGACCGATCCGGAAACCCTTCTCCATGCCAATGGTTACCATATGGCAGTGGCGCGCGAACCGCTTGCGGGTGCCATTGACCGCATCGCACAAAATGAATATGGCAAACTCAGAGCTATTCGTCGGCTGACCTTATAGGAGAGCCGTCAGCAAAGGGCAGGAAAAAGGAGAGTGGGCCTAATAGCCCGCACTCCGATCCACGACACCTGTCATCGGCAGGCCAGCTTCATTGCGCTTGATCTGGTCTGAGATGCATTTGGTCGTTGCATAGGGGGCGCTGACCGCAGCGATGTGCGGTGTAATGATGACATTGGGCAGATCCCACAGCGGGCTGTCTTCGGGCAAAGGCTCCTGTTCAAACACATCAAGAGAAGCGCCAGCAAGGATACCTTCCTTGATCGCGGTGACGATGTCGGCCTCGACCTGAAGCTTGCCGCGCCCGGCATTGATAATGACCGGACCTCCCAACGGGCCGTCTTTGGCGAGCTTCTTGAACAGGTCGAGATTGAGAATGCCTTCTGTTTCAGGCGTATGAGGCAAAAGCGAAACGAGAATGTCGGTTTTCGCCAACATGGCCTCAAGGCCGTCTGCGCCGTGATAGGTCACAAGATCTTCAACTTCTTTTGGCGAGCGGCTCCAGCCGGAAACCTGATAGCCCAGCACCTGAAGCTTTTTCGCAGCAGCAAGGCCCAGCACGCCGATCCCAAGTATCCCCACGCGAAATTCTTCGGCCGATGCATCGGGCACCTGATCCCAATGCTTGCGTGACTGCAGGCCAATGCTGCGTAGGCTGTGGCGATGATGCATAAGAACGTTCAGCACCACATATTCACACATGCGCTGTGTAAGGTCATCGCCGATGACGCGCACAACGGGAACGTCGGATATATTGGGGTCCTGGGTCAGAAATTCGACACCGGCACCAAGCGAAAAGATCGCCTTGAGATTTGGCAGCTCATTGAGAAAAGCCGTGTCCCCCTTCCATGCCAGCGCATAGTCGATGGCCTCTTTGTCGCCCAGATCGTCAGAGAGGCAAATTTCGGCGTCCGGGAGCTGCTTTTTGAGATTCTTGATCCAGTCAGGAAGGTCCCAACCTTTTGCGGTCAATGCAATTTTCATTTTAAGTTCCAAAGAAGATCAAACGGCCGCAAGGCCTTAATTAAGTGAGTAATAATAAACTGGCCTAGTCCGCGACAACACCTTCCGGCGCAGTTTCCATATGCAGGGCTGCTGCCATCAGGGCCTTGGTATAGTCGGTCTTGGGCGCTTCGAAGATGGTTTCCACCGTTCCCTCTTCGACCACCTTGCCGTTGCGCATCACAATGACACGGTTGGACAGGGCCCTGACCACCTTGAGGTCGTGGCTGATGAACAGGTAGGTAAGGCCATGCTTGGCCTGAAGATCGCGCAACAGATCCACCACCTGCGCCTGAACGCTCATGTCGAGCGCACTGGTCGGCTCGTCCAGCATGACGAATTTGGGCTCCAACACCATGGCGCGGGCAATGGAAATGCGCTGGCGCTGACCTCCGGAAAATTCATGCGGATAGCGATGGCGGGTTTCCGGATCGATGCCCACTTCGTGGAGCACCGAGATTACCTTTGCATCGCGCTCTTCATCGCTCAGTTCTGGGGCATGAATGGCAAGCCCCTCGGCGACGATCTGGGCAATGGACATACGCGGCGAAAGAGACCCGAACGGATCCTGAAACACGATCTGCAAGTCGCCTCGCTTGTCGCGCATGGCTTTGCTGTTAAGGCCATCGAGATGATCGCCCTGAAATACAATTGGACCCTCGGATGAAATCATGCGCAGCAAAGCCAGACCAAGCGTCGTCTTGCCTGAACCGGATTCCCCCACGATACCGAGGGTTTCTCCCTGCCGGACAGCAAGGGAAATACCGTCAACAGCCTTGATGTGCCCCACGGTTTTGCGCATGAAGCCGCGCTTGATCGGGAACCAGACTTTAAGATCATCGGTTTCAAGCAGGGTAGGAGCATCATCAGCCACAGCTCGCGCGCGGCCACTTGGCTCTGAATTGAGCAGATGTTTAGTGTAAGGGTGCTTCGGATTGGCGAACAACTCCTTGGTTGCTCCCCGCTCTACGATTTCACCCTTGGTCATGACGCAGACCTTGTCGGCCAGTTTCTCGACGATGCCTAGATCATGGGTGATGAATAAAAGCGCCATGCCATGGGTCTTTTGCAGCTTGCGTAATAGATCCAGAATCTGCGCCTGAACCGTCACGTCAAGCGCCGTGGTGGGTTCGTCAGCAATGAGCAGCTCAGGCTCATTGGCGAGAGCCATGGCGATCATCACGCGCTGACGCTGGCCGCCCGAAAGCTGGTGCGGATAGCTCTTGAGGCGCTTTTCCGGTTCGCGGATGCCCACATCATTGAGAAGTTCCAGCACGCGGGCTCGCGCCTGCTTTTCGCCCATGCCATGATGGATGGAAAGCACTTCGCCGATCTGCTTCTCCACTGTGTGTAGCGGATTGAGCGAACTCATCGGCTCCTGAAAGATCATGGAAATGCGGTTGCCGCGCACGGACCGCAGCTTCTTGTCCGGTGCATTGAGGAGGTCTTCCCCATCAAACAATATTTGTCCGGATGGATGCGAGGCCGAAGGATAGGGCAACAGCTTGAGGATAGACAGGGCAGAAACAGATTTACCCGAGCCGGATTCTCCCACCAGTGCCAGCGTCTCGCCTTTTTCCAGATCGAAGGAAATGCGATCAACAGCCAGCTGTTCCTTGCCATCCTGCTGGAAGGCAACAGACAGATCCTTGACGGAAAGAAGCGGCGCAGAAGAATGTGTCTTGGTCATAAGCTTCCCTCCTTAGTGAAATGTCTTGCGCGGATCAAAGGCATCGCGCACCGCTTCGCCTATGAAGATCAACAGGCTGAGCATGATGGAAATGGACAGGAAGCCGGTGATGCCGAGCCACGGCGCTTCGATATTCTTTTTACCCTGCGCCAACAATTCACCCAGCGAAGGCGAACCCGGCGGCAGGCCGAAGCCCAGGAAGTCCAGCGAAGTGAGAGTCGTGATCGAGCCATTGAGGATAAACGGCATGAAGGTCAGCGTGGCCACCATGGCATTGGGCAGCAGATGCCGAAGCATGATGGTCCGGTTTGAAACCCCAAGAGCCCGCGCCGCCGAAACATATTCGAAATTGCGGGCACGAAGGAATTCCGCCCGCACCACACCCACCAGTGCCACCCAGCTGAACAGCAGCAGGATCGACAGCAAGATCCAGAAGCTTGGCGTGATGATGGCTGCGATGATCAGCAAGAGATAAAGCTGCGGCACCGAGGTCCAGATTTCGATAAAACGCTGGAACACCAGGTCGGTGAGGCCGCCGAAATAGCCCTGCACGGCACCGGCCGTCACCCCGATGATCGAGGAGAAGAAGGTCAGCGTCAGCCCGAATAGCACCGATATGCGGAAGCCATAGATGAGCCGTGCCAACACGTCGCGACCCTGATCGTCGGTGCCGATCCAGTTCCAGTTGCCAATGGTGCAGTTGCGGTCGTTGACCCCATTGTCAAAAGGAGCACAGCGCACTTCCTTGTCCAGCATCCAGCTTGGTGGAGCAGGGGCTGGCACCGGAAGATCCATGTTCACCGTTTTGTAGCTGTAGCGGATCGGAGCCCAAAGGATCCAGCCGTTCGCGTCGATCTCGTCCTGAATGAACGGGTCGCGATAGTCGGTTACCGGCAGGAATCCACCGAATTTTGTTTCCGGATAGTCGGTGAGTAGCGGCGAGAGGATTTCGCCCTTATAGGAAACCAGCAAAGGCTTGTCATTGGCGATCAGTTCGGCAAACAGCGTAACGATGAAAAGCGCCAGAAACAGCCAGAGCGAAATATAGCCGCGCCGGTTGGCCTTGAAGCTCTTGAGGCGTCGCTGGTTGAGCGGCGTAAGACGATCATAGAAACGGGGTTTGGCTGGCTTGGTCATGTCTTTATTGCTCATCCTCACACCTCCCGGCTCTCGAAATCGATCCGGGGATCAATGAGCATGTAGGTGATATCGGAAACAAGGCTGATGAGCAGCCCCATCAGAGAGAAGATATATAGCGTGGCGAAGACCACGGCATAATCACGGTTGATCACACTTTCGAAGGACAAAAGCCCCAGCCCGTCAAGCGAGAAGATCGTTTCGATCAGCAGCGATCCGCCAAAGAAGGCCCCGATGAAAGCTCCCGGAAATCCTGCGATAACAATCAGCATGGCGTTGCGGAAAACGTGGCCATAGAGCACTTGCCGTTCCGTAAGGCCCTTGGCGCGTGCCGTGACCACATATTGCTTGCGTATTTCGTCCAGAAAAGAGTTCTTGGTCAAAAGCGTCGTTGTGGCAAAGGCCGAGAGGGACAAGGCCGTGAGTGGCAGAACCAGATGCCAGAAATAGTCGAGGATCTTTTCCCACCAGCTGAGATCGGCGAAATTGTCTGATACCAGACCGCGCAAGGGGAACAGGTCGAAGAAGGAACCGCCAGCAAAGAGCACGATCAGCAAAACCGCAAACAGGAAGCCCGGAATGGCATAGCCAACGATGATGACCGCGCTGGTCCAGACGTCAAAGCGGGAGCCGTCGGATACCGCCTTGCGGATTCCAAGGGGAATGGAGATCATATAGGAGATTAGCGTCATCCAGAGGCCAAGCGAGATGGAAACCGGCATCTTCTCCTTGATCAGCTGCAGCACCCCGATATCGCGGAAATAGCTGTTGCCGAAATCGAAGGTAGCATAGTTGCCGAGCATGCCAAGGAAGCGCTCAAGGGGAGGCTTGTCAAAGCCGAACTGCTTTTCCAGATCCTTGATAAATTCCGGATCGAGCCCTTGGGCACCGCGATATTTGGAGGTTACATCAGCGCCGCCACCGCTCGCACCAGCCCCTGTTCCGGCAAAATCGCTGCCGCCGCCGGAGATACGCGCTGTGGCCGAAACATCCGTGCCGGTAACCTGAGCGATAACACGCTCGACAGGTCCGCCGGGTGCAAACTGAATGACCGCGAAATTGATCGCCATGATCCCGACCAGTGTCGGAATGATCAAGAGGAGACGTCGCAGAATATAAGCGCCCAAAAAGTCTCTCCATCTGCTGGACCGGTTTTTGCAAATGCGCATGCCGGTTCGATTGTTCTGTGTCTGGCTATATCTGTTGCGGCTCTGGCAGACGTGAAGGGTGCCAATGAAGCCATAACCCTTTAGTAACCATAAATCAGAATTTGGTTACCGAATTGCTCAAAATGAGGAAAGAGAGTGCCTCCTGTCCACCATCCTTCTTCCTTTTGAGCCATGCACAGCCCTTATTGTGCTGTTCCTATCTCCTCCAGCAAATACGCTCCGCAGGCCCATTCTCCCTCCCGCAGATGATGGGCTCTATTGAGCGCCCTCTGCGGACCACCAGATCGTGGGGAAGCCGATCGTTATCATCGGCAGCGGGTTTGGATGACCGAATTTGTTCCAATAGGCAATGCGGGTTGCTGGCATCGTCCAGCCTGGGATGACGTAATAATTGGAGAGCAAAACCCGATCCAGAGCCTTACCGGCAGCAATCAGATCGTCCCGATCCTTGGCGTAAATGACTTTTTCGATAAGAGCATCAACCGCAGGGTTCTTTATGCCTGCATAGTTGGCCGAGCCATCCCGATCAGCCGATGCAGAGCCAAAAAATTCGCGCTGTTCGTTGCCTGGTGAAAGGCTCTGGCCCCAGCCCAGATAAACCATGTCATAGTCGCGGTTCCGCACGCGGTTGACATATTGGGCACTGTCGACAACACGCGGGATCAGCTTGATGCCCACGCGTTCCAGCGAGGCTTGCAGGCGCAAGGCTACGCGCTCGAATGCGCCACCGTTGAGCAGATACTCGATCTCGAAAGCTTCGCCCCTGTCATTGCGCATGACGATCTTGGTCGGATCGCTGGCTAGCCCTACCATGACCATGATTTTATGGAAGAAGCCATCGTCGCGCTTTGCCTCGTCCACTTCGGTTTTGGGCTCCCAGCCGGCTTGCTTGAACAGTTCGAGGGCCTTCTTCAGATTATCGCGCAGATCTTCCCGGCTTTCCACTTTGGGATTCTCGTAAGTGCCAAAGGCCGAGGCCGGTATCTGATCGCGCAGAGGCTCCAGCAGCTCCAGAACCTTGCCCTTTGCCTGCCCAGAAGAGGCAAGCTCGGTGCCGTAATAATAGCTGTTTACCCGGCTATACTGATCGTAAAAGAGCGCTCTGTTCATTTCCTCGAAGTTGAAGACATAATTGAGCGCCTCGCGCACTCTCGGATCTTGGAATTTTTCCCGTCTGAGGTTGGGAATGAAGCCCAGCATCACACCTGATGAATGGTCCGGCACGACGTCCATCTTGACTTTGCCGTCTTTCACTGCCGGGAAGTCATAGCCTGTTGCCCATGTCTTGGCGACTGCTTCAACCCTGAAATCATAAGCACCGGATTTGAAAGCCTCAAACATCACTGTGTCGTCGCGGAAAAACTCATAGCGAACCGTGTCGAAATTATTCGACCCGATGTTGATGTTGAGATCCTTGCCCCAATAATTATCGGCGCGACCATATTCGACATATTTGCCTGCGGAGAAAGACTTGATTTCATAGGGACCGGAGCCCAGAGGCGGCTCAAGCGTTGCATGGCCAATGTCTCGCTTGTTGCCATCGGCATCTGTGCCTTCCCACCAATGCTTGGGCAGGATCATCAGTTCGCCGACGATAAAGGGAAGTTCGCGGTTGTCTTTTTGATCGAATGTAAAGGTAACTTCGCGCTCTCCGGTTATTTCAGCCGATTTTACGTGAGAATAATAGAATTTGCGCTGAGGATTGACCTCAATCGATTTTTCAAATGACCAGATAACATCTTCCGGCGTCACCGGTGTACCGTCATGCCAGCGAGCATTCTCGCGCAGACGGAATTTTACAAAGGAGAAATCTTGCCCCACATACATCGCTTCAGCCAGCAGGCCGTAGCTGGAGGACACCTCATCATAGGACGGATGGAACAGGGTTTCATAAATCAGCCCCAGACCGGATGCAGCCTCACCCTTGGTCAATATCGGGTTGAAACTGTCATAGCTGCCTGTGACTCCAAGACGCGCCGTCCCGCCCTTCGGAGCATCTGGGTTCACATAGTCGAAATGAGAGAAGTCTTCGCTATATTTCGGTGCCCCCATCAGGGAGGAGCCGTGAACCCATGTCTCGAATTCCACCGCATTCGCCGTTCCGTCTCCGTCGATCAGATTGAGCGCACCGCTAGATAAAAGCGCAAGGGAAAGAAACCCGGCTCGAAGGACGCAAAGGCCACGACTAGGCAAAATTTGAGACACACTTTTTCTCCTCTGGCATTTCTTTCAGAAACCGTGACACCTTATCGCGATGGGTAACGCTCTGAAGACATGTCTTTGTTCGGTTGCAATAATGCTTGAGGGGCACCATAGCAAAGCTGGCTATGGTGGAATAGCCGCAATTTCAGGCAAACACCCGCAAAAACAAAAGATTGCAACAAATGATCGAATAGTTCAAAAGCAATTGGACCGGATTGTGGCAGTCTTTGCCAATTCGGATGAATTATTCGTAATGATGCCGGGAAAAAGCCTGTTTACGCTTCGCTGAGGAGCTTGGCACCGGTCGCCTGTTTGAGCTCATCCGGAGCAACCTTGAAAACAGCATTCGGAGCACCCGCTGCCGCCCAAACCGTCTCGAAGGTCAGCAAGTCAGGATCCATATAGACTTCCATTTCGCAAAGATGTCCGATGGGAGCAACGCCGCCGATCGCAAAGCCGGTTTCAGAACGCACTTTCTTCGGGTCTGCCCGATCCAGCGTGGAGCCGATCACCTTTGCCGCAAGGTCCATATCAGCCCTGTTGTTGCCCGCTATGAGCAAAAGCACCAGCTGTTGGTTGTCGTGACGTTCGAAAATGAGGCTCTTGACGATCTGGGCCACGGCGCAGCCGCAGGCTGCCGCTGCGTCTTCAGCGGTTCTTGTGGTGTCGGGCATGGTGACCACCTGGCTGTCTATACCAAGGGCATCAATCGCTTCCTGAACACGGACTTTCGAGCTTTTCTTGCTGGCCATCTATAAATTCTCACTAAAATACGGTTTTAAAAATCAGGCAATTCAGACAATAACGTCCATAGCTTCCTGCTCACCGACCTTGAACACGCGCTTGTAGCGGGCGATCTCGTCTGTTGGCCCCATTGCCTTGTTCGGATTGTCCGAGAGCTTCACGGTCGGATGACCATTGGCGGAAACAGCCTTGCACACGAGCGAAAATGGTGAAAGCGCGTCTTCAGGAACCAACCCCCTGAAATCATTGGTCAGAAGTGTGCCCCAGCCGAAGGAAACCCGAACGCGATCATGGAATTTGCTGTAAAGCTCGCCAATCTGATCCACGTCCAGACCATCTGAAAAAATGATCAGTTTCTTGCGAGGATCTTCCCCGCGGTCTTTCCACCACTGAATGGCGGTTTCGGCAGCTTCTTCCGGGCGCCCACTGTCCACGCGAATGCCGGTCCAGCCGGTGAGCCAGTCTGGCGCGCGCTCCAGAAATCCTTTGGTGCCATAGGTATCGGGCAGGATAATGCGCAGGTTGCCATCATGTTCGCGCTGCCAGTCTTCCAGAACCCGATAGGGCGCATAGGCCAGATCTTCGTCATTTTCAGCGAGCGCAGAATAGACCATGGGCAGCTCATGGGCATTGGTGCCGATGGCTTCCATTTCACGGCGCATGGCAATCAGGCAGTTCGAAGTGCCGGTGAAATTATCTCCAAGCCCTTCCTGCATGGCCTGCACACACCAGTCCTGCCAGAGGAAGGAATGGCGTCGCCGCGTACCGAAATCAGCAATCTTTACATCGCCAATCGCGCGAAGCTTGGCGACTTTTTCCCATAGCCTCGTCATGGCGCGCGCATAAAGGATCTGCAATTCGAAGCGCTTCATCTTATGCAGAATGGCCCGTGAACGCAGCTCCATGATAACCGAGAGTGCAGGAATTTCCCAAAGCATCACCTCCGGCCAGGAGCCCTTGAAGGTCAGCTCATACTGGTTGCCGACGCGCTCCAGATGATAGGGAGGAAGGGACAGATTTTCGAACCACTCCATGAAATCGGGGTGAAACATGGAGCGCTTGCCATAGAACATGTTACCGCGCAGCCAGGTGCTTTCACCACGGGAGAGCTTCAGTCCGCGAATGTAATCAAGTTGGGCACGCAGTTCATTTTCATCGATCAAATCTGCCAGAGGGATGTGCTTTGAGCGATTGATCAGGCTGAACTCAACATTCACGTCGGGTTTGTTATGAAAAACCGACTGGGCCATCAGAAGCTTGTAGAAATCGGTATCAATGAGAGAGCGAACGATTGGATCGATTTTCCAGCGGTGACTATAAACGCGAGATGCAAGATCGATGGTCATTATTTGTCCTGAATTAAGAAAGGCCTTTAAGAAAGTCGCAAACGAGAGGCTCGTCTTAACGGCATCTGAAAGCCGTATTCCCCGGTTTAAAAGGACTACGCTTCGATGATGTGAATGTTTTGCGCGCGCATTTCTTCGAGAGCTTCTTTGAGCGAACCATTGAGATCTATTGCGCGACAGGCGGAAAGATCCACGGAAACATCAAACCCGAGTTTGGCGGCATCAACAGCGGAATAGCGCACGCAAAAGTCGGTCGCAAGTCCTACAAATAGTAGGGAAACGATCCCCTTGTCGCGCAAATAGCCTTCAAGACCGGTCGTTGTGTGATGATCATTTTCAAAAAAGGCCGAATAGCTGTCGACAAGAGGGTTGGAACCCTTCCGGACGATCAAGCTGGCTCGATCTGTGTCGAGAAGCTTGTGAAAAGCTGCGCCATCAGACCCTTGCACGCAGTGATCCGGCCATAGAACCTGATCACCGTAGGGCATCTGCACCATGTCATAGGCGGCCTTGCCTTCATGGGAGCTGGTAAAAGAGCTGTGATTGGCCGGGTGCCAGTCTTGCGTCAGGATGATATTGCTGAAGGATTTCTGCATCAGGTTGATCTTGGAGATAATTTCATCTCCTTGAGGGACTGCAAGTGCGCCTCCGGGGCAGAAATCATTCTGAACATCAATGATGATTATGGCGTTATGGTTCGAGCGTGCCATAGATGGCGCCTTTCCAGTATTTTATGCCGGGGCTGGTATAAATTCGCAGCTAATAAATCAAAGATGAGCCTTTTGCGCTAGATGGAGCCGAAAAAGAAATGCAAGAAAGATCAAAAAAGCGGGAAAAGCACAAATAAAAAGGCCGGAGTTATCCGGCCCTTGTCTTGAACAAGATTGTGGTCTTGTCGGAATTATTAAGCAATGCCTTACTCTGATAGGCTCTTGATATAGCCGATCAGATTGGCGCGGTCTTCTGCTTTCTTCAGCCCCGCAAAAGCCATGGCAGTGCCTGGCACCAGATCTTTCGGTTTTGTCAGATAGGTGCTCAGAGTCTCCGGATCCCAGCTTTTGCCCTCTCCAAAGCTATGCATGGCATCGGAATATTTGAAGTCCGCCACGGACGCAACGGCACGATCAACAACACCGTGCAGATTCGGTCCGGTTTTATTGCCGCCATCTGCTTCAAACGTGTGACAAGCAACACATTTTTTGGCAACGCGTGCGCCCTTGTCGGCGTCGGCATTGGCAAGAAGAGTGGCAAAATCTACTTCTGGTTCTGCTTCCTTGGCTGTGTTAGCGCCAGATGCATCAGCAACCTCAATGACATAGCCCGGTTGAGCGGGAGCTTCATCATTGAAGATATAGCCAGTCGCCATCCCTGTTACCATGACAAATATAAGGGCCATCAAAATAGCACCGGCTATTTTGTTGAATTCAAAAAAGTTCATTGGTCCTTGCTCCCGGTCTTTGAAGGACAATTCGGATATTCCCAAGGTTGGTCCTAAGGTTCATTCGGTAGTTCTCCTAGCGGAAACTACTAGCTTTTCCTGATAAATGTCCATAGGAATAGCGGCTAACATTGCTCGACTTTCGCCATAGACCGAGCCCTTTTCAACAATATAAGGGGGATTACCTATGCCTGCCAACCAGATGGCACCAAAGCCCATCATTCTCATCCCGGCGCGCATGGCTTCATCAAGGCTTCCCGGCAAGCCTCTTCTGGATATTGCCGGCGAACCGATGATAACCCAGGTTTGGCGCCGCGCCATGGAGGCCGACATCGGTCCGGTCCTGGTTGCTGCAGATGGTCATGATATTGCCGAAGCCATTCGCAAGGTGGGGGGCGATGCGGTGGTGACGCGGCCTGATCATCCCAGCGGTTCAGATCGGATTTCCGAGGCGCTGGAGCATTACGATCCCAACGGGGTCTATGACGTGGTGATCAACGTGCAGGGTGATCTGCCCACGATTGATCCTGCTGCAATCCGCCGCTGCTTCAAACCGCTTGAGAATCCTCAAACGGATATTGCAACTCTTGCCGTGGAAATTCGCAACGAAGCAGAGAAGACCAATCCGAATGTGGTCAAGATCGTTGCTACGCCACTTAACAAGGAATACATGCGCGCGCTCTATTTCACGCGTGCCACCGCGCCTTACGGGGAGGGGCCTCTTTATCACCATATCGGCATTTATGCCTACCGGCGCTCCGCTCTTGAGAAATTCATTGCGATGCCGGTTTCTGCCTTGGAGCAGAGAGAAAAGCTGGAGCAGCTGCGGGCAATAGAAGCAGGAATGCGTATAGATGTTGCTCTCGTTGACGATATCCCTCTTGGTGTCGATACCGCAGAGGATTTGCAAAAGGCGCGTGACATATTGTCTGCCAGAGCGTAAAGCAGGCGGAAAGTTTCACATAAATTGGCAGAAGGGGCACGGGGGTGTCCGGTAAGGAGCTATTATGATCGCCAAAAAAGTTGTTTTTCAGGGGGAACCTGGTGCCAACTCGCACACCGCCTGCAACAATGTATTTCCGGATGCTGAGGCGGTTCCAATGGCAACCTTTGAGGATTGCTTTAATGCCGTTCAGAACGATCTAGCCGATCTGGCCATGATCCCGATCGAGAATTCGGTGGCAGGCCGCGTGGCTGATATCCATCACCTGATGCCGACCTCTGATCTCTATATCATCGGCGAATATTTCCTGCCGATCCACCACCAGCTTCTGGGTTTGCGTGGCGCTAAGCTTGAAGATATCAAATCCGTTCAGAGCCATGTCATGGCACTGGGGCAATGCCGAAAGATCATTCGCGACCGCAAGCTTCAGGCGATCGTGGGGGCAGATACGGCTGGCTCTGCGCACCAGATTGCCAATCAGGGCGACAAGACCAAAGCGGCAATCGCATCGGAATTGGCCGCCGAGATCTATGATCTGGATGTGCTGAAAGCTGATATTGAAGATGAAGATCACAATACGACGCGCTTTATCATCCTGTCGAAATACCCGATCCGTGCCGACCAGAGCAATGAGCTCGTTGTCACGACCTTCATTTTCCGCGTGCGCAACGTGCCAGCTGCTTTGTACAAGGCGCTCGGCGGCTTTGCGACCAACAATGTGAACATGACCAAACTGGAAAGCTACCAAACAGGCGGTAAGTTTTTTGCAACCCAGTTTTATGCGGACATCGAAGGCCATCCGGACGATTTGAACGTGCGTTTGGCTCTTGAAGAGTTGCGCTTCTTCTCTGCTGAACTGAAAATCCTTGGCATCTATCCTGCGCACGAATATCGCAAGAGAAACCACGAGCCAGAGGCCAACAGGGAATTGCGTCCTAGCCCGGACGTATGAAAGAGATAGGGTAAGCCCCGACAGGGTGCCGGGCAACCCAAAGCCATAAAAAGATCATGAAAGCCAGACCCTGACCGCTCTGGCTTTTTTGATATTTGCCTTTCTAGCCGGACCTGACATGCCCGTTTCCTGCCTTGAGCCAGACAATTGTGCTGGCTCTTGCCGACTAGCAGCGCTGGGCATAGGTAAAGACCAGAGTGTCTGTGGTCCAACGCCCAGTTGGCGCGCAGCGCCGGTGAATTTCTCTGCTGCCTTGAACCGTTACACGTAGCTGATCGGCGGCAACCGGTCCTTCGACATAATATTCCATCGGTGTGCCCGGGCAGTATTTTGAAAAGACGCGCGCAGTCCCGCTATACCAATTGCCTTGCTTTGTGCCATTGAACAGCAATGTACCGGGCTCAACAGCCAAGCCTGCGCGTGGGTGCTCATAATAAAACCAACGGCTGTTGCCCTGAGCGACAAGCCGCATCAAGGAGCCGTTGTGCCACCAGCAACTGTCTGCAAAGGCAGGAGTAGTGCTGCTGAAACCAACAAATGCCATGACAAAAGACAGAATGGCAAAGCTCTTGTATCCAAACCAATTCGCTTCAAGCAAATATCTCATTTTGTCCTCCCCCGAAACAAGACTGAAATATAGTCGAGTAATCTAGCATGAAGAGGCGAGTGTTATAAGCCGAATGAAGCTGTTCTGGGTTTTTATTTCTGAGCAATTTGGCTAGCTTTCATTGTTACTTATATTTATCAAGACAAACCATTTGGTGGCTGGGTGTTTTTTGCAATAACTAAACCAGAACGGGATAATTGGGGCTGGCTAATTCATTGTTAAATATAATTAGGAAGAAAGTTTGGAAGTTTAGGCATGTTATCCCAAATTATTTTTCAGCAATCCATAATTGAAATTTTACAACTTTGATTATGCAGAGTGGTTATTTTAGAGAAAATTAAGGTAGTCTTTCTCAAAATTGACGTCTTGAAACGCCTTCGTGATGAATAAATAATTAAAGTTTCGGCTATACAATAACAACCGTAAGTATATGGAAAGTATAGATTTTACTGCTCACTATTTCTCAACTTTTGCCACTTACTCTACTCTGATGGTGAAAAGCGGGAACAGACAAATTGATGACTGTGGGAAAAATTAAGCGGTTGAGAGTTTGGGCTTTGTTTAAAAAGCGCGTTTGGCATTACGCCAACGTTCCTTCTCTATTGGCTACCTTGGTAATTTTTGCGGTTGCTTTGATTGCTGAGGATATAAGTGAGAAGGCTTACATCGAAAAAGCCAAGGCAGACTTGACCAACAAAGCCTCGCATATGGCGGCGCAATTGGTTGGAACGCTAATTGCCAATCTGGAATCTGGTCGCGGCATGGCAAATTCCGTGTCTTTGAAACCCGATATGGATGAGCAGTATTTCAATGAAGTCGCCAAGAAGATTTTTCACAAATATTCATTTATGACAAGCATCGTATTGGCGCCTGATGCTGTCGTGTCAACGGTTTATCCCAAACAAATTTTCGCTGAAACCCTTGGGATGGACCTTAAAAAGTTCGACAAACAGCGCTTTTTGATCGAGAGCGCTCGCATTGGCAATCATGTGACCATGTCAAACGTGATCACTTTGGCGAATGGCGAAGAGGGAATTCTGATTTACTACCCGGTTTTCGTCGATGATCCAGCCAAAGGACGCTATTTTTGGGGTGTTGTGATCGCTGCCCATGCCTTGAAACGCTATTATGAGCGAGCTGGTCTGGAAGGCGACGATAATAGTTTTGATTATGCTCTCTATAACACCGGCCTTGGCGGCTCGTTGCAAAAGCCCTTCCGGGGCTCGAGTGATGTCAACAAATATGATCCAATCACCGTGCCACTCGATTTCAAGGTCGCCCACTGGGAGCTTAGGGCTGTACCCAAGGGTGGGTGGACTGCTCCTTCATCCATAGCGTGGATGATCCGCGCCGTTGCATTTCTCGCCTTTCTGCTGATCGTTGTTCCCATGGCTGTTGTGAACAGGCTGTCGCGTGAGCGTATGGCGTATCTGAATGCGCGTATAGAGAGCGAACGGGAATTGTTCAGTGTTTCAAAGCGGTTTGAAATAGCTGTTGATGCATTGCAGCTTGGTGTGTGGGAATATGACAGCGAAACATGCAGATATACTTGGGATCTGCGGACGCGGGAAATATTCGGCGTTGATGCCGATTTTGACGTCAATGATCATTCGTGGAAAGAGCGAATCGTCACTGAAGACAGGGAGCGCCTGTTTCTTGAAGGTCCGGGGTTAATAGGAAAAAATGGCAAGCACTGCACCGACTATGGTTTGAAGTTGCCCGATGGGCAGAGGAAAACCGTAAGAGTTGTCACGTTTGTTTCCGTCAAGGATAATGGCCATAAGGTTTACATGGGCGTTAACTGGGACATATCTGAACATCTGGCCCGCGAAGAGGCACTTAAACAGGCTCGCACGGAAAGCGAGCAGCGCTATGTTGAGCTAAACAAAGCAAAGACGCGTATAGAATTCATTGCGCTGCATGACTATCTGACCAGACTGCCAAATCGCCGCTATATCGATGAGTTCCTGAACGGAGAAGATGGTTCTTCTTGGCCCTTTGATGCCCCTTCAAATTCCTGGTTCCTCAAGATCGACCTTGATGGCTTCAAGGAAATCAACAATAGCTTCGGCCATGCAGCTGGCGACGCCATGCTTCAAAGCGTGGCGGATATTATGCGCTCCCTGATCAATGAGGGGGAATTCATCGCACGTGTCGGGGGCGATGAGTTTGTTATCCTTTGCTCAAGCGCGGACAATAAGAACAGGCCTCAGGAAATTGCCGAAAGATTTATCGAAAGTCTGCACAGGCCGCTCTTTTACAAGGGTTTAACCTGTCGATTGGGCGCCAGTATTGGTATTTCCAGTTGGGCAGATGCCAAGGGCAACGTGGATCGGTTGCGTTCGAACGCGGATTTGGCGCTTTATCAGTCCAAACAGAATGGCAAGGGATGCTTCACATTCTTCAGCCAGCCGCTGTTCCAAAATGCCACTGAAAAGCGCCGCATGGCGGATGATCTGTTACGCGGTATAGAAAATCGGGAATTCATCGCACACTATCAGGGCCAGTATGATGCCAAGACCCATAAACTGGCTGGCGTGGAAGCGTTGGCGCGCTGGCTGCACCCTAGTCGCGGACTTGTCTATCCTGATATGTTTATCGAGCTTGCCGATGGCCTTGGTGTAACCGGCGAGATCGATGCAATGGTAATGGAACATGCGATTGAAACGAAGAAATACTGGGCAGTAAAGGGGCTCCCGGTCGAACGCGTTTCAGTCAATGTTTCCGCTAAGCGCCTGAGTGATCGGGAATTGATACCGAGCCTCAAAGCGCTCAATTTCGATCCTTCCTGCCTGACCTTCGAGCTTGTGGAATCGACATTCCTCGACCGCAGTGCACCTCAAGTGGCCGCCAATATTCGACGTCTTCGGGAAATGGGCATAGAAATCGAAATCGACGACTTCGGTACAGCCTATGCTTCCATCGTGAGCCTAATGCATCTGCTGCCAAACCGTCTGAAGATTGATCGGGAGCTGATTTTCCCGGTCACGACCAGTGAGCATCAGCGCGAACTTGTTCACTCAATCATCCATATCGGGCGAACATTGGGTATTGGCGTTGTGGCTGAAGGCATTGAGACGATGGAACATGCTGAAATTCTGCACGTCATGGGGGCCGATCTCTTGCAGGGCTATGCCTTCTGCAAACCAATGCCGCGCGAGAAATTTCTTTCTCATCACCTCGAAAAAGATACCAGTAACGTCGCTTGATGCAGAAGAACTGTGCAAAGGATAATCGTCAGGATAAAGCAAGAGGCCTATTGATGGCCTCTCGTTCATTGGGTTTAGTCGCTACCCCGACGGTTCATGGCAGCCTTTATCAAAGTCGCTCTCTGTGGTCTTCAATTGATAGCCCGCTCCAGATCAAGCCATGAATTGATAGCTCAATGGCACAAAGCGGAAGCCCTTGTCTCGGGGCTCCACGAAGCCTGCCGCAGGAAACGGCATGTGATAGCCAATCATCGGAATGCGATCTGTTGCCAACATATCAAGCACTCTGCGCCGGGTTTGAACCGCCATGGCCTTGTCCATGTCATATTTGACTTCCCAGTCCGGATAGGCGAGGGACCAGACATAATGGTTGGCAAGGTCGGCCATCAGCAGAAACTGCTGTCCCATGCTCTCGAGCATGAATGTCATGTGGCCGGGTGTATGTCCAAAGGCCGCTATGGCCGTAATGCCCGAAACGACTGAATCGCCATCCTTCAGAAAAGTGAATTTTTCAGCAAGCGGTCTGACATTTTTCTCAAATCCTTCATTGCCCGATTTGGCCCAATGATCGAACTCAGCCTGTCCAGTGAGATAAACCGCGTTGCCAAAGGTCGGCGCACCATCGTTCATCAGGCCGCCGATGTGATCTCCGTGCATATGGGTAATCACCACATGGGTGACATCTGCGGGGGAAAGGCCTGCTTCAGCCAAAGCCGCAGTGATGCCCGCTGCGTTAAGGCCGGTGTCAAAGAGGATGACGTTTTCGCCCGCGAGCACGACCGTTGGTGTAAAAAAGAACTGCGCGGTTTTCGTGCTGATAAAATTCTCTTCACTGATTTTGGCAAATACGGCATCGGAAACATTGATGCCAAATATTCCATGGGGATCGGGGCGAGGGGCCGTCCCGGCCAAAAGCGATATCACACCCAGCTCCCCAATTTTGAAGCCGCGCGCTTTTGCCATGGGCAATGACATTTTTTTGCTTTCCATGTTATTTGCAGCCATTGAAACGGAAGGGATAAATAACGCGCTGGCGGCACCCGCAGCAGCAATCATCGCCATCCTTCGGTCAATTGAAATAGTCATAGTGCTTCTCCCCTGTTCACTAGAGCAATTCCTTTGGGTTTTTCTTTGACTGGTTCAAAGAGCAGGCATCATCGGGATGTCTGTTGATGAGAAACAATAGCTCAGGAGTGCAGCTCAGGCGAAACACTATCCTGTGATGGACAAGTGGGATGATTATATTGCTTAGATTGTTCCAAAATATTTCTCACCTTAACTGGATTTCAATCGAATTGCATTATAGCTGCAAGGACCGAAGTCGGCCAATTGCGCAGGGCATGAGTGTGTGCCCCGCATGATCTGACCATCACCACCCAGTGTCAGGAGTTCAACGTGAGTGAGGAGAAACGGCCAGTATTTGCGCTCTTCGCAGTCTGGCGTCTATTTGCTGCCTTGATGGTGATGATCTATCATTTGTGCGCCTTTGGCCCAGAAGCCTACAGGCAATTTGCGCTGGATTCTGAGGTGTTTACGGCGCTGCTCGATTTGTTCTTTATCGTGTCCGGTTTTCTGATCTGGGTTCATTATTCCCAACGCCTGAAGACGGGCGCCGATTATGGAATGTTCCTGTTGCGCCGATTGGCAAGACTATATCCTTTGCACTTGCTCACGCTCGGCATCTTCTGCGTTGCCTGGCTGATCATCTCTGTTGCTGGCCTATCGACACAACTCACAGAATTCTACTCGTTCCCGGAACTGCTGCGGCAATTGTTTCTGGTCAACGCCTGGGGCTTGTCCGATGGGCTGGCCTTCAACTTTGTGTCCTGGTCTCTTTCTGCAGAGTGGTTCTGCTATTTGGTTTTTCCCCTTATCGTGATTGTCTATCGCAAGGCCGGCCTTACTGGCTTGCTGGTCACGCTGGGGCTGGCGGTTATTGTGCTGGAAGGCTTGACCTATCTGAAGATCATTCCTTTCCCGACATGGCTCTCAGCAAACACATGGGGCGCCTATCGCGTCTTTGCAGACTTCGTGATGGGCGCGATCATTGCGGTGGTCGCATTCCGTCGTCTGCTTGCGATCAAAAGCCACTGGTACGCATGGGGTGCGCTGGTGCTGGCGCTGGTCGTCATGTATTTTGATCCCGCCTGGGGCTATGGAAACATTCTGGCGATTGTCTTTGCTTTGTTTGTTGCTGCGCAGGTGGAAATAAATGCGCCCGAACGCAGCGGCTACCTGATGCCGCTGATGCCATTGGCCGCCGTTTCCTTCGGGATCTATATGTGGCACCCGGTCTTCACCGTATCGATCATGGGGCTTGGGTGGCTGATGATCCTCGAACCGCTTCAGATTATCGGCTTCATGCCGGTGCTCATTTTTGCCATCATCGTAACAGTTGCCACGTCATTGCTTTCAGCCCACTTTTTCGAGCGGCCTGTAAGGAAAGCAATTCTCGCAGCGGGTGAAGCCCGCAGCGGCGGCACCTTGTCGTCGGCGCCCGCCGTCAAGAAGATGTCCTGAGACACAGAACAGGGATTTCGCTAGATTTTTAAGCACAGGCCTACTGGTTGACCCAGCTTCTGATTAGCCAAGCAGCAATGGAAAATGGCCCCGGTGTATGCGGCATTTCGCTATCGGTGCTTCTGTCCATCATGACCTTGACTTCTTGCCGGGTAAACCAACGGGCGTCGGTCAACTCCGTCGGATCAATGGTGATCTCGCTTGAGAGCGCTTCGGCATAGCACCCAATCATCAACGATGCCGGGAACGGCCAGGGCTGACTTGCCATATAGCGCACGGATCCCACACGCACAGCCGCTTCTTCAAAGACTTCTCTTCGCACTGCGGCCTCGATGGTTTCTCCCTGCTCCATGAACCCGGCCAGCGTTGTAAACATAGGACCAGAAAAGCGGGTGTGATGGGCCAGAAGGCACCGTTCAACGCCGTCTGGATCACGCCTTAAAACCAGCATGATGACTGCAGGGTCGGTTCTGGGGAAATGGATGGCGCCACAATTGGGACAATCCCGGCGTGCTCCGCCCAGAGTCACGACCGTTTTGCTGCCGCACTTGGAGCAGAACGGGCTGTTTTCATGCCAGTTGAGAAGCCCGCGGGCCTGTGCAATGGCACCCAGCTGATCCACGGGCAACATGCCATGAAGACCCAGTGTCCTGACCGATTCCAGCCGATGATTTTCAGAGGCTTCATGCTCGACAGCCGCTTCGTCGGTGATGCGGACTGCCAATCTTGGCGCGTGCCCTTCTTCAGGGTCTCTGCCCAGAATGAGCGTGCTATCAAAGTCGGCACCTAGAGCTTCCGCTTCTGCCTTGCTGAAAATAGCCCTTGCTTCTTCTCCTTTGGCTCCCTCGATAAGCAGAGTATCCTTGTGGAATAGATAAAAGCCTGCGCCCTTTTGCGCCATCATGTTGGGGATGATCTCTGCATCACGATGCTCTGTATCGCGGTCAAGGCGATTGTGCATGAAACCAATGCCATCAGTAGAGGGAATCGAACGGGCAGCGGCAAAAGGATCGTGGGAGAAGGTCAGGTCATCCATAGTCAATCATTCCAAAATTGGGTCAGCATTCTATCGGCAATCTGGGGAGTAAGTGTGAATTCAGCCTTAAATATGGTTTCTATACCCATAGATACTTAGCCTGATTCTCTCATTGCCCCTTGCAATCGTCTGTCACAAGTGACATATGAACAAACGGAAGGTTGGCAATGGACGTTCCCCTCGCCAATCGGGTCAGGTCCGGAAGGAAGCAGCCCTAACGAGTTTCAGAGCGGGTCATCTGTTCAGCCTTCCACTATTCTTCCCCCTTCATGTATTTTCCCGGATATTAGACCGATGTGAGAGCGTGATCCAACGATCCATTTCGCATTGCTCCTGTGCGTTGCTGTCTTATGGCGCATTGCTTTCAACAACAAAGCTCTATCCTTTGACAAGATGGGTGACGGGATGCGCGTTCCTCTGCTATGGATAGATACTCTGTTTCGAATAGAAGGCTCGGGATTCCCTCATGGACAATCAAGAAAATCAGACTGTTGAAGGTTATCGCGTATTAGCGCGCAAATACCGCCCTGCGAGCTTTGATGATCTGATTGGTCAAGGGCCGATGGTACGCACTCTGACCAATGCCTTCAAAACCGGGCGTATTGCTCAGGCCTACATGTTGACCGGTGTGCGCGGCGTGGGCAAAACGACCACGGCCCGAATTCTGGCGCGTGCTCTCAATTATGAAATTCCCGGTGAAATAAGCAGCCCAACCATCGAGATGCCTCGCCTTGGCACCCATTGTCAGGCGATCATGGAAGGCCGCCATGTGGACATCATGGAGATGGACGCCGCCTCCCACACCTCGATCAACGACATTCGCGAGATTATTGAAGCGGCGCGATATAAACCCGTCAGTGCCCGCTACAAGGTTTACATCATCGACGAAGTGCACATGCTCTCCACGGCAGCCTTCAACGGTTTGCTGAAGACGCTGGAAGAGCCGCCAGAGCATGTAAAATTCATTTTCGCCACCACCGAGATTCGCAAGGTTCCTGTAACGGTTCTCTCCCGCTGTCAGCGCTTTGATTTGCGTCGCATCGACGCAGGAGAGATGGCAACATACATGCAAAATATCTGCAACAAGGAGCAGGTGGAAATCGAGGAAGACGCCTTGCAGATGATTGCAAGGGCAGGGGAGGGCTCCGTTCGTGACTCTCTTTCGTTGCTCGATCAGGCTATTTCCCATGGAGCCGGTGCCATTACCGCCGAGACCACGCGGCAGATGTTGGGCCTTGCCGACCGTGCCCGGATCATCGATTTGTTTGAAGCGCTGATGAAAGGCGATATCGCCAAGGCGCTGGAGGAGCTGAAAAGCCAATATGATATCGGTGCAGAGCCCGCAGTGGTGCTCTCCGATCTTGCCGATTTCGTCCATCTGGTAACGCGACTCAAGCTGACGCCGGATGCCAGTTCTGACGCTGCGGCGACAGAGGCGGAAAAAAATCGCGGTCGGGATTTCGCCTCTCATCTTTCCGTTCGCGTGCTCTCGCGAGCCTGGCAAATGCTGCTGAAAGGTCTGGGCGAAGTGCAGTCTTCTCCGCGCCCTCTGGCTTCAGCGGAAATGGTGCTTGTGCGCATGGCCTATGTGGCCGATCTGCCGAGCCCCGATGAAGCCTTGCGCATGTTGGCTAACAGGGATTTTCGTGCACCGATGCCCACTGGGGCCGGGTCGGGGCCTTCTACTCCACCGGATGCAACGGTGCCGTCTTCTCCCGCCCCACAGGCTGACGGAGCACAAGGTGTCTCACAGCAAGCTGCGGGCAGTCAGACCCCACAGCAAAGCCCGGGCAACGGGCCGACTGCGATGCAGGTCGGATCAGGTTTGAGCCCCGCTCCGAGCCAGAATTTGCAAAGAGGCAAGGCGGAGCCTCTTCAAACCGAAAAGACCAACTTGCGACTTGTTTCAAGCCAAAGCGCGGTAGACGTTGCCCGTCAGGCTCGCGCCAACCCTCCTGCTGCGGCAAGTGGCAAGGCGTCTCCGGTCAGGCCCGTCATTACACGCTTTGAACAAATTATTGCGATGGCCAAATCCAATCGCGATATCGCTTTGCAGTTCATTCTGGAATCCGCAGTTCGGCCAATCAGCGTTGAACAGGGACGGGTCGTGGTCGCCTATGATGGGGCTGATGGTGAGGCTTTTCAGAGCAAGCTATCCCGCAAGCTCTCGGACTGGACCGGTGACAGATGGCTCGTCGAGCTGGCCAAGGAAGGTGGCGGTGCGACCTTCTTCGAGCGCAAGGAAGAGCTTGAGAAACAGGCCCGTGAAGAAGCAGACCACCATCCGCTGGTCGAGGCCGTGCGCAAGATCTTTCCGGGTTCCAAAGTGGTGGATGTTCGCATCAATCGGGATTTCGAAGAGGAATTCCTCGCTCCGGTCCTTGAAGAGGCCGACGACGAGAGCGAGATGTCATTCACAATTGATGACGCTGACGAGTTGGGGCTGGACGATATCTGACAAGAAAAAGAGCCGTCATAACTAAATTCTGATGCAAATCTCCGATTTGAGACAAGGGCTCTGGCCCCAATCAATCTATCCGAGCGCCATGGCATAGAGCGCCAAAGAAAAGGATGAGTCCCATGGACATGATGAAAATGATGAAGAAGGCCAAGGAAATGCAGGCCAAAATGGCCGAGATGCAGGAACAGGTCGCCGAAATGGAAGCAACAGGTGTGTCCGGTGGCGATATGGTCAAGGTCACTCTTTCCGGCAAAGGCCAGATGAAATCGCTTTCCATTGATCCCTCCATGATCAATCCTGATGACGCCGAAATCCTCGAAGACCTGATCATCGCCGCTCATAACGACGCCAAATCCAAGGTCGAAGCCGCCATGCAGGAAAAAATGCAGGCCATGGCCGGTGAATTGGGGCTTCCTGCAGGCATGAACCTGCCTTTCTGATCCTAAAACACGATAACGACGCATAGGGACACAGATATGGCAAGTCATGTTGCTGGGCCGGAAATTGAAAAGCTGATCAAGCTTCTCTCGCGCTTGCCCGGATTGGGGCCGCGTTCGGCCCGACGGGTGGCGCTGCACCTGATCAAGAACAAGGACCAGCTTCTGGTGCCTCTGTCCGAGGCCATGGCTGTTGCTGTTGAGAAAGTGCAGGTCTGCGAGGTCTGCGGCAACATCGATAGCGCCAGTCCCTGCACTATTTGCACCGATACACGGCGAGACCCTTCGGTGCTCGTCGTCGTGGAGGATGTCTCCGACCTTTGGGCCTTGGAGCGGGCATCGGTTATCAATGCCGCCTACCATGTTCTGGGGGGCACACTCAGTCCCCTTGATGGTGTCGGTCCTGATGATTTGAATATCGCAGGCCTCCTCAAGCGTACCGCCCAAGGGGAGATCCGGGAAATCATTCTGGCCGTCAACGCGACAGTCGAAGGGCAGACAACCGCCCACTATATTACCGATCAACTGCAAGAGCAGGCCAAACGCCTCAAACAGACCAATCCTGACTTTGAGCCCATCAAGATATCGCAGCTGGCTCACGGCGTGCCGATTGGTGGCGAATTGGACTATCTTGATGAAGGCACGCTGCTGCAGGCAATAAGAAGCCGGAAGGTCTTTGAATAGGCACCAGAATAGGATGTCTGCATCGGGTTCATTCGTCGGAGCCTAGCGTTTCCAAACCTCCCTACTTTTGCGCTTCAAGGCATTGCTTGAGAAGACTGTAACTTCCCGATTGATGCCGGTCAGCCTCGTCCGCGCGCGCTTTTGCGTCACAGCGGACCTTGGCGTCTTTGTCTAGCTTGTCCCATTGGTCTTCTAGCATCGCTTCTGAAAAATACTCAGAGGTCAGGCAAGGGTCGAAAATGTCTTTTGCATAGGAGCCATTCGGATCGGTGGCGTAGTCTGTGCAATAGGTTTCTGAGTCATAGTCCGGCAGGTCACTGGCAAATGCTGAAAATGGCATCAGCAGGATTGGCAGAATGAAAAAATAGCGCATGGCAATTCGCTCGTTTGATGATGAATGTGTCCCAGACTAAATCCGAAAACTCATTGAAAACAAGCTGCATTTTTCCTTGAGAGAGCTGGGCTCACATTTCGTCTTTGCCTGCGGCGAATAATGAGCCAATATTGGGCATGGCGTCTTTTGGCCCGGCTATGCCGTAAGGTCCTTTTAGAGGGAAAGTGGGTGTTTTTGCTGCGGAGGGCACCCCTTGATCTTTCTCGTCATCAGGCAAAGATGGAGTTTTTGCAGCCTTGTCTGTTTGATCGGCCAAATTCTGGCCCTTGGCCTGCAACTCCGCTTCGCTGACGTCAATCTCCTCGATCTTGCGCCCGCGTCTGACGATCTTGCCGGTGGAGGTGAGGATCTGATTAACGTCTTTCTGGGTTTGCCCGAAATGATCCTGCAGCTTGGAAACCCGCTCATCCAGCCTCGTAACATCCTCAATCAAGAGCGTGACTTCGCGCTGAATGATGTGGGCCTGCTCACGCATGCGGGCATCCTTGAGGATCGACTGGATGACCTGAATGGAAAGGGTGAGCAGGGAAGGAGAAACAATGACGATGCGTGCCCTATGGGCGGTCTGGATGACATCGTCAAACTGTTCATGCAAATCAGCAAACAGGCTTTCGGACGGCACGAACATGAAGGCCGTATCCTGCGTTTCGCCAACGAGAAAATAGCGCTCGGAAATATCCTTGATATGCTTTTTGACATCATTGCGAAAGCGCGCGCGTGCCGCTTTGTCTTCCTCCGGGGAGGATGCCTCTTTGACACCAGTCCAACCTTCCAGCGGAAATTTGGCGTCGATCACCAAGACGGCGGTGTCGTTGGGAATATGAATGACGCAATCGGGCCGTTTGCCATTGGACAAGGTGAACTGGAAATCATAGGCATGCTTGGGCAAGGCATCTTCGATAATGGCTTCCATGCGTCCTTGCCCGAAAGCGCCTCGAGCCTGCTTGTTGGCAAGGATTTGCTGCAACTCGACCACCCGACCGGACAGCTCGGTGATGTTGCCCTGGGCCTTGTCGATCAGAGCCAGCCGTTCATGCAGGGCGCGAAGATGCTCCCCCGTCGTGCGCTGTTGATCCCCAAGGCTCTTGGTTACGGTTTGAGCCAGCCTGTGGCCCATGCCATCCATCCGGTTGGTGAGCGCTTGCGACATTTCGGTCTGGCGGGTTGAGAAAATCTCCGCCATGGTCTGCATGCGTCCGGTCATCTCTGCCTGAAGCCGGGACATTTCATCCACCTGAGCCTTTTGGCGGCGGGCTTGCTCTTGCGCTTCGAAAAGCGCCAAGGCGCGTTCGCCATTCTGCCGCGACAGGCTGATGAGAAGCCACAAAACCAGAGCCCCGATAAGAGCCAGAGCTCCGATCAGAATTTGGAAACTGGTTATGCCATGCTGGCCAAGAGTGATCACGATGTCGTTCATCGCGCAACTATAGAATGATTCGCCAGGCAAGAGAAACAAAGTGTGAACATGGAGAGGGATGCTTTTGCAAAGAATATTCAAGCAAAGCGCATATTTTTATTGTTTCTCTATACCTTTGCGATTGACGCTCGAAGTTGAAAAGCTTATGTCAGCTTCATGGCTGTGATGGATATTGTAACATTGCCGGATCCGATCCTGCGAAAGCAGTCGCTTCCGGTTGAGCGCGTGGACGATGATCTGCGCCGTCTGATCGATAACATGTTTGAAACCATGTATAAGGCCCCGGGCGTTGGCTTGGCAGGCATACAGGTTGGCGTGGACAGACGTCTTTTCGTGATGGACACTTCCCACGAAGAGAATGACCCCATTTGCATGATCAACCCCAAGATCACGCTTCAATCTGAAGAGCTGAACACCCATGAAGAAGGGTGTTTGTCGATCCCGGAATTCTATGCAGAGGTTGATCGGCCAAAGATCGTGACGATGGAGTTTCTTGATCGTGATGGCAAACAGCAGAAGCTTGAGCTGGATGGCTTGGCTGCGACCTGTGCCCAGCATGAATTTGACCATCTCAATGGCGCTCTGTTCATCGATTATCTTTCGAAACTGCGCCGTGATCGGGTGATCAAGAAATTCACCAAGCTGGCAAAGCAGAAAGAAAAGAACATCCTGTAGAGGATCTTCAGTTCCTTTCATCGCAATGAGGATAAATCATGCTGCGCGTCGTTTTTATGGGAACGCCCGACTTTTCGGTTCCAACGCTCATGGAAATTGTTGGGCAGGGCCATGAAGTGGTGGCTGTTTACAGTCAACCGCCCCGTCCGGCCGGTCGCGGCATGGAAGAGCGCAAGACGCCGGTGCATCAGGCTGCCGATCAGCTTGGCTTGCCGGTTTTCACGCCGACCTCTCTGAAGTCTGAGGAAGAGCAGGAAAAGTTCCGGGCTCTCGACGCCGATGTTGCGGTCGTCGTGGCCTATGGATTGTTGCTGCCCAAGGCGATCCTTGATGCGCCGCGTGAAGGGTGCCTCAATTTGCACGGCTCTCTTTTGCCGCGCTGGCGCGGTGCCGCCCCGATCCAGCGGGCGATCATGGCCGGTGATGCCGAAACGGCAGTTCAGGTCATGCGTATGGACGAGGGTCTGGACACGGGCGACGTCTGCATGTCCGAAATCATACCCATCACCGATGAGATGACCGCAGAAGACCTGCATGACAAAATGATGGTGCTCGGTGCAGACCTGATGGTGCGTGCGCTCGGAGCCCTCTCTCGAGGCCTTCTCACCTCACAGCCTCAGGCAGAAGACGGGGTCACCTATGCCAAGAAGATCGACAAGGCCGAAAGCCGGATCGATTTTTCCAAGAGCGCCAGAGAGGTTCACAATATCATTCGCGGGCTGTCTCCTTTCCCCGGCGCCTGGTGTGAAATGACCATTCGCGGCAAGAAGCAGCGCGTCAAACTGCTGCGCTCCGAGCTGGCCGACGGCGCTGGTGTTCCCGGTTCCCTTCTGGATGACGCCATGACGGTGGCCTGCGGCGAGGGGGCCGTGCGTCTCGTCAAGCTTCAGCGCGCTGGCAAAGGCGCCATGAATGCCGACGAGTTTTTGCGCGGAGCGGACTTGACCATCGGCGATGTGATTGCCTAACCGACTGAAAACCGATGCCTCGTTACAAGCTACTGATCGAATATGATGGACGGCCCTTTTCCGGATGGCAACGTCAGGAGAATGCGCCTTCGGTTATGGCACTGATCGAGGATTCCATTTTCAAGTTCACCCATGAAAAGATCACCCTTTTCGGTGCAGGGCGAACCGACACGGGAGTTCATGCCACAGGGCAGGTGGCCCACATCGATTTGCAGCGGGATTGGCACAGCCAGAAACTCAATGAAGCCTTGAATTTCTTTCTCAAGGAAACCGGTGTGGCTGTGCTGAAGGTCTGGAAGGTAACCGACGAGTTCGACAGTCGCTTTAGAGCGATCCGGCGCTATTATCGCTATCGTATCTGCAACCGCCGTGCCCCTTTGACCTTCGAGATGGGCCGCGCGTGGCTTTACAGCTTCCCCATTGACATCGAGCAGATGCAGCTCGGGGCAGACCGGCTCATCGGGCACTATGATTTTACCACCTTCCGCGCCACGGCCTGTCAGGCCAAGAGCCCTTGGCGGACGATGGAGCAGCTCACGGTGAGCCGCGAAGGCGAATGGGTCTATCTGGAAGCCATGGCACGCTCATTCCTGCACAACCAGATTCGTTCCATTGTCGGTACGCTGGTTGAGGTTGGAGCCGGGCGAAAATCTCCAGACTGGGTGTCGGAAATTCTCGAGGCGCGAGATCGCTGTGCATGCGGTCCGGTCGCCCCTCCTGACGGGCTATATCTTACCCGCGTCGATTATCCCGAAGACCTTGATTATGTCATTGCCGAAGCCCCTTGGCGCGGGCACAAGGCGGATTAACTTCTAAAATTCTGCCGTTCAGCCTCTGCCAATTCTCGACAGTTACGCAGAAAGTGCCGCTTGGCTGACGCTATGCAGCCAGAAGGCCGAGGCAAGGCCGATAATTACCATCAGGATCGACATCCCCAGCGCCGTGAAAGGTGGGCACTCCAGCACAAAGCTGTAGAGCCGATAGGCGATCCACATGGCAAAGCCGTAAATGGTCAGCATCAGCATGATAGAAAGTTGCGGCGGTATCATCTGGGTTGTCATCAAGGCTCCCGGCAGCATGGTGATCAGAACCATGATCACGCCTAGCCAATTGTAACTGACAATGAGCGGCACGAAGCGTTCCCGATATCCTAAAAGCGACAGCAAGCCATAGAGAATGATGGGGGGCAGGGCCCAGTCGAGAAACAGCTGAAGCAAGTAAAAAGGCAAGCCTCCGGAGCGGAAGAGCAAAACCTCATCGAGATAGCCAAATAGCAGCGCGTAAAACAGGCTCAGCGGTTCAACGATCAATATCGCAAGAAATGAAAGCCAGAAGCCGCGCCGCGACGCATCAATGCCATAGAGCGCCTCGTCCTTTCCGCGCACAAAAGACCACAGCAGTTCCAGATGATAGAAGATATAGGTCATGCAACAGGCTCTTTGTGCAAGGGGATGGAATTCACCAATACAGCTAGGAGGTGAACAAGTCGAAAACAAGCCGTGTCTATGCCCAAAAACGATTTTTGAACATGGCCTACAATCGGCGCCGGTCTAAACAATGCCAAGCTGCTCCGCATAAGAGAGGTTGCTGCCAAAGTTATAAAAGTGATCATAGGTATAGTAGGAGCCCCCCATCACGGCAACCGCCATGAAAATGGAGAACAACAGGCTCTTGGTGTGAAAGGCTGCAAGATAAAAGCGGATGAGCATCGCTCCTCCAATGATTACAAACAGCATCGTTACCACCAGCTTGGTTTCTTCTCCATAGGAAAAGGACGGGTCGATGGAGAGAGCGATTGCCAATGGGAATTTCACAAAGCCGACCGTCCAGTTATGGGCAATGATCAAGCGATCGCGGCGCTGTTTGTATTTCTTGGAAAGGCTTATCAGCAGCAAAATGGCTATGGGATATAGCCACTCGGCAAACATGCCGCGCCAATAATAGAAAAAGCCTTCCTGCCAGAAAAGGATCGTTCTGGACGTCAGATCAAACAGCAGCGCATAAAGAATATAGGCCGCTTGAAACAGGAAAAAGGCCAGAAAGGACAGAAGAAACCCGCGCGAGCTGGTATCCATCTGGTCGAGCGCCTTTTTGTTACCGAAAAGAAACCGCAGCGCTTGCTGCATGTGGTAAAGAACGTAGATGAAAAGAGACGATAAAGACATGGTACGCGCCGCGATGGATCAATTCGATAACTAATCAAAACAGGGTCAGCATAGCCGACCCTGTACGCAAAGCAATCATGAAGCGTAAATTTGGTTATTGCTCGAAATAGTCAACCATGAAGGCGTAATAGACATCGGCAAGCTGTTCCAGATCGGCAACCGCCACATGCTCGTCGACCATGTGCATCGTCTGGCCAACAAGACCGAACTCGATAACCGGGCAATAATTCTTGATGAAGCGTGCATCTGATGTACCGCCGCCGGTGGAAAGCTCAGGTTTTTTGCCGGTCACTGCCTCAACCGCTTTGGAAAAACGGTCGATCAGGGCATCCGAGCGCGTCAGAAAGGCCTCGCTTCCGTCAGCTTCCAGCGTAACCGAAAGCGAGAAGGCATCGCTCGGCAGACATTGGGATGCGTGCTCAAGTACGAATTTCTGCAGCTTGTCTGCGTCCCACAGGTCATTAAAGCGCACATTGAAACGGGCCGCGGCCTGTTCGGGAATAACATTCCAAGCCGGATTGCCTACGTCAAAGGAGATGAATTCCAGATTGCTTGGCTGGAAGAAGTCCGTCCCTTTATCAAGGGTCTGCGCACTGACATGCTCGACGATCTTCGCCAAGACGGGAACTGGATTGTTGGCAAGATGCGGATAAGCGACATGGCCTTGCTTGCCAGTGATTGTGACCGTGCCGGACTGGCTGCCGCGGCGGCCAACCTTGATCATGTCACCCATTGTGTCCGGATTGGTCGGTTCGCCCAAAACGGAAGCCGAGAATGTCTCTCCGCGCTCGGCGGCCCATTCCATCAGTTTGACAGTGCCGTTTTTCGCGGGGCCTTCTTCATCGCCGGTAAGCACGAAGGATACGGTGCCTTTGGGGGCTCCATGATTTTTAATATAGCGCAGCGTGGCGGCAACGAAGGCAGCAACACCACCCTTCATATCGGCAGCCCCCCGGCCAAAGAGATTGCCATCGACAATCTCGCCGCTAAATGGAGGCAGTGTCCAAAGCGCAGCATCCCCGGCAGGCACAACATCGACATGGCCGGCAAAGGCCAGATGCGGGCCATTACCGCCGGAGATCTTGGCAAACATGTTTTCAACATCCGGATAGCCTTCTTCACAGAAGACCGGACGGTTTACTTCAAACCCGATCGGGCTCAGCAAATCGTCAAGGAAGGAAAGTACACCGGCTTCTTCCGGGGTGACACTGGGGCATCGGATGAGGGCGCTGGCAAGGTCCGTTGCAGTTGGAACTTTGGTCATGTCGCAAAGCGCTTTCTTTATTCTTGAGGTTGTTCATGGCAAGGAGGAGCCCGGTATTTGGACCGGGCTATGAGTTGGCTGAGAGCATAGTCAAGCATGCCGCGCCCTTCAACCAGCTTTTATCAAGATAAACCAGAGCTTTTGCTGCGATGCCGCGCGGTCTAGATTGCCGTGATCGGCTGCTCGGGCTCTTCTTCTGTGGCAGGCTTGCGGTTCAAGATTCCAAGATCAACAAAATAGATGAGCCAGAAGGGGATCAGGGGGGTAAGAAACATCAGCCTTGTCTGGAAACCCACGGAGCAGGACAGCGGGAAGTGGGGAGCCAGAGCGCTCAGCGTTAACAGGATTGGAATGGCATAGGCAAAGAAGCTCTTGTGGCTGCGCCCGATTTTTCTCAGCCGCTTGATGACTACACAATACCACATGAACAGAAAGACAAAGGCCATGACGACCAGCGCGGCATAATAGGCCTTGCCCAGAAAAGTTGACGGATCCTGCGAGCAAAGCTCGTTTTTGTCGACACGAAACAGAAAGGCCGCGCCAATCTCCATTGGAAACAGAAACAAATGGGCAAACCAGAAATCCCGGCGACCGATTTCGCCCCGACTGTCAAACAGCAAGCCTTCGAATGTCATCTGAGCTCTCCCCAAAGCCAGATTTGAAGAGCAATGAAATTGCTCCTCAAATTGATGTGATACTACCCTAACGCGCCTTATGGCCGGGGACAATTGACAAGATGGCTTTCTTTCAATTTTCTCAGGAAATGACACCTTCGCTGGTTGCTGCGAAAACCTCCTTGGCGGCGTTAAGGCCATTGATAGCGGCAGGCAGTCCACCATAGACAGCCATCTGCCAGATGACTTCCACGATTTCCTGTTTGCTGGCTCCGACAGCAAGTGTGTGCTCAATGTTGATCTTGAGCTGTGGCGCGGTTTGTCCTCCGAGCACTGTGAGAGCGGCAACGGTGGCCAGCTGGCGCGTTCTGCTATCAAGGCCGGGGCGGGAATAGTGTCGCCCATAAGCCCACTCGATCAGGCTTTCCCCAAAATCTGGCAGCATGTCGCCGAACCATTCATTCAAATGCTCTTCCAGACCGGGGTGGTGTGCATCGCAGTAGCTTCTAGCTCTTGTCAGGGCGCTATTTTGCTGTTCGGATGCGGGGGATTGTGCTTGTGTCTCGTTCATTATCTGCCTCCATGACATGGGCCTTTTCCATGTCTTTGTAGAATTCGATTTTTTGTTCGAGAACAGGAAGTGTCGCTTGCAGATCCTTGATCTGTTGGAGCACCGTCTTGTGTTGCTCTTCCAGCATCTGCTTTCGATCACTGGCAGTTTGCGGCCCTTCTGCGCGCAGTTGGGCATAGCGAACCATGTTGGAAATACCCATTCCGGTTGCTTTGAGATGCTTGAGGAAGGTCAGCCAGTTGGCGATTTCCATGCCATATTGTCGCCGCCCGCCAGCATCGCGAGAGGCATCGGGCAACAGGCCTATCTTCTCGTAATAGCGGATGGTGTGGACGGACAAGCCGGTGAGTTGTGATAGATTGCCAATCTTCAAGAAACGCTCCTGTTTCGATAGAGACGGAGGCTAATTGCTAGAGTGCACTCTAGGTCAAGGAGGAAAATAAAAAAAGTCCCGCCCCGAAAAATGGGGCTGGACCAATAACATGTCTTGGCGAAGGGCTGAACGATATCAGTCGCGCAGCAGATCGTTGATCGAGGTTTTGGAACGGGTGCGTTCGTCCACGCGCTTGACGATCACGGCGCAATAAAGGTTCGGCCCCGGGGTGCCATCTGGCAGTGGCTTGCCTGGCATGGTGCCGGAAACAACCACGGAATAAGGCGGAACTTCGCCCATGAAGATTTCGCCGGTGCTGCGGTCAACAATCTTGGTTGATGCACCAAGATAGACACCCATGGAAAGAACCGATCCCTCACGAACAATAACGCCTTCGGCAACTTCAGCACGGGCGCCAATAAAGCAATTGTCTTCAATGATCACCGGACCTGCCTGCAATGGCTCCAGCACACCGCCGATGCCAGCGCCGCCAGACAGATGCACATGCTTGCCGATCTGGGCGCAAGACCCGACGGTTGCCCAAGTGTCAATCATGGTGCCTTCGTCAACATAAGCGCCCAAGTTTACGAACGATGGCATGAGTACAACGCCTTTGCCTATGAAGGCGGAACGGCGCACGGTGCAGTTTGGAACGGCACGGAAGCCGGCATTTTCAAAATCGATACCGCCCCAGCCGTCAAATTTGGAAGGCACCTTGTCCCACCATGTCGCATCACCCGGACCACCCTTGATGACTTCCATGGCATTGAGACGGAATGACAGCAACACAGCCTTTTTGAGCCACTGGTTGACGACCCAGTTGCCGTCAGCGGCCTTTTCGGCAACGCGCACATAGCCGTTGTCCAGAAGAGTAAGAGCTTTTTCGACTGCGTCTCTGATGTCGCCGGTCGTGCTGCTATTGATGGAATCTCGTGCCTCGAAGCCTTCTTCGATGGAGCTTTGAAGCGCGGCCAGATCAACTTGCGTCATGTAACTTGCTTTCAGCTTGTCAGGTTAATTGTGATTAAGCTTGGAAGACAATCCGCTCCTTGAGTGAGCCTTGGCTGCGGATAATCTCTCTGTTGCGCAAACCATAAGCGATGCTCATGTGAAGTCAATGCGGGAAAAGCTGAAGAGAGAATATTGATGCACGCGATTTGCCTTTTAAGGGCATTAAGCACCACACGTGGCTGTTTTCATTGTCTTTCGTTTTATGACATTAGGCACAAAAAGGGCTGGTATCCGGAAAGAACACCAGCCCTCTTGAGTCTTTTTCAGCTTGCACAAATTGTCAGACCGAAAGAACGAAGTTGCGATAGGACGTAGACTTTTCTTCCAACAGGGAAGCTAGTCGACGGCTACCCGCCGCAACGCTCTTTTCCTTGTCCTTGAACTTGTTTTCAATGTCGCACAGTTCTTTGTACAATGGCTCGATGGTGTCGCTAATCGCCATGCGATTGGGCACACGACGCGTTGCTTCATAGCCCTTCACGTTGCCTTCTTCATCGCGAGAAGGGGCAATATGAATGAAGCTCCAATAGTAGTCACCGTTGGTGGTCAGGTTCTGTACATAACCAAACACGTCTTCCTTCGCCGCCAGACCATCCCATAGAGCTTTGAAAATGGAACGGGGCATATTCGGATGGCGCATACAATTGTGCGGCTGACCGAGCAAAGCCTTGTTTTTGTAGCCGGTGATATCCCGGAAAAACTCGTTACAATAGGTGATATGACCTTGCTTATCGGTTCTGCTAACGAGGATCTCCGTGTCACCAAAACGTCTTTCGATACCGGTAGGAGAAACTTTTTTTATCATTTCTATCTCCATTAATTCGGTTCGCAGTCTGAGCTGGGAGGGGCCAAGACTGCCAGGTTTACGCGCGCCGCTACTCATAGACATGGACCCGGTTGTGAGCGACAAGCGTATCGGGGGTCATCATTCATCTTGTCTAAAGAAGTTCTAAAAAATAGTGAGTGTTTTAGAAAAAAGAAACATGAATCTTAAGATTTTGACATTTTTAGTTATGATTGATGAATATTAGTGCAATTGACTGTTATTTATACTGGTAAAATTTGTACGTGATTTTTAAATTGTAGAATTATGAAATAATGTTAAGCTAAATATGTTGATTTATATATGAAAAATACTTCTATGCGCTATTGCGGAAGTTGAAATATCAGAAAATATGAAGATACGATTGCAAATCGATGCGTAGTATACTTTTTTGAATAAAAGTTCTGATTGCTTGCGCGTCTTAGGGGTAACGCGTATTTTTCAAAAATTAGGGCGATTTTAAGGCTAACGATGGCATAAGAAATCAATTACGCCTATAACTATCGGGCGTTGCAAGAATGGCAGGAGCTAAAGGGTTCTGTCGCCTAGGTTCTTAAACAATTTTGAGTATGGCGATTTGAGATGGCGATTGTCTATAGTAGTGGATGGCCATCAGGGGTTCGGGGGATATGATGAGTTCTAAAGGGCGATTGTTACTCGGTGTGGGATTTTTATTGTCCGGGATCAGTGCTGTTTCTGCAACAGAGGCTCCTCTCGAAGAGGCCGCAGTTCCAGAAATAGCCACCACGTCCGCTCAGGCGCCTTTGGCATCTCAAGAAGACGCTCCAATCCAGATCATTGTTTCTCGCAAGGATCAGCGCCTGAAAGTCTACCGCGGACAAGAGGTAATCGCCACCTCTCGGGTTTCCACCGGCAAAACAGGCCATTCCACCCCTACGGGAATATTCTCCATTCTTGAGAAGAAACGCCAGCATTTCTCGAACATCTATGATAGCGCACCAATGCCATATATGCAGCGTTTGACCTGGTCAGGTGTGGCATTGCATGAATCCGGATCCGTTCCCAATTACCCTGCATCTCATGGCTGTGTGCGGTTGCCCCGTGGTTTTGCCAGAGAACTGTTCGGCATGACTGAGCGCGGCGCCCATGTGGTGATTGCGAACCGGGAGGCCGAACCTGAGCGGATCGATGACTTGTCGCTCTTCCAGCCCAAGCAAAGCCAATTGGCAGACAAGCTGACCGAGCTTTCTCTTGGTGTTGCCGAGCCAACTCAAGGACACGGAAAACTCGAACTGCTCTCGGATCGCCCATCCAATGATCCCTTGTCCGAAAAGCTTTCCATGCGTCTCAATCTGCTCGACCAGATCAGAAAAAGTGATGCTCCCATCCGCGTCTTTATAACGCGCCAGCCACGCGGCAATGTTGTTCGTGAAGTGCAGGTCATGCTGAACAAGCTTGGCTTTGATGCTGGTGAGCCGGACGGTCTGGCGGGCAAGGCCACTTATGCCGCCGTGCGGGACTTTATCAAATCAAAAGAGGGAAGCATTGAGGCTCGGGTGATGCCGCTCAAGGCCGTCATCGACAAAAATCTTCTTACGGCGCTTTATCATGCAGCTGGTGCTGGCGAAGTGCCAACCGGTCACATTTATGTTCGCTCCAACTTCAAACCCGTTTTTGATGCTCCAATCATGATCAAGGAGCCGAACCTGCCGCTTGGTGTGCATTTGTTGACGGCGATGAAAGACGAAAAGGATGCTTCAAAGCTCGATTGGCTCGCGGTCAATCTGACGGATCGATATAACGATACCATGCAAGACCGGTTGGGGCTGGAACAGGACGCTGAACAAGATGGCTTGGTTGCCTTCCGCGATGTTCTTGATCGCATAGAAATTTCCGATGAGGTTCTGGCCCAGATTAACAGCTTGGTCAACAGCGGCTCGTCCATAACGATCTCAGACCGGGGCTTCAGCCGCGAAACGACACCTGTTGGCACGGATTTTATCGTTTTGACCAAACCGGACCTTTCTGCCTCCCAGCCTGCAACTGCAAAGCAGATCGAGAGAAAAAAGCCCGTTAAGCCGAAAACAGTGGCTCGCAACAGCACACGCCCGGCCATCGAAGAAGCACCCAGGAAGAAGGGGCTTTTCTCCTTTCTGATCAACAGAGGCGCGAGCATAGACGAGGTAAAAACACGCTAACGACGGTTTACCTAAAGCATCCGTGATTTATGATCAAGGCCCTGTTCCATCAGGAACAGGGCCTTGAATTTAAGTCTGCATGTGTTTTAGATCGGGCTTTGAAGAAACGGCCTATTCGACTGAAAATTGGTCGTCAAAACTATAGCCAGAGCCGCGCACAGTACGGATCGGATCTTTTGCGCGACCGCGATTGATGGTCTTGCGCAGGCGCCCTACATGCACGTCAACGGTGCGTTCATCAACGTAAACGTCATGCCCCCAAACCCCGTCGAGCAATTGTTCACGCGAATAGACACGACCCGGATTTTGCATCAGGAACTCAAGCAGACGATATTCTGTTGGCCCCAGATTGACTTCGCGATTGGCACGTT
This sequence comes from uncultured Cohaesibacter sp., assembly GCF_963664735.1. Lineage (NCBI taxonomy): Bacteria > Pseudomonadati > Pseudomonadota > Alphaproteobacteria > Hyphomicrobiales > Cohaesibacteraceae > Cohaesibacter > uncultured Cohaesibacter sp. The sequence goes on along the minus strand of NZ_OY761553.1, from coordinate 2,491,367 downwards.
TCACACGATGGGTCTCGCGGTTGAGTTCCAAGTCGCCAGCCTTGAGAATGGTTGCCACCAGATCGGGGCTTGCTCTGCGCAAAATCGCGCGAACGCGGGCCATCAATTCTGGAACGGAAAACGGTTTGACCACATAATCGTCGGCACCCGTAGACAGGCCTCGAATACGTTCCGATTCTTCACCTCGTGCCGTGAGCATGATGATAGGCAGTTTCACGGTCTTGGGCTTGGCGCGCAACCGTCGACAAAGCTCAATACCGGAGAGGCCGGGAAGCATCCAGTCTAGCAACAACAGGTCGGGCAGTGTTTCCTGCAATCTGTTTTCTGCTTCGTCACCGCGCGCGATAACTTCTACCTGATAGCCTTCAGCTTCCAGATTATACCGAAGAAGAAGGCTTAGGGCTTCTTCATCTTCAACGATCATGACTTTGGGGCTCATAACCACTTTTCCGCATTCTGCGATCCGGACGGCGGATGTCTCTGTGTCTCGCTCGGATCTGACCTTTGGTGAGACCAGAACAGCACAAGACTAGCCGTTCTGTTCTGGTGTTTGCCTGATGGCATAAAAGGATCGGGCCGAAGCCCGATCCTTAAGATCAAAGTGAGCCTTCTTCCATTTCCTTGCCGGTCTCGACATAGTAGACCGATTCAGCAATGTTGGTGGCGTGGTCGCCCACACGCTCCAGATGCTTTGCTGCGAAAAGAAGGTTGGTGCAATAGCTGATATTCCGGGGATCTTCCATCATGTAGGTGAGGAATTCACGGAACAATGAGCGATAAAGCGCATCCACTTCATCGTCGCGCTTCACAATTGCAACTGCTGCGGCTTTGTCAGACGTGGTATAGGCATCAAGCACCATACGCAGCTGCTCCAAAACGATTTCTGCCATATGCTCGATACCATGCAGCAGCTGCTTCGGTGGCGTTTTGGCTTCCATTGCAGCAATAGAGCGGGCGATGTTCTTGCCCAGATCGGCAACGCGCTCAAGGTCTGTGGCAATGCGCAATACAGCAATGATCTGACGCAGATCTTTCGCCATTGGCTGACGACGTGCAATGATCAGCACGGCCTTTTCTTCGATATCGCGATCCATCTTGTTGATGGCGGAATCCTTGGCAGCCGTTGCCTGAGCCGCGTTAAAGTCCTGGCGAACCAGAGCGCTGATTGATTCCTCGACCATGCGTTCTGCTTGGCCACCCATTTCGGCAATACGACCGGTCAGGTCGCGTAGGTCATCATCATAAGAGCTGACAGTATGCTCAGTCATCTCGAATCTCTCCTCAAATTCGTATTCTGTTTCCAAGAATAGTCGATTTTCCTTGCGAAAGAATACGAACAAATTACTTAGCCAAAGCGGCCGGTGATATAGTCCTGAGTGCGCTGATCTTGTGGGTTGGTGAAGATCTGGTCTGTTGGACCTTCTTCTACCAGATTGCCCATATGGAAGAACGCTGTGCGCTGAGAAACGCGAGCGGCCTGCTGCATAGAGTGGGTAACAATCACGATCGTGTAGTTTTCGCGCAGTTCGTCAATCAGCTCTTCCACCTTTGCCGTCGCAATCGGGTCAAGAGCGGAACATGGTTCGTCCATAAGAATGACTTCAGGGCTGACTGCAATCGCACGGGCAATGCAAAGCCGCTGCTGCTGACCACCGGAAAGGCCGGTTCCCGGTTCGTCCAGACGATCCTTGATTTCTTCGAAAAGGCCAGCTTTCTGCAAGGAAGTGACGACGACTTCGTCCATTTCTTCCTTGTTGCGGCAAAGTCCGTGAATGCGAGGGCCGTAAGCCACATTTTCAAAAATGCTTTTCGGGAATGGGTTCGGTTTCTGGAACACCATGCCGACGCGAGCACGCAGCTCGACCACGTCGACATTGGGGTCGTAAATATCATTGTCACCGAGCTTGATGGTGCCGCCAACGCGACAGATATCGATCGTGTCATTCATACGATTGAGGCAACGAAGGAAGGTGGATTTGCCACAGCCCGATGGACCGATCAGCGACGTAACCTGATTTTCTTCGATCTTCAGATTGACGTCGAACAGAGCTTGCTTGGGACCGTAGTGAACGGTTACATCTTTGCCCGACATTTTGATCGGATTTGAACGGATATCGCTATCCTGTGCGGTAGAATTGGTATCCTGCATGATCAATGCTTTCTTAGTCCTGTGATCGCCAGGCGCCATCTTTGTGGCTGCCCGGCCGTACAAACCAATGGGTCAATGCGACGCTGGCTTACCAGCGGCGCTCGAAGCGGCGACGCAGAAGCACCGCAGAGATATTCATGAGCGCAAGAAACGCCAGGAGGATCAGGATCGCTGCGGATGTACGTTCCGTAAAGGCGCGTTGAGCCTCACCCGACCACATGTAGATTTGCACCGGCAAAGCGGTGGCTGGATCAAATGGGGTTGCCGGGAAGTCCTTCACAAAAGCGACCATACCAATCATCAGAAGCGGTGCGGTTTCACCAAGAGCCTGAGCCAGACCGATGATCGTGCCGGTCAGAATGCCCGGTGTGGCCAAAGGCAGCACATGGTGGAAGATGGCTTGTGTCTTGGACGCACCAACTCCGAGAGCCGCTTCACGAATGGAAGGCGGAACGGCCTTGAGAGCCGAGCGTGTCGCGATGATGATCGTCGGCAATGTCATCAGGGTAAGCACCAGGCCGCCGACGATGGAAGCCGAACGCGGCAATCCTGCAAAGTTGATGAAGACTGCCAGACCCAAAAGCCCGAAAACGATGGAAGGAACGGCAGCGAGGTTGTTGATATTCACCTCGATGAGATCAGTCCAGCGGTTCTTGGGAGCAAACTCTTCCAGATAGATGGACGCGGCCACACCGATTGGCAAAGCGAGGATCAGCACGATGATCATCATGAAAACCGAGCCGATTACCGCAACGGCAATACCGGCAGATTCTGGTCTGGATGACGGTCCGTTCATGAACAGGTTCGTGTTGAATTTCTTTTTCAGAACGCCTTTTTCAACTAATTGATCGATGAAGGCGATTTGCTGGTCGTCCACTTTGCGTTTGGATTCTGGAATGTCGCGAGGGATCTGGCCCTTTACGAAGCTGTCAACGTCACCGTCGGCCAGGGCCCAGTAATCAATCTTCGTGCCCACCAGATCCGGGTTGGCAACCACCATATCGCGCAGGTCTACAGACGCTCCCTTTGAGAGGAGGCTTTTGGCTACGCGCATCTCCTTGCGTTTGGTCTTGTCGTTCGGGTCAATACCAACCGCTTTATAGACAGCCTGCTCCAGAACCTTGTTATAGCGGATAGGCATCTGCAAAACACTGATGTCGCGGTTTCCTGAAGGGTCGACCAACTGTTCGTTGATGTAAACATCAAGATGCATCTGGGTTTGTTGAAAGGCAGTATAGCCTTTGGTGACAATTGACCAGAACAGAAGCAGAAGGAACAGAACGCCCAGTATGATTGCCGTTATACCGAACGCCTGAAAGCGGCGTTCCCTGCCATAACGTTTTTTCAGGCCCAGATCGCGGTGTCCGCCTGCGGCAACGGCGTTGCCTTGTGTGTTGGTTGCATCAGTCATCAGTCATACTGCTCCCGATATTTCCGCACGATGTGCAGAGCAAAGATGTTCAGCCCCAGCGTGATGACAAACAGAGTGATACCCAGCGCAAAGGCCACAAGGGTTTGCGGAGAGTTGAACTCAAGGTCACCGGTAAGCTGGCTGACAATTTTCACGGTTACCGTGGTCACCGCGTCAAACGGGTTGGCCGTAAGATTGGCGGCAATACCGGCAGCCATCACCACGATCATCGTTTCACCAATTGCGCGCGATGCGGCGAGCAGAATGGAACCAACAATGCCGGGAAGGGCGGCGGGCAGGATAACCTTCTTAATGGTTTCAGACTTGGTGGCACCAAGGCCCAGGGAACCATCCCGAAGGGATTGAGGCACCGCTGTGATGATGTCATCCGACAAGGAGGAAATGAACGGGATCAACATGATCCCCATGACAAAACCAGCTGTCAAAACAGAGTTTGCCGAAATGTTCAGCCCGATTGATGCGCCGGCATCATGCAGGAATGGACCGACTGTAACCAAGGCAAAGAAACCGTAAACAATGGTTGGAATGCCAGCAAGAATTTCCAACAATGGCTTGGCAACTGCGCGCACCGTGTTGTTTGCATATTCAGCCATGTAAATAGCCGCAAACATGCCGATCGGCACCGCAACCAGCAAAGCAACCAATGAAATATACAAAGTACCCCAGATCAGAGGGATAAGGCCAAATGAGCCTTCCCCGCCACCTTCTCGGCCAGCAGATGTAAAGCGAGGATCCCACTGTGTGCCGAAGAAGAAGTCGAACGGATGCACTCTGTTGAAGAAATGAATGGCTTCAAACAGCATCGAAAGCACGATGCCGATCGTTGTTAGAATGGCAATCGAGGATGCAACGACCAACGCAATCTTGATGTTGGTTTCGACAAGATTTCTGGCGCGAAGCTTTGGATTGATGCGCATGTAGGACAGGAGGAACCCGGCGACAACCAGCAACGCGACGCCAATGACCAGCACCAGATTGCCGGTAGCCTTGACTTCGTTCAGTCGGTTGGCTGCGTCCACCACCGTGCCGGGCACATCTTCAGCCAGCGCAACGCCGACCGACTTCAGGGTCGGGCGTACCGCGACAAGACCGTTATGAAGCTTGGCGGCGGTGTCTTCGTCCAGAAGCTCAACGCCAACAGCAACGCTTTCAACAACACTCTGCATCAATGTACGGCGTGTATCCAGCGCTTCATACTGCTCTTTGTCTTCACAAATAGCAGGTGTTTCTGCGTTTGCTTCGCCCTGAATGCGTGCCATATCGCGGTCACAGGCCGTTGTGTAGCCTGTGCGCAGTTCAGTATCGATAACCGAGCTATTGAAAAATGGCTGCGCAATAAGCACGGCGACCATAAAGAAAATTGCCGGAAGTGCGGTCCATATCATCACATAGGAACCGTAATATCCGGGACGCGAATGAAGTGTAGCTATATTCCCGTTAACGCAGGACACGGCGCGATTACGCCCCAGAACTGCACCGATCAGCGCGAAAACGACAATAGCTACCAAAAGCCAAAACGGGCTCATAGCGATCTGCCCCTAAAGCGATTTATAAATCGCATTGTAAATTCAACAAGATGCCTCGGGCTGCCTGCTTCCGATTATTAACGAAGTTTTGAGCGAAGAAATTTGCTTCAGACGTTTACCCCGCCATCAGAAGCGACTTCACCCATAGAAGTCAGGGCCTTGCTTATACTTGCTGTCAGCGGTCAAAAGGGTGCTGACGAAGGTTAAAAAAAAGCCATGCGCAGGTAATCCCGCGCATGGCTCCAAAGAAGGGAACCTTAAAGGGTTTTGCCTTCAGCAATAGCAGCTTTGATAGCTTCGCGTTCTGCTTCTGGAGCAGGAACCAGACCATATTCAGAGGTCGGAGAACCTTCGCCGGTCATTTCGTCAGACATGAAGAAGTCAACATATTCTTTCAGGCCTGGGATAACGCCCAAGTGAGACTTCTTGACGTAGAAGAACAGAGGACGGGAAACCGGGTAGGTGCCATCAGCAATAACAGCAGCGTTTGGAGAAATGCCGGAAACGGTAGCAACTTTCAGCTTGTCCATGTTGTTTTCATAGAAAGCAAGACCGAATACGCCGAAGCCGGTTTTGTTGCTGTCGATGCGAGCAAGAGTTTCGGTGTAATCGCCGTCGATGTCGATAGCTTTACCGTCTTTACGAACTTTCATGCATTCTTTTTCGGCAGCTTTCTTGTCGAGGCCAGATGCGATGTACAGGTCGTAAGCGCCAGCAGCTTTACAGCCAGCTTCCAGAACCTTGGTTTCGAAAACTTCACGGGTACCGTGTTTTTCGCCAGGGATGTAAGCAGCAATTTCCCAGTCGGCATATTTGGAGTCAACGTCGGACCATTTGGCGTTGGAGTTGTCAACCAGTTTGCCGTCTTTAACGATTTTCGGAGCCAGAGCGTTGAACCAGTTTACTGGTTCGAAAGCGAAGTCCGGGCCGTTTGCGTCAGAAGCGAATACGATACCATCGTAGCCGATTTTGACTTCCATGATTTCCTTGACGCCGTTTTCAGCGCAGGTAGCAATTTCTTTGTCTTTGATCTTACGAGAAGCGTTAGCAACGTCGATGGTGTCTTCACCAGCACCCTGACAGAACTGTTTCAGACCAGCAGAAGAACCGCCAGACTCAACAACAGGGGTTTTGAAATCTGGGTAGTTTTCGCCGAAAGCTTCAGCAACGATGGTTGCATAAGGAAGAACGGTAGAAGAACCTGCAACCTGAATCTGATCACGAGCCTGAGCAGCGGTACCAGCAAGAACGGCGGTGGCAGCAATAGCAGCTGCGCTAGCAAAAGAAGCGAATTTCACTTGACCTCTCCATAAGTCAGTTTTTAGAGCGACAAACCACACAATTGGTCTTTAAGATGCGCTCACGAATATGCCAGCCTTCCCGAAAAGGACTTGCGCCAAAACTGCGCAAGCATGATGTCCGGGTGGCCGGGACAAGCGCGAAACTATCGCTCAGATGTGATGGGTATATGACATCTACATTTCAGTTTTATGACACTTTAAAAGGCTGAATTTATTGCGGATTTTTTTCAGCTTTCATGTATGTGTCACAAACTGTCAGATTTGCTGACGGGAAGACGCACCTGAAACGTGGCTCCCTCTCCGGGTTGGCTCTCCACGAGCAATCGTCCGCGATGTCTGGTGAGGATATGTTTCACAATGGCAAGGCCGAGGCCTGTGCCCTTCTGCTCTCTGGATGAGGCAACGTCGACGCGGTAGAACCGCTCAGTCAGGCGCGGAAGATGTTCTTGCGATATACCCGGGCCGTAATCCTTGACTGACAGCACATGATAAGCGGTATCGTCCGCCGGATCGGCAATATTGCTGTAGCTGATGTCGATTTTCTTGCCGCTTTTGCCATATTTGATCGCGTTTTCGACCAAATTTTCAAAGACCTGAACCAACTCGTCCCGATCTCCAGCAACCCACAGATCGTCTTCAAGATCTTTCTTGTTTATGGTGACGTCGAGATCTTCTGCCAGCGGAGACAGGCTGTCCACCACATGACACATGATCTTGGAAAGATCTACTTTGGTGTCCGGCAAGACATGGGCGCGCATTTCGATTCGTGACAGGGACAACAGATCCGAAACCAGACGAGACATCCGCTCGGATTGATCCAGCATGATGCTCAGGAAGCGATCCCGCGCAACGCTGTCATCTTTTGCCGGGCCCTGCAATGTCTCGATAAATCCGATGACTGACGCCAAGGGCGTGCGCAACTCGTGACTGGCGTTCGCAACAAAGTCAGCCCGCATGCGGGCGATATTCTTCTGCTCTGTCTGGTCATGTAGAAGCATGAGAATGAATTCGGGCCGCTCACCTGCCTTGCTGTCGGTGTTCATGTGGATCGGTGTAACCCAGGTTTCATAAAATCGTTCACTATGGCTTTTAAGCGTATAGTCGACTTTCTCGATCGGGCCACCATCCAGAACATTGTCGAGGGCAGCGAGCATGTCCGGCTGTCTGATGCGGAATGACAGCGGATCGCCTTCCTTGAGATTGCCGAAAATGGTGGAACCGGGCTTGTTGGCAAAGCGAACGATCCCTCTACGGTCGAGAATGAAGCAGGGATCTGGCAGCGCTGCTGCCAGTTTACGCATATGAACATCGGGCACGATCGCCCGTCTTCTGGCTTCAACCCGCGCTTTGAGCCGAGTGACTTTTCTTCTGCGAGGGAAAAACATCGTTGCCAAAATGATGCCGATAAAGACAACGCCTGCGCGCCACATTTCGCCCTCGTCTTGAACCGCAATCCAGATAAGGCCGATCGCCGAGATCAGCAAAGTCCAGCGCGCAGTGAATAGTCGACTTAACGGGCCTCCGCCTATCAGGCGATCTAGATCTGCGGAAGTTCTAAGGCCGGATTTGCGCTTGTCAGGAGCCATATCTGAGAATTCCAGTTTTAAACAATAAATGCCGATGCATAGGAAAGGCGCTAGGCGCAACCGCCTGCACTCTGCCAAAAGAAAGCAACTATTTTACAACAGAAGAGCGTTTGAATGATGCCGATTTGAATTCGAAAAGAAAATGAATAATCTTCGTGAAGTTTCAATAGGGATAATTGGTAAATTCGAGAGAGGCAGTTGGACAGGGGTGCCAATCCCGATAAGCTAGCGGGATAAATGATACGAATTTATCCTTAATTGCTAGGCGTTTAACAAGAATGTTCCTGATCTGCCTTGCTTGAATTGAAGAGCGTAAGTTTCCGAGTAGCTCAAGCTTGGGTTTTGCAAGAATGCTGTTGATATCTGCAATAAACCCAAGGAAGGTTCACGCCAAACCATTGTTTGATACTCTGGCCAAGCGCGAAACCCCATGTCGATATTGAAAAAACTGGAAAGAGCTTGCTGACGCAGCTGTCAGTTCAGGACTTTCTCTGTGTCTGGAATGTCTAGCGAAAAAGTCGGAATGGTCACTTCCATAGTGGAGCCATCTTTCATCGTCATTTCATAATGACCGGACATGAAACCGCTTTCACTATCCAACGGACATCCTGAGCTATATTTAAAACTGTTTCCAGACCCGATGAGAGGGCGTTCCCCTACCACGCCTTGGCCATGAACTTCATGAACACGCCCTTGGGCATCTACGATGCGCCAATGGCGAGCCTGAAGTCGAATGTCACATGGCCCAAAATTGCAGATTTCAACATGATAGGTCCAAACATGCTGTCCTCTGTCTGGTGTCGATTGGTCCGGTTGATACTCTGGCACAACCATGACTTGAATTGACCCCGTTATTGCTGTGTATTTCTGCACTTTGTCCTCATGCTAAGGTGGACGACTAACAATGCTGTGACAGGCGGTCAGTCTGCCAAATAGAAACAAGGTCATGCTATCTTGTAAATTTCCCGAACAATTTACAGTAATTGCATAGTTAAGTTATAACCAGAATATTATAAATTATTCAAACACATTGTAACGAAACCGTGCTCGAATTTGTATTGTCAATTGTTCGGTCCACAGGGTAAATCGGGTTACCAATACTGATTAGGACAAACCAATATGATTGTCTCAATATTAAATGAAACTGTGGAATCACTTTGATGTTGGATGCAAAAATAAGACGGCTTATAGATCCTGCGATCGGATATATTGGTAAAAGACTTCATAATCTGGGGGGCACAGCCAATCAGTTGACTGTGCTTGGGCTTGTGTTGGGATGTGTCTCTGGTCTTCTAATCGCCTTTGAGTTGTATTTTTGGGGGCTGCTTTTTATCGCCCTCAGCCGTTTGATGGATGGTCTGGACGGAGCTGTGGCGCGAGCCGGAGAGAAAACCGATCTTGGTGGCTATCTCGATATTGTCTTCGACTTTATTTTCTATGGTCTGGTGCCGCTGGCCTTCGCTCTGGCGCGGCCTGAAAATGCAGTGCCTGCGGCAGTGCTTTTAATGGTTTTCTATGCCAACGGCGCCAGTTTTCTTGCTTTCGCGATCATGGCCGAGAAGCGGGGGATTTCAACGCAGAGTCACGGTTCGAAGTCGCTCTATTTCACTGGCGGCTTGGCTGAAGCGGGGGAAACCTACGCGGTCTTTGCTCTATTCTGCCTCATTCCTGATTGGTTCGCGGTTGTTGCCTACAGCTTTGCTGCCATTACGGCGATTACAACGGTTTCTCGAATCTTTCTGGCAAAAGAGCTTTTTAGTGACGCGGACGCAAAGGGATAGCATCTATTCTATCGAAGCGGTTAGGGCAAAACGAGATGACCGTAATCTCCGATGGGGAATGCCCCCCAAGCCACTTCCCACAGATAGCCGTCCGGATCCGCAAAATAGCCACTATATCCACCCCAGAAGGTATCTTGTGCGGGCTTTTTGATTTTTGCACCGGCCTTCTTTGCCAGTTCGAGCGCCTCGTCAACCTCCTGCTTCTCGCGGCAATTATGAGCTAGCGTTATGCCACAGGCTCCAGCTTTGGGTCTGAAATCCTCATCGGGAATTTCTTCAGCCAGCTTGTCGATAGGGTAAAGAGCCAGAACCGTTCCCATCATCTTGAAAAATGCAACGCCATCGCCTGCCTGATAGCGAGTGGTCCAACCAAGGCCATCGCGATAAAAGCGAACAGAGCTTTCCAGATCCGTGACACCAAGTGTCGCCAATGAAATACGCGGTTCCATGCAATTCTCCTTTGCGGAAGTTCTGTTTTCCATATCAAAGAATAGAGGCTTTGCCTGAAAAGAAATTTCTCAAAATTGGGGGTGTGCAAGAAGGAGAGCAAGTTCGTTTTATGGGAGGCTGACGGAGTGGGAAGATTTTCTCATTTAAAAATGAACTTTGAGATCATCTTTCTTGAAAACTGGCCTCGGAAATTGACAATATGGCCAGTGACAGCAAGCCACTTCAGGCACGACAAGCCATGATTGGCCAGAAAACAAGAACCAAACAAGAAACACTTAACAAAGACAATTCGCCCAGCCCGGCCTTACCAACCCTTTAGAGCTGACGGAACGAATTGACCCAATTTGCCTCATATGGAGACATAAATGAAGAAACTTCTTTCTCAGGCGTTCGTTGCTTTCGGTCTTTTTGCGACCCCGACTTTTGCCGCCACCTTCGGACCATTGGTAACGCCACAGGAGCTTAATGCAGCCTCCGGTTCTGAACAGCCGCTGATCATCGATATTCGTGGCAACAATGCAGATGGGGCCAGCCTGTTCGATCAAGGCCATATTGCAGGGTCGGTCAATGCGCCATACGGACTGTTTCGTGGTCCAAAGGAAAATCCGGGCCAGTTGGTTACGCAAGAGCATCTTGAAAAAGTGCTCGGCGACATCGGTGCGAACAAAGATCGCGCCACAGTTATCGCTTATGGTGGAGAGACGATCACTGATTTCGGCGCGGCAGCGCGTGTCTACTGGACCCTCAAGTCTGCAGGCTTCACCGATATTTCAATTCTCAATGGTGGTCTGAATACATGGCAGGAGCAGGGGCTTGCTCTGGAAACCGGTGCTGTTACCCCCCAAAAGACCACCATCGATGTCAGCTTCTCTGACAAATGGACGGCTTCTCGCGAAGAAATTCTTAAAATCGTCAATGGTGAAGAGAAAGCACGGCTCGTCGATGCACGCCCTGAAGAATTCTGGAAGGGTGAGAAAAAGCATCCGGCAGCAGCCAAACCGGGTACTCTGCCGCAATCTGAATATTTCGTGCATTCCAGCTGGTTTGACAACAAGCCTGTGATTGCCGATGCGGCCAAGGTCAAGGATCTTGCCAGCAAGGCGGGCTTTAACGGCGGCGAAGAACTCGTCAGCTTCTGCAACACAGGCCACTGGGCCGCGACCAACTGGTTCGCGCTTTCCGAACTGGCCGAGCTGGACAATGTGAAGCTCTATCCGGAATCGATGGTTGGCTACTCCAACGCAGGCTATGAACTGGCCAACACCCCCGGCCTCGTCAAGACACTGATCAAACAGGTAACCGGCGGATAATCCCAGTGACAGATATCGGTGCATCCATAGAGACCCCTTCAAAGGGGTCTCGCTATTTCACGAGAACAGTCCTGATTGGCATCACCCTCGCTGCCGTTTTGTCTCTGACTGCTGCTGCTGGCGTGCGCTATGGCTTGTTGCTGGCGATCGGGATCGGCTTTGGCCTTACGCTTGAAGGCTTGCGCTTCGGCTTTGCGGGCCCTTGGCGAGCGATGATTCTTCGCCGCGAGCCTGCTGGTCTGATTGCGCAGCTTCTCGCCATTGCCCTGGTGGCCATTGTTGCCTTTCCGCTGCTGTCGGGTGATCATCCCGAATTGATCGGGGCGCACGCCGCCATTGGCTGGGCCATGGTTGGCGGAGCCTTTGTCTTTGGTGCCGCCATGCAGCTCGTGCTTGGCTGTGGTTCTGGCACATTGGTCAATGCTGGCTCGGGCAATCCGGTGAGCGTTGTCGCTCTGCCCTTCTTCATCATCGGCGCTTTTGCCGGTTCCTACCATCTCATGTGGTGGACTGAATTGGGACAGTTGCCGCTCATTGTGCTGAAGGGTGACGCAGGGCTTCTGGTGACGCTTGCAGGGCTGTTGGTAGTCGGTGTCTTTGCTCTGGTCCTGGCACCGAAACAGGCTCGGGCCATACCACGACGTCTGCTTGTCGCAGCACTCCTGTTAGCAGGGTTGGCGGTTGCCAATTTCGTTGTTGCGGGCCAACCGTGGGGAGTCGTCTATGGTCTCGGGCTCTGGGGTGCAAAAGTCACCACCGCCCTTGGTGCAGATCTTTCCGCCTCACCCTATTGGGCAAATGCCGTGCATCAGGAGCGGCTCGGTGCAAGCTTGCTGACTGATTACACCTCGCTGACGGACCTTGGCATCATACTCGGCGCCTTCATCGTGGCTGTCTGGCGATCTGGCCTCAAGGCCAAGATTCCTTCCCTACCGGCGCGGGCATGGATTGCAGCCATTGTTGCCGGTTTCCTGCTCGGCTATTCGTCCCGGCTTGCGCTGGGCTGTAATGTTGGAGCCTTTTTCTCGGGCATCTCGACCGGCAGTCTGCATGGCTGGGCATGGTTCATTGCTGCCTTTGCCGGAGCCTGGGTTGGCATTCGCCTGCGTAAACCTCTGGGATTGGAGGGATAATGATGAACGGGTTTTTCTCTAGCCGGGCTTTGCCTGCCTCTGCAACCCTCTTGGCTCTTGCTGCGCTGCTGATCTTTGATCTGCAAACAAGCAAGCCTCTTAATCCATATCGGGCACCAGCAGCCATCATGCTTGGCTCCGATGAAGCTGCCAGTGGAGCCTTTTGCGCACTGGTGCCGCCCAAAAAATAAACCAGACAAGCGGCGGTTGACGTCCGGGCAGGGAGGCAACTGCCCGGACATCTTGTCCGATTGGCAGAAGATTTAGGCGTCTCGATCGTCTCGATCAGTTAGTCACGCGGTCTGTCAGACAGGCTTGCGCCCCTTGGAATAACGGCTGATCTGTTCTTCAGTGAGGCGCAACGTTCGCTTTGTTTCCTGACTGACCGGGCACCAGACGGTTCTGACGCTGGCCAGAATGCGCTCGTCACTCACACGGATGATTTCGGTGAAGCGCTCGCATTTATGGTGTTCGAAATAACCGACCCATGTGCGGGCGATGAGTTGATCCCCTTCGAAGGCCGGACGCTTATAGTCAATTTCATGGCGGGTGATGAGCCAGAACATTGAAGCATGGTCATCCTTATCGGCAATTGCGTCCCAGTGCTCTGTTGCAGCTTCCTGCACCCACTTCAAATAGATGGTATTGTTCACGTGACCCATCATGTCGATATCGGACGCGTCTACGTCGATTGGCATGTCATAGGGAATGGTGGGGTGTTTTTCTAAGGAGGATTCTTGGGACATTTCGCTTTGCCTTATGGACGTCATGGCCCCAGTCTAGTCGAGGAATGGGGCTTGCATCAAGGCAAACAGGGGCACTTTTGCAAATGCGCCCCTGAAGATTTTCAATCGGTTTTGCTCTGAGATCAAAGGCTGGCCAATGCCTGCTCGAAATCTTCCCAGAGATCTTCCACATCTTCCAGACCAACCGAGAAACGCAAGGTACCCTGTCCGATGCCAGCGGCTGCCAGTTGATCGTCATTAAGGCGCTGGTGCGTCGTGGTGGCCGGATGGGTGATCAGGCTCTTGGCATCGCCCAGATTGTTGGAGATTTTGATGATCTTGAGCGCATTCTCAAGCTGGAAGGCCTTTTCCTTGCCACCGGCAACATTGAGCGCCACCATGGTCGAACCGCCCCGCATCTGCCTTTTGCAAACCTCGGCCTGGGGATGGTCATCGCGGCCTGGATAGAAGACGCGATCAATTGCCTTATGCTCGGCCAGACGATCGGCAATAACGCCAGCACTGCGGGTTTGTTCCTTGACGCGTAGCGGGAAAGTTTCCAGCCCCTTGAGCATGATCCATGCGTTGAAAGGAGACAGCGACGGACCGGTGTGGCGATGGATATCCTTGAATTCTTCTTCGAGGAACTGCTCGGTCGAAAGTACGATACCGCCCAGACATCGGCCCTGACCATCGATATGCTTGGTGGCCGAATAGATCACAACATCTGCGCCGAGCGCCAACGGGCTCTGCCACATCGCCGTTGCAAACACATTGTCGACGACCAGTTTAGCCCCTGCTTCATGGGCGATGGCGGCAACGCCTGCAATATCAATCACGGACAACACCGGATTGGTCGGGCTTTCAAGGAAGCATGCCCGCGTGTTTGGACGCATGGCCGCTTTCCATTCCTCAAGATTGGTGCCGTCCACCAGTGTGCATTCAACGCCAAAACGGGGCAGCAATTCCGACACGATATAAAGGCATGAGCCGAACAGCGCGCTTGCTGCCACCACATGATCGCCAGCTTTCACACAAGAAAGCATGGCCGAGGAGACCGCAGCCATGCCTGAAGCAGTTCCGCGTGCGCCCTCTGCACCTTCAAGCAGCGCCATGCGGTTTTCAAACATCGATACCGTTGGGTTGGCATAGCGAGAATAGACATAGCCCGGCTCTTCTCCGTTAAAGCGGGCTTCTTGCGCTTCGGCACTGTCATAGACATACCCTTGCGTCATGAAAAGCGCTTCAGAGGTTTCCCCCCACTGCGAACGCATGACGCCGCCATGAACCATTTCGGTGGCTGCGCGATAACCGGTTTTGGTTTTGTTTGTCTCAGACATGGCTCAATCCTGTTCGTTCTGTGCCGCCTCTCTGCTTTGGCAAGCCGCAGCAGACATACGGGCAATTCTCAGTTGGTCGACCGGATTTTGAGCAAAATAAAACCCGGCAGCATAAGTTATTATGGCCGGGATAGACGGATATTCACATCCCCGACCTTTTAGCGACTTTCTTTTACGTGGCGGCAAGCCGGCCGGCTCAAATGACCACAAGTGCGACATTATGTACGCCTATTGGATGAGCGTGTCAATGCGTAGGGGAATGACGCTTAAAAATCGGGAGCATATCGGAGCATATCTAGGAGTCGGAAGTCGTGCAAAAGCGCTGATAGTTCTTGATCAGCCTTCCCAGTTCGCGCGTGTCTCCGCTAAGAACAAAAGTGCCCAGCTTACCCGGCAGGTGGCGCATCTTCTTGTTGGAGGAACAGGTCTGCGTCACGTCATAGCTTCCCATCTTGTCAAAGCCATATTGCTTGAGGATGCGCTGTTCGGCGCTGACAGCAAACTCGTTCCATTCTGCCCCGCGCAGCCCGTGCTTGTCGCTTACATAGGTCCAGATAGCCTGCTTGGCGCTTTCTACCTTCTGTTCGATTTCCGGCTGGAAAGCGAATTTCAGCAAGCTGTTTCGTGAAGCCTTTTGGGCGGTGAGGCTTGAATAGGAAACCGCTGAAGTTTCGCGAATATCCAGCAAGGTTTCCTGCATTCGTATGTCTCTGAAAGAGGAACAGGTTTGCGGTTTTTCAAAACGACTGATGATCTTGCATCCTGACACAGTGATATCACTGCCATAGACCTTGTGGTCGAGGGCGCGTGACAGAGACGTCTGAATGGCTGATTCCATTTGCTTTACTTGCTGAGCGGAGAATAGAGGCTTTGTCTTGGCAAAACTATTGGTTTGCCAAAAGGCCATGAGGGTTACTGCGGGAATGACAGCAAGGAACGCGGCAACGGAGACAATGACTTTGTTGTTCATCGGATCAACTATGAGTTTCAGATATGATTAGCTTAATTGGGTGTGGTTATTTTGGACGCAACCGTTTGAAAAACCGATAGGGAATTCATTAAAATTGGATACAGTTGAAAAAGAAATTTGACGGAGCGAATAACATGAATTGGCCACCAGAAATCAATGGCTTGCAGACACAAGCAAACCTCGCTGCAAAACAGCGCCTTCTGGTTCGCTGAAACAGGTCAAATGATGAGGCAAACTCAGCCGTCAATGCAGTTGGCGTGATAAGACTTGAGACTGTAGGCTGCATCTCTGTCAACTTTGGACAAGCTTATCGTGCCGAGCGTTTTGGGCAGGTGATACTGTTCCACACTGCGAGAACAGTTTTGCGTTTTTGCATAACTTCGCAACTCACCCAAATGCGCGTCTCTTACAGCATTTTGCTCTGCAGAATGGGCTTCCTGCGCCCACATGGAACCGTTATATCCATTGTTGGTGCGGTTATATTTGCTGAACAAGGTCTGAGCGCGGTCAAAACGCTGTTGGGTTTTTTCATCAAATTCAAAGCGGATGGAACCGGACGCATCAGTTCCCGTGCGTGAATTTTCAAACACCCGCACTTGCTTGACATCTTTGAGATCAATTTGAAATTCGTTGAACCGGGCCGTCGGAGTAGCATCGCAGCTCCCTACGCTGTTGATGCGATAGGTGATTTTGCAATTGTTTACACGAACTTCGTCGTGAAACGGATTGAAATAAGCCATGCTTGTTTCAAGAAAGGACGTAATTTTCGTCTCTGCCTGTTGTTTTTCAGACGACGTCATACGAGTTCCCTGAATCTGACGCGAGTTTGCCGGATTTTCATAAGTCAGAATGATGCCAGTAATGAAGCAAATTGATAATACGAAAATCGCTATGAGCTTTTTCATTGAAATAACAAATAGATCCCGTTGGTGACAAAGGAACGGCGTCAGGATTTCTCGAGACGCCTTTTGATCTGGTGATCGGTATATTAGTACAGCTCCATATCCGCCGAGTTAAGAAGATAGATAAAAATTGATGTAACAGGACGTTTTGCAGCGCCGATTTGCAACTTTTCTGATTATTCGTGTGACCGGAGGCTATTTGCTATGTCTGATAATATGGCTGTCACTTCCCTGGCTGCTGAGGTGCTGTTGCTACGCAATCTCAACCCTGCTAAACAGAACAGAATGAACAAACATCAGGTCATTCTATGGTAGCTTCCATATTTACAGGGTCCGGTATCTTAAACGACGCGGATATTTCAAAGCTTGTTGAGAGCGGTGTCATTTCGTTTTCCAGCCCGCTGGATGAAGACCAGATCCAGCCTGCCAGTCTGGATTTGCGTCTTGGGACCGTGGCCTATCGCGTTCGCGCCTCTTTCTTGCCGGGTCCGAACCAGACCGTGCAAAGCAAGTTGGAGCGGTTGCAGCTGCACCAGATTGATCTGACCAACGGCGCGGTTCTTGAAACCGGCTGCGTCTATATTGTCCCTTTGATGGAAAGTCTGGCATTGCCTTCTGCTCTGGAGGCAGCAGCCAACCCCAAAAGCTCAACAGGCCGGCTCGATATATTCACGCGGGTCATCGCCGACGGATCACGCCAGTTTGACACCATTCCTTCAGGATATTCCGGTCCTCTTTATATGGAAGTCAGCCCGCGCACCTTTCCCATTATCGTCCGCGCGGGTAGCCGGTTGACACAAATAAGGTTTCGACAGGGGCGCTCAAGGCTGACCGATCCCGAGCATCTTATCCTGCATCGCGATGAAACACTTGTCTCCTGCGAGGATGCGCCATTTATCGACAACGGCATTGCCGTCTCCATCGATCTGGCCGGGGAGGGGATTATTGGCTATCGGGCCAAACGTCACACTGGCGTGATCGATGTTGACAAGCGCGACGCGCTGGATGTTCTCGACTACTGGGAGCCCATTGAGGGCCGCGGCAAGAATGCTCTCATTCTTGATCCGGACAAATTCTATATTCTGGTTTCGCGCGAGGCTGTGCATGTGCCGCCTCTTTATGCAGCGGAGATGATCCCCTTCGATCCTCTGGTTGGAGAGTTCCGCGTGCATTATGCGGGATTTTTCGATCCCGGTTTCGGTGCTTGTGTGGCGGGTGGTAAAGGGAGCAGGGCCGTGCTGGAAGTGCGCAGCCATGAAGTGCCTTTCATCGTTGAACACGGGCAGTTGATCGGGCGTCTGGCCTATGAGCGCATGCGCGCCAGCCCGACCAGACTCTATGGCGAGGGCATCGGGTCAAATTATCAGGCGCAGGGCCTCAAGCTCTCCAAGCATTTCCGAATGGCGTAAAGCATGCTGCAGACCATAGAAACCGAATTTTATGCGGAACTGGAGGAGAAAAAGTCCCGCTTTCTGGCATTTCTCGTGCCAATCGATCAATTCGAAGACCGGCTTGAGGCGCTTCGCACAGAGCACCGCAAGGCAAATCACCATGTCACAGCCTTTCGCCTTATTCACGATGATGATCACATAGAAGAGGGGGCAAAGGATGATGGCGAACCAGCAGGCACGTCTGGGATGCCGATGCTCAAGGTATTGATCGGGCGAGAAATCATCAACTGTGGCGTTATTGTCGTGCGCTATTTCGGTGGCACAAAACTTGGTGCTGGGGGATTGGCACGCGCTTACTCCGGCGTTGCGTCAATGGCTCTGGATGTCGCAAAACTGGTCCCTTGGGAGAGAATCCTGCACAAGACTGTGACGGGGCGCTTTGATCAAACCAGCGAAATCGAGCGGCAGATTTCGCTCTTGAACCTTACTGTCCTTGATCGCCAATATCATGAAACTGGCGTTGACATTAAGCTTGAAGGGCCTCAAGGGACGATCGAAGCCATGGATGCATTCATGCACGAGCTTAACCTCTATTAACCATATCTAATAAAAATCAGTAATTAAGGGACTTCTTATGCAACCATGGGGAGCTCTCGCGGGGAGAGTTTACAGTTGCTTATCTTCTCTGTGAGAGTGTTACGTCATTACAATTTTGGATAATGAGAAGTTGCAGGCAATAGATATGCTTGAATTGAACGTTTCTTCGAACTTTGATTTTGAATCCGATGAATATCGGGCGCTGTTCGCTCAGGCCGAGGTGACTGCATTTCAGCATCCTGTCTGGCATGCCGCCATGCAACATTATCTGAAGAATTTCCCGGAAGTTGAAGAACGAACGCTGCAAATGCGGTGTAAAAATACAGGCTGCCTTGTCGGCGTATTTCCTTTGATTGCACGCAAGAAAATGGGTGCAACGGTGCTCGAATATGCCAACATGTGCCTAGTCGACTATGCCCTTCCCACCGTGCATAAGGACATTGGAAACTGGGTTCCTGATCCTGATTTTCTTAGCCGACGTTTGCTTGAAACTCTTGGTTCCTATGATGTTCTGCGCATCAAGCATATGCCAACGAACGATCCAGGGTTGCAGCGCCTTTTCCCTTCAAGCTATTTCCAGTTGGCCGATTTTTCCGCTTATTCGACAGAACTATGTGGTGATTATGAGGAATGGCGGTTGGCCAATATCTCAAAAAGCGAACGCAAACACCGGGACAAAAAGCGGCGCGCCATGATGCGCGAAGGGGAATGGAAGATGAACAGGCTCTTCTCAACTGAAGAGATAAGGCCTGCCATGGAAAAACTGCGCGAGTTTCATAAAGATCGCTATAAAGATCGCCCCGGTGAAGATCTGATCCAGACACCCGAGACGTTCGACTTCTATCTTGATCTTGCTGTGAACAATGTTGAGAGTGGTTACGTTCGCCTGTATCAATTTACCTATGACGACCAGATCGTTGCTGTTCAATATGGCATTGAACATGCTGGTCGTTATCTCATGTTGATGATGGGGCTGGATTTTGATCGCATGGGTCGATATTCACCCGGCCTGTTGATGACTGAAGACCTGATTTGCGACTGCATCAAGGACGGCATGAAAATCTTCGACTTTACGGTTGGCGACGAGCCTTACAAGCTTAAATTCGGCACACAAAAGATGCCGATTTATACACTGTGGCATACCCATTCCATGCTCGGCTCTGTGGGCCTAACGGTTGCCGAAGCGGTGAACAAAACCCCGATTTCCGAGCATTTACGCCGCTGGGTCTCCTGAGGGGACTGTGCTTGCCAAGGGCTAGGCGGACTGGACTTCCTGCAGCTCGGGCTGCGCAGGGAAGAGAGTAACGGGATCGCCTTCACGCCAAACAGGCCATTTGCTGAAAATGCCGACGAACAAATCAGATGTTTCATGCTCGACCAGCCACTTGCGAATAGCAACCGGAGCGTGGGCGTCAAACCATTCCCGGTCTGTGTTGGCAAACTGTCTGACGAAGGGAAAAAGCGCAATGTCGGTAAGGCTCGCGCGCGCACCAAACAATTGTGGCGAAAGCTCCAACCGTGCTTGCAGCGAGGCGAGCGCAATCATCGCCATCGAGCGGTGAACCACTTCATCAGCATCTTCATACCGGCTTGAATATTTGTAGCGATCAAGGTGATGCTTGAACGATCCGTTCATCTCTTCGATCAAGGCCAGAGCATCATCCAGAGAGCCTTCTTCCTGCTCCAGCCAGCCATGCGGGTCATTTTGTTTTAACGCCCAGATCATGATGTCGAGGCTTTCGTCCAGAACTGTTCCATCAGGAAGCAGCAATACGGGCACCGTTCCCTTTGGAGAGATTTCCAGCATATGAGCTGGTTTGTCTCTGAGAACAATTTCTCTTAATTCAACAACCGTACCCGATGCATATAGTCCCATGCGGGCCCGCATGGCATAGGGGCAACGGCGGAAAGAATAGAGAATGGGAAGACGGTTTTCTGAAGACATGCTTTGCTGAAATCTCAATTGTTGAACACGCCAGAAAATAACGCTTCAATCAAGGCAGCAAAATGACTTCACGATGAATGTGGATTACCTGTTGCTATTCTGCTCCTTTATCAGTGCTTTCAACTCAGAAACCTCACGCCTTAAAGTTTTGACTTCTGTCAGCACGCCTTCTGTTTCCGAGTGCAGTGCAGCGCGCTCGGCTTCGGCTGTTGCTTCATGCTCTGATTGCATGGCCGAGACGATGATACCGATGAAAAGGTTCAGCACCGTAAAAGAGGTTGCCAGAATGAACGGCACGAAAAACAGCCAGGCAAAGGGGTGCGCTTCCATCACAGGCCGAACGATGCCCATGGACCAGCTCTCCAGTGTCATGACCTGAAACAGTGTGTAGGCGGACTCGCCAAGACTGCCGAACCAGTCGGGGAAATCCGCTCCATAAAGCTTGGTCGCCATAACCGCAAAGACAAAATAGAGAAGGCCCAGCAACAGGGAAATGGAGCCTAGCCCGGGCAGCGCTTCAAGCAGTGCCCCGACCACCCTCCTGAGGGATGGAACAAAGCTTATGAGGCGCAATACACGCAAAACCCTGAAGGCCCGTAACACCGACAGGGCACCAGATGTTGGCAAAAGCGCAATCGCGACAACAGTAAAGTCGAAAATTGACCATGGATCCGTGAAAAAGCGAGCACGGTGAATGAGTAATCTGAGAATGATTTCAACGACAAAGACGACGAGAATTGTGCGGTCGATGAAATGGAAAAGCCCGCCAAACTGCATCTGTGCAGCGGGCCATGTCTCCAAAGCCAGAGTGATCGCATTCAACACAATCAGCGCTGTGATCGAAAGTTCAAACGGTCGGGAACTGATTATCGCTTTAATGCGTTCTAACATGCGTTGCTCGTCCTATGGTCGTCCAGTGCCAGCAATTGCTTTGGTCAAACAGCAAAATTGGGGCGGAATATTTTCATTTCAAGAGAGAAATAAGTAAAATTGCAGATAAATCGAACAGCTTGTCGGCAAGGATGTCGGGCCGCACAAGGACACCCGCGTTGGATTTTTCAGAAATCTGTTCGTGCTGTCAAAAAACTGATAAAAAAGCAGATCTGCCATCTTGAGCAAATGGCAGGATGTGATAGATACACTCTATCCTCAGGCCGATCTTGAAAGGTCGCTGCCGTCGCGGGTGTAGCTCAATGGTAGAGCAGAAGCTTCCCAAGCTTACGACGAGGGTTCGATTCCCTTCACCCGCTCCACTTATATTTCAATAGCTTGGATTAGATTTTTGCCCTTGGGAAAAGGCGATTTTCGAAAAGCTCTTGAGAGAAGTTTTCACGACTTGTTCCAGCCTGATTCGTTCTCTTTGCGAAATGAGGCTCTTGCTCTTGCAACTTGAGCGGTCTGTTTTTCTGAGCCGCGATTATATCGGCAGTCTCAGAAACAGGGATTGCAAGGAATGAATCCGTGTCGTTGTTGGTTACCGGCAACAGGCAAAGAGGTTATTCATTGCCTGCGGCCTCCTTTTTGGGCTTTGCCAAAAATAGCGTCAAAGGGGCGGCAAACAGGAACGCGATTGCCAGCATCAGGAAGACATCATTCCAGGCCATGATGGACGCCTGTTGCTGAATTTGACGCGTGATGGTGTAGATGGCTGCGGTATCACTATCACTATTGATTCCGGAGAGCTGGCCCAGATAGCTGGACAACATTGTGACCTGATCCGTAACTCGCTGATTGGTGTTGGACAGGCTTTCCATGATCCACCAATAGTGTCTGTCATAACGCCCATCCCACTGTGTGTTGATCAGGGCGAGCCCCACGGCTCCGCCCATGTTGCGAAAGACATTGAACTGGGCCGATCCCGCGCTGACCATGTCGGTGGGCAAGGTGCCAAGGGAAACCGTGGTGATCGTGACCAGGTTGAGGATAAGACCGACACCGCGGACAATCTGGGGGACAAGCAGCTGGTCATAGCCCACTTCTGTGGTCATGTGGGAATTGAAATAAAGTCCTAGGCAAACAAGCGCAAAGCCGCTGAAAAGAATAATCCGGACATCAAGGATTGTCCCCAACTTGCCAGCAAGGGGCGCGCTAAGAAACATCGAAATGCCTGTAACCGCCATGACATGCCCTATCTGCATGGCATTGTAGCCCCGGATGTGAGAGAGAAATTGCGGCACTATATAGGTTTGGCCGATTAGGCACATGCCCATCACGAAAGCGAGAATACAGCCGATAGTGAAATTGCGATTGGCAAAGACGCGCAAATCTATTGTCGGGTGTTCAAGGGAGAGACTGCGCCAGACGAGCAATATTCCAGACGTAACGGACAGAAGGGCGAAGAAGACAATCATTCCGCTCTCGAACCAATCGTGCCTTGCGCCTTCGTCCAGCACAAATTCCAGTGATCCAAGAAAGCCTGCAACAAGGGCAATGCTGAAAAAGTCGATAGTCCTGAACAGATGCCAGTTTGGCCGATCAACCCTGACGAACAGTGGCACCAATATCGAGACAATGGCACCGGGGACGATATTGACCAGAAACAGCCAGTGCCAGGAAACCGTTTCGGTCAGATATCCACCAAGAGTTGGGCCGATAGCCGGAGCGACCGTTGCTGTCAATCCCGCAACGACCGTGCCAGCCACCTGACGTTCCGGTGGTAGAATCTTGAAAACAGAGGCAAAGGCCGTAGGGATCATGGCACCACCAAGAAAACCCTGCAGAGCTCTGAAAATCAGCATGGATGGCGTATCCCATGCCATTGCGCAGGCAATGCTCATAATGGTGAAACTGGCAGATGACATGGCAAAGAGCCATTGACTGGACATGACACGCGCCAACCAGCCCGAGAGCGGAATCATCACTACTTCAGCCACCAGATAGGCTGTTTGCACCCAGGTGATCTGATCGGCAGATGCCGAAATGCCCGCCTGAATTTGCGGCAAGGAACTGGCAACGATCTGGATATCAAGAATTGCCATGAACATGCCGATGATCATCAAGAAAAAGCCAAACATACCGCCTTTGGGCTGAAAATCTTCGGCCTTTTCTGCAAGCGGCGTGCTAGATGACGATACCTCAGAAACAGCCATTGCTAGTTGCCTTTGCTGGTATTTATCTTGACGACCACCGATGTTCCGGGGCGCAGTAATGGGCCCTCATTCGTACCGTTATGATCCAGAGCGATCTTGACGGGAATTCTCTGTACGATCTTGGTGAAGTTGCCCGTGGCATTCTGTGGCGCGAGAAGAGCGAATTCAGACCCTGAGGCTGGAGCAAGGCTATCGATTTCTCCCTGGAATTGCGTGCCGTCAAGCATGTCCGAGCTGACACTGGCCTTCATGCCTTCACGGAAATGCGCAATCTGGGTTTCCTTGAAGTTTGCGGTGACATAGACTTTGTCGAGTGGCACCAAACTTAGAAGCTTTTTCCCGGCGTAGACATATTCGCCCAGATTGACCCCGCGATTGCCAATGACGCCGTCAAATTCTGCACGGATCACGACATGGGCGAGATTATTCTGTGCGATTTTCAGAGTTGCATTGGCTTCCTCAAGGGACGCTTTCTTCTGCAGTCTTTGGCTTTCATAAATGGAAAACTGACCTTTTGCCTGTTTCAGTGTGGCTCTGGCCTTCTGTTCGCTGGCGCGCGCTGAATCCAGTGCGACAGCGTATTTTTCTGCCGATACCTTGGTGCCGGAACCTGTCTCAAGCAGCGTATGAGCTCGCTCGGAGTTTGTTCTCGCATAGGACAGATTGGCCACCGCATAATCCAGGTCTGCTTGGGCAGCCTCTACAGCGCTATGCTGCAATTTAATTTCTTCTTCCAGGTTGAGTAGCGCAGCCTTTGCCGCCGCAATACCCGCTTCGGCCTGTTCCACTGCCGCCTTGTAAGCCGTGTCATCAATGCGAACCAGTACGTCGCCAACATTTACCTTACTATTATCGGAAACTGGTATGTCGACAATGCTCCCTGCGACTTCTGCAGAGTAGGTCGTGATGTCAGCCTTCACATAAGCATCATCTGTAGTTTCAACAAAGCGCCCAACCGTCCACCAGTTATAACCCTGCCAGATGCCGACGGTCAGCGCAGCCAGCCCCAATAAAGTCATGATCAGCGGTTTCAGTTTTGCCTTCTTTTTCAATGGGGCTGATGGGGCAACTGATTGCAGCTCCGTTTCCGGCATTGGGCCTGCTGTCAGGTTTTCTGTTACTTTCTTGTCCATCGCAAGAGTATCCGTTTCTGCGCTTGAGCTGTCGCTGCAAAACGCTCGATAAATTGGTCTTTTCATGCTGTTGGAAGGCTGAATTGTGCGTCTGGTTTCAGTCTTGCGTTATGTAGATTGCCATGATGGCGTGAAAATGCGCGCGCACTTGTTCCTTGATCTTGTCCGCTCTTTCCGGTGTCAGGTCCGGCCAATTTGCTACCCTGAGAACGGACTGGCGGGCACTTCGGAAGACAAGCGATTGGCCGAATATGGCCATGACGGCAATTCTTGCTTCCTCATCGCTCAATCTTCCATCCGTGCATTTGTCAAGAATGGCGCAGGCATGGTCTGCCATGGGTTTGAAAGTGTTCTTGAAAATGACTTCGAATGCTGCCGTTGGCTGCATCTGTTCCCTCATTACAAATCGCGACAGGCGTGCACTATGCTCTGATAGGAAAAAATCCATCATGGACATGAAAATGCTCTCAAGTATCTCTAGTGCTTCCGTCTTGTTAAGAGCGGTAAAATCTATCTGTTGATTGAATGAAATCGGATGCCGTTTGGCGATTTCCTGGCCAACAAATTCTGCAGTTGCCAAGTAAAGCCCTTCCTTGCCCCCATAGTGATAGGTGATAGAAGACATGGCCGTATTTGCAGCTTTGGCAATTTCTCGTGTCGAGGCCCCATCAAAGCCCTTCTGTCCAAACTGATCCAGCGCGACATCGAGAAGACGCGTATCTGTTGCTGCTTTCTTGGCGGATAATTTTTTCCTTCTGCAAATCATTTTGAACCCGACCACTATATTATTATTCGTTCGATTGAATTAAATATAGTTCGATCGAACGAAAATGCAATAGTTGTTTTGAATTTCCGTGCGACCCGAACCGGATGACGAATAATTGTCACTGAAAATTGGATCTGGCTCACATTCGCTTATCCACATTGAATTCTCTTTCTTGCTTGATATTGAGCCTTTCGCGATCCATCCTAGTCGCGATGGTTCTGGACTGGCCGACAGCTAGTCTGGATGAAAAGGGAATACGGTGAGGAGTAGCCAATAGGCGCCAAATCCGTGACTGCCCCCGCAACTGTAAGCGGCGAGTGAAAGTCGATCAGCCACTGGAATGTCATGGTGCCATACCATGTCCGGGAAGGCCGACTAAGCATTGACCCGCAAGTCAGGAGACCTGCCATCTTCTTTTCAACGTAACCCGGACGGGGTGTTCCGGAAGGTGACTGAAGATGCTTTTATTGGTATTTGCCAGAATTCTATCCGGTTGTCCTTTGTCCCCGCGCATTTGCGGAGGATGCCATGGGCGAAACCGTATCTCATCACGTTTCTTTGTGCACCAAATGTCAGTGCACAGGAGGAGTTTGCGAAGCTGGATATGATCTGGCCCAAACTGTCATGGAGGCTGTCTATCAGGCTGCCCCGTTGCTTGAAGACGATTTTGAAATTTCCGGCTATTCCTATCTCTCGGGGTGTCCAGAAAAATGCCTCGTCGGGTGGCGAGCAACGTTGGATTCTGTCCATTGCTTTGGCGATGTGAACGAAAGCCAAGATTTGAATGACTTGGTTCTGCTGGCTCAGTCCATCATTTCTTCTTCATCCGACGAAGACATCGGCAAGCAATATCAAACCGCAAGATTCAGCGCGCCGGTGCGCGTTCCTGCCGCGATGATTGTCGTCGAGTTTGCAAGCCGGGTGAGGGCTGCAGCATGAGCGCAGCATCTTTGAAACTGAGAAATGTAAGCTGGCAACCGCATCGGTCTAGAGAGCTTATTTTGGACGACGTCAGCGTTTCCGTGAAGGCCGGGCAGGTGCTCGGTGTTGTCGGGGCTAATGGAGCAGGTAAATCCACTTTGCTTCGCATGATCTATCGTTTTAATCGGCCCACAAACGGCTCCGTTGAAATCGATGGTAAAGATATCTGGACACTTCCTCCGCGGGAGGTCGCTCGCATGGTTGCTGCTGTTCTGCAAGAGCAACCGACTGATTTCGCCCTGACCGTGAGAGAGATCGTAGCGCTTGGGCGTACACCCTTTCGAGCCGGATTCGCTGTTGGAGGCGCTCGCGATAAAGCCATTATAGAAGCGACTTTGGATGGACTGGATCTGCATCCCCTGGCAGACCGTGCATTCGGCACTTTATCTGGAGGAGACAGGCAAAGGGTTATGGTCGCTCGCGCTCTTGCCCAAGAGCCCAAACTGCTTGTGTTGGACGAACCGACCAATCATCTCGATATTCGCCATCAATTGGACGTCATCTCGCTGATCCGTCATCTCGAAATGACAATTGTCGTCAGTTTGCATGATTTGAATATGGCTGCCTCTGTTTGCGATCAAGTTGTGTTGCTGGACAAGGGCAAGGCAGGCTGCGTTGGGTGCCCGTCTGAGGTTCTTACTGAGCAGTCTGTATCAAGTGCATTCAATGTCGATGCGCGTCTGGAGCATCTGTCTCTCAGCACTCAACCTCATTTCACCTATCATCTACCATCGTATAAGGAATTATTATGAAACTCGTTGCTTCCCTCATGGGGTTGCTGCTGCTGAGCGCTCCTGCGCTCGCGCAGACACAAGTGCAAAGCTGCAACCGCACCGTATCTTTCGATGCTCCGCCAACTCGCGCGGTTTCAAACGACATTAACATGACCGAAATGATGGTCACTCTTGGTCTGCAAGATCATATGGCAGGATACACCGGAATCTCTCGGCGCAAGATGCCGGATGATGAACTGATGGCCAAGCTCAAGGGGCTGCCGGAATTGTCTCCCGATCATCCTACCAAAGAAGTCCTGGTAGGCGCTGATGCTGATTTCTTCTTTGCAGGTTGGAATTATGGCATGAAAGTGGGGGGCGAAATCACCCCAGAAACCCTCGCTCCCTTTGGTATCAAGGCCTATGAACTGACGGAAAGCTGCATTCATATCGGGCCAAAATCCAAGATATCCATGGATGATATGTATATCGATCTTCTCAATCTGGGCAAGATTTTTAATGTCGAAGACAAAGCAATTGCTATTGTTGAGGGCTTCAAGAAAGAAATCGCTGACGTCAAGGCCAGCCTGCCTATCGGTGACAGGCCACTGCGGGTCTTCGTCTACGACAGTGGGGAAGATACTCCCTTTACTGCTGCCAAATACGCCATGCCGACGGCTCTAATCGAAGAAGCCGGTGGCCATAATGTGATGGATAATATTGAGAAAAGTTGGACTAAGGCAACTTGGGAAAAGGTGGTTGATGCCAACCCCGAAGTGATCGTCATTATTAATTACGGCAGTGTCACTGCCGAACAGAAGCATGACTTTATGATGAATAATCCTGCCTTTGCCAATATCGATGCAGTAAAGAACGACCGGTTTGTGACGCTGGGTTATGTTGAGGCTACGCCTGGCCCGCGCAATATTCGCGCCATCAAGAAATTGGCTAAAGCTTTTTGGGGGCAATAAGAATGACTGAATCGGCCAGCCAATTTACTGATGGCAAAAAGCATCACTTTGCTATTGGTAAAAAGCACTCGGACACCCTCGGTATCAAAGCTCATCTTGGTATCGGATTGGTGCTTCTGGCTGGTTCAGTTTCACTAGCGATCAGTGTCGGGGCCATTTCCGTTCCTCTAGACACGATCTGGGGTATTCTCCTAAACAAGATGTCCCCCGACCTGATCGCGCCTTTTTGGTCTCAAGGGCGAGAATCTATTGTCTGGGAAATCCGCTTTCCTCGCGCCTTGCTTGCCGCCATGGTTGGCGCCGGGCTCTCCATGGTTGGAGCGAGCCTTCAGGCCGTGACACGCAATCCTCTCGCCGATCCTCATCTCCTTGGCATCTCGGCTGGTGGGGCATTCGGGGCTATTCTGGCCTTGTTGCACACGGGGCTATTCTTGGGGCTGCTGACGGTGCCTCTTCTGGCCTTCTTGGGTGCGCTTGGCGCCACCTTCATTGTCCTTCTCGTTTCAAGGTTGGCTCGTTCAACGAGTGCGGATCGATTGGTTCTGGCTGGCGTTGCCGTCTCGTTTGTGATCATGGCTTGTGCCAACCTGCTGATTTTTCTTGGCGACCCGCGAGCAACACATACTGTGGTTTTCTGGATGCTTGGTGGTTTGGGGCTCGCGCAATGGTCTCACCTTCTGTATCCCTTGATTATCTTGCTATTGTGCGGATCTTGGTTGCTCACCAGAGCCGGCGATCTCAATGCCATGACAATCGGAGATGAAACTGCAACCACGCTAGGCATCGCAGTTGCGCGCTTCAGACTGATCACCTTTGTTGTTGGTGCGCTTATTACGGGCGTGATGGTTGCTTTTTCAGGCATGATTGGATTTGTCGGCCTGATGGTGCCACACATCGTTCGCCAGTTTGTTGGGGGCGATTATAACCGCCTGTTACCCTTTTCTGCGCTTTATGGGGCTATTTTTCTGATCTGTGCCGACTGTCTGGCTCGCGTTATCATGGCCCCAGAAGACATTCCCATCGGGATTGTTACCGGCCTGATTGGTGGGCTCTTCTTCATCTGGTTGTTGGGCAAACGTGGCCAACAATAAGCGTGAGTGGCGGCAATTTACTCTGGGTTTATGGTCCGGATTGCATTGATGGCACGCCACTGCTTGACATCGAATTCTACGTGCCAATGATAGACGCCCCAGAAAATATGATTGAGGCGATGCCAAGAGCGCATAAAAACTGAAAACACAAACTGTAAAGCCGTATTGCTGTCCCGACCTAAATCGCCATCAAAACTGGTGGTTTTTCCCTTTTGCAATGTTTTTAGTGAACTATGCCTGTCAAATATTATAAATTTGGTTTGCTAAGAAATGGGCTGCATCTAGGTCGTGGGTGAAAATAATAGTGGTAAGCGACTGTTTGGAAATCAGTTCTGCCAATAGTGACAAAATTTGTGATCGAGCACACATATCAAGTGCGGATGTCGGCTCATCAAGAACGAGATAGCTGGGCTTGGTGGACAAAGCGCGCGCGATAATGAGCCGCTGTGCTTCTCCACCCGATAGAGCCGCAGTCTTGCGCGATAGAAAATCCGGTTCGTGCGAAAGTCCGACTTGCTCAAGGAGACTGAAAACCTCGCCTTCAAAATCGTGCTTGTGTTTTAAACAGAATCTGGCGGTTCTCTTCCTATCCAGAACGAGCGCTTCCCTAAGCACTTCAAAAACAGAAAAATGATGCGCCATTGCGCGATGGGGATGCTGAGAGACGAGCGCGGGCCTTACCTGAGCAGGGAGTAAGCTATTCCGCCCTTCTTTCCAAAGGATTGTCCCTTGTTTGATGGGGAGTTGGCCAACGAGAAGTTTGGCCAAAGTCGATTTGCCACAACCGCTGGGGCCTACGATGCCAAGACAGCTTCCGATAGGCACGGAAGCGGAGATATCATCTAGCACAAGGTGATTTTCATAGTGATGAGAAACATGACGGATGGACAAACCTTGTGGATCGGGCTTTTGTCTTGAGGTGTGAAGAGCTTTTGGGGAAACGCCATCTGCGATCTGGTTTGGGCGCGCTTTGCCTGCAGCGCACTCTGGATTACGATGGCAGGCCTGAACGAGCGTGCCCGTATAGTGCCTCTTTGGACAGCGAAATATCTCGGCGGTCTTGCCTTCTTCTACCACTCGGCCCTGATACAAGACGGCCACTCTGTCTGCCAACTGTCGGGCAAGGGCAAGGTCATGCGTGATGAGGATTTGCCCACGTGTCCGGCTTTCCTTTGAAAAAGTCTCAATCGCGATTTCTCTGTTCGCAGGATCAAGCGAAGCGGTCGGTTCGTCCAGAATAAGATAGTCTGGCTTTCTGATCAGGGCCAATGCTGACAGGACCCGCTGGATTTCTCCTCCGCTCAAGCGAGATGGATATTGTTCGCAAAGCTGGACCGGAATGTTGAATTGAATGCAAATATCCCGTGCAGACTGCTCCATGGGGCCGATCTTGCGCGAAATCTCTTCGATATGCTGGGCAACCGTAAGGTGAGGGTTCAGCGCGTCGGAAAGAGCCTGCGCAATGAGGCCGATTTTCTTGCCCCGGATCTGCTTGATGTCTTTGGTGTCTGCGTGGAGAATGTTAAGTCCGTCTATATGAGCCGAACCTGACCAGTGAAATCCCTTTGGCCTGCTAAGAGTAGCCCTTTCATTTTCATCAAACGGCTTCCCGTTGAGCAGCCGTAGCAACAGGCGGGCGAGAGATGTTTTACCTCCACCGGATTCTCCTATCAAGGCGAGCGTCTCGCCTTTCTCTAAAGTGAAAGAGACATTGTCCAGAATGCGTCGGTTAGAAAAGTGAAGCCTAAGATTGCTGATCTCAATCATCAAAGTTCCTTTCCTTCGGCCATGGAATAAACCTCCAGGCCACGTCCGATAAACAGAACGGAAAGCAGAAACAGCGAAAGGCACAGACCGGGAGGGATCAGTAGCCACATCCATGCCGAGCTTTGGAGATAGTCAAGAGCATCCTGCATAAGGCTGCCCCAGGTGACGAGTTGTGGATCTGTCAGGCCCAGAAAGCCAAGTCCGGCGACTTTCATGGCAGCCTGCCGGATTTGTTGTACAAAGAGGCCAAGAACGGAGGGCAATACTGCCGGAAGAATGTGCCGTGTGGAACAATAAAACCATGACGCGCCCAAGCGGCGAGCATAGAGCACATTTTCTCTAGTCAATTCCCGCAAGAAAAGCGCGCGCAACACACGGACCTCGTCGTGCCAAGTGGTAAGGGCCAGCAACAAGATCGTGCCCCAGAAGCTCGGATTGACGATAGCTGCCAGCAAGAGCAGGATGAGGATAGATGGAATGACCTGAATAATGTCAACAAGCCGCAAAATGGTATTGGAGGCGACCCCGCCTGCAACCGCTGCAGTTGCTCCAAGCATGATCGATATGATGATAGACAGAAAGGACGTGGCAATCGCGATAAATGCCGTGTTCGGTGTCGCCTTCAGTGTGCCGATCAGAACATCCTGTCCGATGTCATTGGTTCCAAGCCAATGGGCGTAACTGGGAGGAGATAGGCTATCCAGCCCAGTATCATAGGGTGGAACAAGCGTGCTTATGAGTGATATCACCACGAGGATCATCAGGCACAAAAGACTTTGCTTTTGCCATCGTGTTAGGTGCCAAGGACGGCAAACGCGAGATGTGCTGCATTGGCTCATGGTTTCACCCTCTTTCTGCGAGCAAGGCAACCGCGTTGTCTAGAAGCCAATTAGCCAATAAAACCACTGCCGCAAGCCCGAGCACAGATCCTTGAAGCAGCACAAAGTCGCGATCAAGTACCGCGTTGTAAATAAGGTGGCCGATACCCGGATAAGAAAAGACGATTTCAACAAACAGAACAGATGTCACCATCGTCGAAATCGTGTCACTCAATCGCGCCAAAAGGGTCGGCAGAAGGTTGCGGCCAAAATAGTGAATGAACTCTCGCCCTTCGCCTATTCCGCGTGCACGAGCATTGGAAATGAAAGGGCGGACCGAGAGCTTGATTGCTTCCCCACGACTGAGAAAATAGAAGCGAACCACTTCATGCATGGCCAGAGCCGTTGCGGGAAGGACTGCGTGATAGAGAATGTCAATCAGACGCTTGGGCATGGTGTCCGAGGGAAAGAGTGGCTCAGCGCCCGAGACGGGAAAGAAGGACAGCCCAAAACCGAACAGGACGAGCAGTAACACCGCCGTTACAAAGGGGGGCAAACTGGCAATGATTGTCACGATGGTTGTCATGATTCTGTCTGGCAATTGATGTGATTGGCGGCCTGCTTCAATGCCGCAACCAATGCCTAACAAGAGGAAAATTGGCGTCGCCAGCAGCATAAGCAATCCTGTCCAAGGCAGCGAACTGGCGAGCAATTGAGTGACCGGCGCTGCGTGAATACAGGAAAATCCCAGGTCTCCATGGAAAAGAGCTTTGCAATAGCTTGCAAACTGCGCCAGAAGCGATCCGTCAAGCCCCATTTGATGGCGCAGCTTCGCGATCTCTGCCGGAGTGAGGTCGCGGGCCAAATCCCCCGGAAATAGGATGTCCAGAGGATCACCGGGCATGAGACGCGGCAAAAAGAAGGTAAGAGCTACCAGAAAAACAAAGACAACCAGCCTATTGGTCAAGCCTGATAGCATCGCGGACATACGGACTTCGGGCAGACTTTTTATGCGTTTTGACGATGCGGCTTTGTTTGGACGCAAGCCGGATGTGTTTTTGCTCGTTTCAATCGGGGTCACGTCAACCATAACAAAGGCCATATTATTCAGGAAAAGAAGACGAGGGGCCAAACAAGGGCCCCTCGTTGTGGTGCCCACCATGTATAGGGACCA
This sequence comes from uncultured Cohaesibacter sp., assembly GCF_963664735.1. Classification (NCBI taxonomy): domain Bacteria; kingdom Pseudomonadati; phylum Pseudomonadota; class Alphaproteobacteria; order Hyphomicrobiales; family Cohaesibacteraceae; genus Cohaesibacter; species uncultured Cohaesibacter sp. The sequence goes on along the minus strand of NZ_OY761553.1, from coordinate 2,458,326 downwards.
ACATCAAAGAGCACTTGTCTGTTTCATGGCATCAGGATCCGCTTGGGAATAACCATCGGAATGCCAAAGGAAATGCCGGTATTCATGTAAAGAGGATCGACATTTGCACTATGCACCACGGCCCAGAGCGGGTTGACCAGCATGTAAGCTGGCAATTCTTTTGCATAGAGCGCCTGAAACTCATGCATCATGGCTGCGCGCTCGCTGACGCTACTTGCCGCTGCCTGATCGATCAGCAGCTTCTTCATTCTGCCATTGACGAAATACTTGTCGCTCTTGGGCGATTTGGAAAAGATGCGGAAGATGACACTGTCCGGATCGCCCATGGTACTGGCCGTTTCCAACGCGATATCAAAGGCACATTCCCTGAATGCGGCATGCATGGCAGCATCTTCCATGATACGGGTTTCGGTCTTGATGCCAAAATCCGTGAGTTGTTCGGCAAGAACCGTGGCCAGCTTCTTGAAAGACTTGTTGGTGACAAGCTGGAAGATCACGGGCTCACCATTTTGACTCCAGACACCGTTATCAAACGTCCATCCCTGTTTCATGAAGAGCTGGGAGGCCTTTTCCTTGTCATACTTGTAATCGGGGTCGTGCTGATCCTTGTGCCAAGGGGATTCTCTTTGGAAGAACCCGGTTTCAGCCACTTCGCCTTTACCCGGATAGGCAACATCAACCAGCCTCTGGCGATCAATCGCATAGGCCAGTGCCTGACGCATTTCCGTCTGTTTGAACCGGCCCTGATGATTGAATAGCAATTTCACCGGATGGTTGCTCAAATAGGTCATGACCGAAAGTCCAGCCTTTTTGGCGGCGCCAACCTGTTCTATGGGAAAGCTGTTATAGAGATCAACCTGCCCGTTGGCGATGGCTTCAATGGCCGTGCTCGGCGTCATGCGAATTGCGGCGAGCTGCTCATATTTCGGTTGGCCGAGATAGTAAGCCTCGTTGCGTTCATAGAGGTAACGCCCTTGTGCCTTGTCATAGCTGACGAGCTTGTAAGGCCCACTGCCAATCGTGGCCTGTTTGCCAGTGAAACGTTCGGGAATTGCGACCTTCTCATAGATATGCTTTGGCAGGATTGGAAGGGAAATCAGCTTGCTGGTGATCATGCCGGCATCTTTTTCCTGTAAGGTAAGACGCACATGAACTGGCGATAAAACCTCAGCCTTTGTCACATTGGCAACCGATACGAAGTTATAGGGATGTTCCTTCATGTAGGAAAAGGTAAAGGCAACATCCTCAGCTGTGAGCGGTTTGCCATCATGCCATTGGGCTTTGGGGTTGAGCGTCAGGTCATAGCTGAGACCATCATCAGAAACCGTCCATGATGAAGCCAGTGCCGGAGCCGGGGCACCCGTCTTGTCTTGGCCTAACAGCGTATCAAAAATGTAGCTTGTATAGATGTAAGCCGGACCGGCTTTCTGATGAGTGTAGGGAGATGGCAAGCCTCGGTCACCCTTGGCTTCGGCAATGACCAGCCGGTCTGAAGCAAGAACCGGACTTGCAGCGCTCAGAGAGAGCAGGCTGAGCCCCGCCATCAACACGGCATGTTTTAAAAATCGGGATAAATGGACCATCACTATTCCTTTATCTGGCATCATGCGTATGCCGTTAGACCCCAGCCATGTGCTGATCAGACCATCCAAGGTCGAGGGTTGCCTCTTTAATGCAATCAATCCGTGGCACGTAGGGTTTGAGATCAAGAAGCGGCGTACCATCAATGCAATCAAGGCCGCTGACCCTGATCCGGTTTCCCTCAATTCCAAGAATTTTCACCGTACTTATGGCAATCGGATTGGGGCGGTGAGGGGAACGAATGGCAAAGACGCCGTAGGTTTTGTCTGCATGAGGCGGTCTGCTCTGCAAGACGGATCTATTGGCCTGGTCCAACCAATAAAGAACAACCAGATGACTGGCAGCAGAAAGCCCCATAAGCGCTTCACCATAAGCTTCATCAAGCTCGATCAGGCTTTCTTTCTCATTGAATCGGCTGTTGTGAGGGCACTCTTTCGGTGACCTGAAACCAGTCCAGATTTTCCCGATTGGAAAAAGAGAGAATGATGGAGAAGATGCAACAGTCATGGCCAGATCCTTGTAAGCCGGGCAACAGTCAGCCTGGTGGAAATATCAAGATTATTATTTGCCACTTTTGGAAAATCAAATAATTATGAATATAATACTCAAGAATTTATCTTTGAGGAACCGAAGCCAACCATTATGGGCTTCTGCTAAATCAGCGATTTTTCATTTGAGGGAACCATAAAGACTTGAGGGACTTCCAAGTTTTGCTCTAGGGGCGAGCTTAATCAGATGAATTGCTAATGACAATGAGTTGCATGTGCGACTTAATGCCTCTGGCCGATACTGACTGGTCATATGCGGATCTTATTTGAGGCAGAGACCTCTAGAGCATCTTTTCTGCGCCATCAAGCAACAGTTCCAACTTCCGTTTCCACCAATTGTGTGGGCCGTTATTGATGACTTCTTCTATGAAGATAATATGGTGGGCAAGGTCCGGGCTCTCTTCAGCCATTGTGCCTAGAGAGCTTTGCAGAGACTGAGCCACAGTCATTCCATTCTTGATCGGTTCTGCCATATGCTGCCAGCCCAGTGATGAATCGCTGGTCATGTCCATGATGCTGTCAATCAGCAATGCGGCATCTGCCAAGGAGAAACCGAACCGTTCCAGTTCTCGACAGCTTTGGGCAAAAATCCGGATTATGGAGGGAGGCATACTGTCTACCCGCCGCATGATCGCTGCGAGCCCTGGATGGCGCTGATAAAGAGCCCAGGAAGTTTCTGCGACGTGGAGCACAAAAGTTCGCCAGCTATCGGTTTCGATATGCCAATCGGCGTTTGCGACTGCCAGATCTGCCGCGGCGATTAGTATGTCGTCGCGGCTCTTGATATGACGGTAGAGAGAAGAATGGTCCACGCCCAGCGCCGAGCCGATTGCAGAAAGAGTAAACTTATCAAGTCCGATAGCCAGTGCGGTTGAGGCAATATCTTCGCGGGTGATGCGGGCGGGACGCCCGACACTTGCGGTTTGGCTGCTCGGGTCTTTATCCGTCACTGATTGGTCTTTCTATGAATTGGCTCGGGATCATGGTTTTGCTGGATGAGGCTCAGCTGCTTCTACCAATCCTCCAATTTGCAGCGTTTGTCCAGTGGCTCCACAGTCTGCTATAGAGCCCTCCGGCTTCGACAAGATCGCCATGCAGGCCTTTCTCGACAACCATACCATTATCCAGCACCAGAATCTGGCTTGCTGCGCGGATAGTTGAGAGCCTGTGCGCCACAACAATCAAAGTCTTGTTGGCCACAAGGCTACCGAGGGCTGTCTGCAACGCTCGCTCGTTTGAGGGGTCAATAGCTGCCGTGGCTTCGTCGAGCAGGATAATTGGAGCATCCTTGAGAATGGCGCGTGCTATGGAGACCCGTTGCCGCTCTCCTCCGGAAAGGGACGCCCCACCTTCTCCGACCTTGGTCATGTAGCCATTTGGCAAAGCGTCAATAAAGTCATGTGCTTGTGCGGCTTTGGCTGCATCCCTGACTTCATCCAATGTCGCTCCCTTGCGGCCAAAGGCGATATTGTCAAAGATTGTGCCTGAGAACAGATAGACATCCTGAAATACAACCGTGATCAGTTGATTGAGAGTATCAGGCTCAAGTGAGCGAATATCTGTTTTCCCAATTGAAATTACCCCTCCGGAAACGTCCCAGAAGCGCGGTAACAGGTTGAGTATGGTGCTTTTGCCAGCCCCGGAAAGGCCGACAATTGCGGTCATGGAGCGTTCCGGTACGGTGAAGGTCAAGCCCTTGAGAACATCGTGTTCAGAGTTATAGCCGAACCTGACCTTGTCGAATGTTACTTCAAAGCCGTCAGGGCGTTTTGGGATTGTCGGGCTCGGAAGGGAAGAAGCGGTCAGAACCCGGTCCATGCGCGTTAGAGAAGCATCAGCCATTCGTGTTAGTTCCATAACCGCGACAAGGCCGAGAATAGGAGTGTAAAGTGAAAATGCCAAAACCAAAGCCGCGATGGCCGTCGCAACATCAATTGTTCCGCTCCCATATCGCCAGCCGCAAACGAGGATGAGAAGAGGGACGCCGACCAAGATTATGGCGCCGAAGGTGACCATCGGGGCAGTCAGGCTGACAATCATCTGAACAGATATATCGCGGAATGCTTTTAATCCGGCTCGGAAACTCTCTTGCCCCTTTGCTATGCGGTTGAAGGCGCGAATAACGGCGATACCCTGTACATACTCGATCATCCGGGCTGCGGCTTCTGCCTGCATGTCCTGGCGCCGAATGCCAAGCCGAGCCAGCCAGCGGCTTGTGATCAGATAGACTGGAATACCTGCCAGAATAGAGCAAGATGCCGCGAGCCCGACAGCCCAATCCTGAACAAACAAGAAGATAAGGACAGCCACAGGAAGGCCAAAAGCTTGCGCAATACGTGGTAGAGCATCGCTCATGAAGCTTTCCATCATCTGCATGTCTGTTGTTAGCACCGTAACGGTATCTCCCTTGTTTCTGGAAAGGTGAAAACCAAGCGGAAGGGTGCGTAAATGTTCCAGAATGCCGAGCCGCAAGTGGCTGGCCAGTTTAAAGCTGGAAAGCCATGAGTTGATGGCGGATAGATAGCCGAACAGGAGTTGCCCAAATAGGGACAGCGCCATCAGGCCCGTGACCTGCCATGCCCAGCCATATGTCATGGCTTCCCCCTGTGCCAGACGACCAATCACGAGGATTACGACGCCAAAGGCCAGACCAAGGCAAAAGGACTGGGCAAAGCGATAAAGAACGCCAGCCAAAACCTTGCCGCGCAGAGGGCCAGCCAAAGCCCACAGGCGCTTTATGCTGGCAAGGTCAGATCGCGTTTCCTGTTCTTGATGATTGAGACTTTTCCCCAAGGAAGCTGCTTGTGTAGTGTCTGTCATGTCACATTTCCTCTGGCAATAGAAGGCCACTCTGGCTCTTGCCAGTTTTGCTGTTATCGCTTCGCAGGCAGATTGTTTGTGCTGCCGTATAGTCATGCCAAAGCGTCGCATAGAGATCGCCTTTTGCAACGAGCGCGTTATGACGACCACTTTCGGCTACGCGCCCCTGATCAATTACGACAATCTGATCTGCGTCGGCGATTGTGTGCAGTCTGTGGGCGATGATAATAAGGGTGCTGCCTACTGTGAGGGCTTCGATTGCTTCCTGAATAGCCGCCTCGTTGTCCGGGTCAGCAAAGGCCGTTGCCTCATCAAGGACGACAACCGGTGCATCCTTCAGAATGGCACGGGCAATGGCAATGCGCTGGCGCTCACCGCCTGAAAGCGTACCTGCTTGCTCACCAAGATAAGTATCATAGCCTTCTGGCAGAGCGGAGATGAACTCATGCGCCCGCGCTGCGCGTGCAGCAGCCTCGACCTCTGCATCTGTTGCATCTGGTTTGCCGAAGCGGATGTTGGAGGCGATTGTATCGGAGAACAGGAATGTATTCTGGAAAACGAAGGCGACCGTTTCCATAAGCTGCTCGATGCCCATGGAACGCACATCTGTTTCGCCAATGCTGATGTTCCCTGTGCGAACATCGAAGAGGCGCGGGATCAGGCTTGCAATAGTGCTTTTGCCCGAACCCGATGGGCCAACCAGAGCGGTAACCTCTCCTTCGCGCGCTGTGAAAGTGACGCCGTGCAGAATGTCATGGTCGTCATAGCCGAAATACACGTTGTTAAAGTGAATGTCATGATTGCCAAGTTCAACATGCTCTTTAGTGTCTGCCTGCTTCTCTGCAGCCAGCAAATCCAGCACCAGTTCTGACCCCATGCTGATGTGAGCCAGCTCGTGAAACAGATTGAACAGTTTTAGAAGAGGCGTGCTGTAGTTGGCACCCAGAATAACAAAGAAGATGAAAGCTGAAAGCGAGATTTCATTTGCCGCCATAAGGAAAAGGCCGGTCGGCACGATAAAAACGAGATTTGAAAGAACAAGGCTATAGAAGGTTCCGGCATAGGGAATGAAAGCGCGCGCCCATTTTGTTTCGATCTCGGCATAGTCATAAACAGAAGCGCGAGTTTCGGCGAAGCTTTCACCAGTCCGGTTGAATATTTTGATGACGGGCATTCCCGCCAGATATTCAACAATCGAGCCATTCATCCGGGCCCCTGCAGCCTGATAGGCTCCGGACCAATTCGCTCCGCGTTTCATACCCAGAACCATCAAGAATAGGGATACCGGAGCTGCCACGATGCTAGCAAGAGCCATGCGCCAATCGACGATAAAGAGCCAAACGGACACCGCCAGCCATGTTCCTATAGCGCTGATGCCTTCCGGCAGGCCATGTGCCAATATGAGCTCGAGCTTTTCCGGCTCGTCAACGACCAGCTTCTTTGCATCTCCACTCTTGCGGTTGGCAAAATAGCCCAATGGCAGTTGTACCATATGACGGGCCAAAGCCATCCTGAGATTGAAAATGGTGTCATAGGCAACAATATGCGATTGCCCCAAAGCGAGACCCAAAGAGGCATATCCCAAGATAATCGCCAACAGTGCGGCGCCCGCATAAAGACCAATAGTGAAAAATGAAAAATCGGTTCCTGAAATAAATAGTGAAGTGATGCGGTAGACGATCCAAACAGGAACGAGATCAAGCAGGACAGATAAAGTGGCAAGCAAAACTGACACGCTCAGCTTTGTGCGCACGCCGTCCATGTAGTTTGAAACCAGTTTCAGGCTTGCAAGGTAATCTGGTTTTTCTTGAAGGCGGTTGTCTTTTTCTGGGGCGCCTGTGAGGCCTTCTGTGGCAGCCTCAAGCCCAGCGTCGAACGAAGACATGGGATAATTCCTTCTTGCTTCGCTGTCGCATTCTGGCAGGTGGAGTTCGGGTGAGCACGCTCCGCATCTGTCCGAATGGCAGGGTTCGGAAATTGAGAGGCAAGACTGCTCTTGTGGAAAGCAGTTGTGTCTCGTTGAAGCGGTCCTGAAGATGTGGTCAAGCAGACACTATCATACAATTTGCTATTTGCAACAACTTGTTTCAAATCGTCTTTCTTTGCACAAGCGTCAAGATTTTCGGGTTGGCACGGATGATAATGGTTCCTGCTTGGGTGCAAGCGGAGCCTATGAAAATTGCAGCTAGTATTATTCCGCAAAAGTATTTTGCTGAGTATAGATGAAGTGCGTTTCAAGGATCATATGGTGAGATGGTCGGAGACACCGTCGAAGAAGTGCTCAATGCGATGCTTGATGCAGAAGTTGAGCAATATTAATGAGTTCCTGCCCTGAAACCATCCCCACCACGTGTGAGCAGGACCAAGGTTGCTGTGGTTACAAACGAAGTGCAGCATTGCCAGCTACAATGTGAAGTGTTTCGGGCCGCTCACAGCCAAGGTCGCACGCCGATCGTCTGTTTTCCTATAGTTTCGGCACCATGAAAAGCCTGCCTAAGGTTGCGATCTCAGGCAGGCCAGGTGGGTAAATTGAATTACTCCGACAGAAAATGTTGGCGAGTTTTATCGCCTCTTGCGAGCTAAAGAACAGCCAACATGCCGCCATCTACATAAATGATCTGGCCGTTTACATAGTCTGACGCGGATGAAGCTAAATAGACTGCAGTGCCGACAAGCTCTTCAGGATGTCCCCATCGGGCTGAAGGAGTTCTACCCTTGACCCAACTGTCGAAAGCTTCATTTTCAAGAAGCGCCTTGTTCATTTCTGTGATCATGTAGCCTGGTCCGATCGCATTGGCCTGAATGCCTGCCGCTGCCCACTCGGCTGCCATGGACCGGGTTAGCAATTTGATCCCGCCCTTTGCTGCCGTGTAGGGAGCGACGGTTGCGCGGGCAACTTCACTGGTCAGGGAGCCGATATTGATTACCTTGCCGTATCCGCGTGGAATCATGCGTTTGGCGGCTTCCCTGCCGGTTACAAAGGCACTGGTCAGGTTGGTGTCGATGACCTTGTTCCACTCGTCCGTGCTCATTTCCACCATGGGCTTACGCAGTTGGATACCGGCATTGTTGATTAAGATATCGACATTAATACCCTCAGCATCAAATTTGTTGAACGCAGCCACTACCGATGCATCGTCTGTTACATCAAAAGGTGCTTCATGTACTTTGTAACCTTTTTCCCGCAGCTCAATTGCCGCTGTCTCAACGCGCTCCTTGTTGACGCCGTTGACTATGATTGTTGCGCCTGCCTGGGCGAGGCCTTCCAGCATGGCACGGCCAAGACCGCGCGAAGAACCTGTGACAAGAGCGGTGCGTCCGGAAAGATCAAATAGAGACATCATTAAACCTCGCTACGTTTTACGGTCAAATCAGAACGATCAAAAACAGCTGGCAGCAATTCGGTGCCAAGCCCTGGGCCTTCCATGGGATAGACATAGCCATTTTCGATGCGTGGAACCTCGGTAACCAGTTCCTTGTACCAGCCGGTATAGAATGCGCGCACGGATTCCTGAATGAGGGTATTGGGCTGGCTGAAGGATGCATGGATCGCAGCCGCAAAGGCCACCGGCCCAGTGCAGTCGTGCGCGGCAAAGGGCTTGTGATAGATCTCTGCAAGAGAAGCGATCTTTCGACCTTCGGTGAGGCCGCCAGTCCAGCACAGATCGACCATCGCCAAATCCGTTGCGCCCTGATCGAACATGTCCTTGTAGGGCCAGCGTGATCCGAGGGTTTCACTGGCACAAACCCAAACATCGGTCGCATCGGCATATTCGGCCAAAGCCTGCGGCGAGTTCATGCGGATCGGATCTTCAAACCAGGTCGGGTTGTAGGGAGCCAGAGCTTTAGCAATATTCTTGGCGGTTGGCAGGTTCCAAAGGGAATGGAATTCCACCAGAATGTCCATCTTGTCGCCAACCGCTTTGCGGATTTGTTCGAAAGGAAGCAGAGCTGCCTTGAGCTGGTCCTTGGTAATGAACAAGCCCCTGTTCTCAATGCCCGCCGGATCAAAGGGCCAGATTTTCATGGTGGAGATACCCTGTTCCAGCAAACTTTCTGCAAGAGCGCCAGCATCGGTCATGAAGGCTGTCAAATCCTCATAAGGCCCTTCGTCCTCGTCCGATGCTGCCCGGTTCCAAGTATCCACTGGCTTGATATTGCGGGTCCTCACATAGCGATATCCCGCGCAGGTGTTGTAAACACGGAGACGATCAGCAGTAAGGCCACCCAGCATCTGATGGACCGGTTGGTCACAGACCTTGCCAAGTATGTCCCATAATGCGAAGTCCACCGCTGATGCTGCTCTATATTCGGCTCCCGTGCTTGATTGGGCAAGTGGCAGGTTCAGCATTTCCTGATTCAGGGCCTCGATGCGCAAGGGGTCTTTGCCAAGCAGTCGACCGGCCAGAGTGTCGTGAATATGAGCGGCCACGGCATCCGCGCCATAAAAGGTCTCGCCAAGACCAATGATGCCGGCATCCGTGTGAACGCGGACCCATAACACGTTGGAAAATTCTTCCGTTTTAAGTGTCTCTATCGCTGTAATTTTCATGTTCGCCTCAATTTGAAACAGGGCAGGGCCTTTTCGGCCCCGGAGAAGTTCAGGATGGTGCGGGGAGGGACGCACCATCCTGGCGGTCGGGACTAGTCAAAGGTTAGTTGTACCTTCATGGCGCGCGCCCGATCGCCCGCAAGGTCAAAGGCCTCGACGGCCCGCTGGAAAGGCAAAGCCGCCGTTATGACCGGAGAAACATCGATCAATTTTTTGCTCATAAGATCGACGGCATAGCCGAATTCGGCATCGAAGCGGAATGAGCCCAACAGTTGAAGTTCCTTGGTTACGATGGTGTTCATGACAATCGCCATCTCACCACCAAGGCCCAATTGAATGACCCGCCCGCCGGGGCAAACCGCTTCAACAGCAGAGCGGAAAGCGGCCTCGTTGCCGGATGCCTCGAAAAGCACGTCGAAATATCCCTTGTCGGAGGAATAGTTGGCGAGTTCCTTGGGATGAGCTGCAACATTGATTGTGGTGCTGGCTCCGGCCTTGTGAGCGATTGTAAGCGGAAAATCACTGACATCCGTGACGACAATTTCCGACGCGCCGGCATAACGTGCTGCAATAACGATGAGTGCTCCAATTGGCCCGCACCCGGTGACCAGCACCTTTTGCCCGACAAGAGACCCTGCCTGTCTGATGGCATGCAGTGCAACACTCAATGGTTCGGCGTTGGCAGCTTCAGACATGGACATGCAGTCCGGGATAGGGAAAACCTGCTTCTCTTGCACTACCAGCATCTGCCGAAACATGCCTTGCGCGTGGGGGAAACGCATGGCGCTGCCAAAATAGTGCATGTTGAGGCAATGGGTTGATTGGCCCTTGCGGCAGAATTTGCAGGTGCCGCATGGCTGACTTGGATTGAGCGCAACGCGCATGCCGGTCTTGAGATGGTGAACCTCTGAGCCGATTGCGTCGATGGTTCCCGCCGTTTCATGGCCAAGAGCCATGGGTTCCTTGATGCGGACGGTTCCGAAGCCGCCATTGTGATAATAGTGCAGATCCGAGCCGCATATTCCCCCACATTCAATCCGAACGCGGACCTCATGTGGCCCCGGGTCCTGCACCTCAATCGGCTCAATCCGGAGGTCTTTTGGGGCGTGGATGATGACTCCATGCATGATGGTGTCCTTTCATGAGAAAGAGTGTTTGATCAGACCGCGATTGCAATGCGGTCCATTCCGGTCGGTCAGTTCATCAACACACTGGGCAGCCACAGTGCGATATCCGGGAACAGAAGCAGCATGGTTATTGCAAAGAGCTGCAAGAGGATGAACGGCCAGACGGAGCTGTAGATATGCATCAGGGTGATTTCGGGCGGTGCAACAGACTTCAGATAGAAGCCTGCTGGGCCGAAAGGTGGTGACAGGAAGGCTATCTGCATATTCATGCAGAACAAAACGCCGAACCAGACGGGATCAAAGCCAAGTTGCGTGATGATCGGCACGAAGATCGGCATGGTCAGCAAGAGGATGCCAATCCAGTCCATGATCGTCCCCAGCACGAGAAACAGCAGCATCATCATGACAATGGTCATGAGTGGTGGCAGGTTGGCGTCTAGAATGAGATCGGACATGAAATCCCGGCCGCCTGACAGATTATAGACGCTTACCAGAACGCTCACGCCGAATGTCACCCACAGAAGAACCCCACAGGCACGCAAGGTCTGAACGAGGCCATCATTGAGCAAGCCGAAACTCATTTCGCCTCGCAAGGTGATGAGGACAAGAGCTCCGGTCACACCGATTACCGCTGCCTCGGTTATGGAGGTGATCCCACCGTAGATGCAGTACATGATCAGGAAGATCAAAAGGATTGGCGGAACCAGTGCCTTCAGTGCCTGCTGCACCGACATCTGTGCCCTTTCCTCGGGGCCGACCGGAGGGGCCAGCTTGGGGTTTCTCCAGCAACGAATGAGAATATAGCTGAGATAGATGCTTCCCATCATCAGCCCGGGGACTGTTGTCGCAATGAACAGCTTCTGGATACTGACGCCACTGACAAGACCATAGATGATCAGGACGATGGAGGGCGGGATCATGGTGCCAAGCGATCCGCCTGCCAGAATGGTGCCGATCGCAAGATTACGATCATATTTGAGACGGAGCATCTGCGGCAGGGCGATGAGACCAAGCAGTACGATTTCCCCGCCAATGATGCCGCTCATAGCTGCCAGAATAACCGCGATGAGCAGTGTCACGATTGCAACGCCGCCAGTGATTTGGCCTGCCAGACGCTGCAATCCTGAATACATGTCTCTGGCAAGAGTGCTGTGTTCTAGCAGCGACGCCATCAGAATGAACATCGGGACGGCTGCGAAGGAATAGTCCGTCGCCATACCGTAAACCTGCTTGAGTGGCAGGCCCAGCGCTCCGGGGCCAAACTGGAAATAGACGAGCGCGGTAGCCAGCGCTCCGGCCGCAAACCCGAGCGGCACAGCGCAGACCATCAGGCCAACAAGCCCCAACAGCAAGATCAATGATACGATTTCAGGCGTCAGCATTGTTGCCTCCTTCTGTTCTGGCGGCTTTGAAGGCGGCGAGTTTCAAGATGAAGTTGCGTGTCGCATACAGGGCCATCACCGCACCACACACCACGATAAAAGGTTTGATGGTGGCCGGAATCGGGGCGTTAAAGGCTGTGCCATATCGCTCCCAGCTGGTCAGGGCTTCCCAGGCTTCGTCAAAGCCATAAAGGCACAAGGCGGCGCAGAAAATGATGATAGAGACGAATTGCACGATGTCGAAGAAGAGGCGGAGTCTCGGTCCTGCCAGATCGTAGGCAATGGTGATGCGCAAGTGGCGATCATGCTTCATGGAGTATATGCCCGCATAGACATATCCGATGGCGCAGACATAGAGTGAAAGCTCATTGGCCCACACGGTGGGTGCCATAAATACATAGCGTGCAATCACCTCATAGGTGGTTGCAATCACCACGAATGCAAAGAGCCAGGCGGGGGCAGTTTCCAATGTCAGTTTGGTATGCCGCTTTTGCTCTTCATCATTGTCGGTGAGTTTTGAAATTTTGGTAGACAAGGAATCCTCCCGGGCAGCCGGAAAGCGGGGTGGCTAACCGGTGATGACAATCGGAGAGATCCCGGCGATGGTTTGGAGCCGCCGGGATCATTGCGAATGTGGGGAGATATCAGGTCAGAAGACCAAGGTTTTTCATGAAGCCGATATGGCTGTCATAAATCTTTTTGCAGAACTCGCTGCGGGTCGACCAGTCCTTCCAGACTTCCTGAGCGGTTTCACGGAATTTCATGCGATCTTCCTTACTCCAGTTGGATGCCTTGATGCCCTTGGCAGCCAGTTCCGTTACGATCTTGTGATCCTCTGTATCGATCTGCTGATAGAGCTTGGAGGCGATCGCTGTCTGGGCGATCTGCATGACCTGTTTCAGATCATCAGGAAGTGCATTCCACTTCTTGAGGTTGATGGCCACATGGTCGGCAGGCATGGAATGGAAACCTGGATAGGTAAAGTTGGTGGCGACATCATAGACGCCGAGATTCTTGTTGAGGGTAACGGTGCCTGCGTCGCAACCATCGACCACGCCGGTGGTCATGGCCGTGAATACTTCACCAAATGGCATGACAACGGGGGCGGCGCCGAGTTTGGCAAAAATCTCTGACTCCATGCCCGGAGGGGAACGGAATTTCCAGTCTTTGAGTGAAGCAATGCCATCCAGAGGCTTTGTCGAACTCAGAGATTCAACTCCCGGGCAGAAAAGGCCGATCAGATACATGCCGTGTTTGGCATAAATTTCATCGACGACTTCGCGGCCGCCGCCATAATTCAGCCATGCATGCAGCTGCATCGGGTTTTCGTACCCGCCCATGACATCACCGATGAACTGAAATGCAGGCTCTTTGCCGGTTTGGTAGCTTGCCCCTGTCATGTCAATGTCAAGAATACCCGAAGCGGCAGCGCCAAAAGTCTCAAAGTCTTTCACGATAGCGGATGAAAAGTGCAAATCGATTTTCAGGCGCCCTTCAGACAGAGTTTCGCAAAGTTTGGCCCAGTCGCCATACATTTTGCCCTGCGGTGAGCTCTCACTCATGTGGGTCTGGGCGCGAAAGCGATATTTCTTGTCGCTCGCATTTGCAGTGCTGCTTAGGCCAACGAGCGTGGACGCGGCTGCTACCCCTCCAACAAGCTTGAATGCATCTCTCCGTGAAACCATTTTCTCCTCCTTGGTTCTTGGACAATGAAACAAAGATTTTGCTCCATTTTAGCATTGATATTTTGTGATATATCACATAATATTGTGGCGTACCAGAGGAAAATTTTGCTACTGATGAAGGTGCAACCAATTTTCACATGTCACAGGCGAACTGCGGAGGCGGCTCAGTATGACGGAATCCAAGGAAATTTCAGATAGACAGGTATCGACGGACCAATCAACTCAGGGGCGAAATCTGAGCGATATCGCTTATGATCGGATAGAAGAAGCCATTGTCCATCTGAAAATCCGCCCCGGAGAATTTACGACAGTTTCCGCTTTGCAACAGGATATCGAGTTGGGCCGGACCCCTGTTCTGGATGCTGTTCGCCGTCTGGCTGATGACACTTTGGTACTCGTTCAGTCAAGGCGAGGACTGCAAGTTGCGCCAATACAGCTTGATCGGGAGCGTCGGCTTCTGAACTTGCGGGCTGATGTTGAAAAACATGCGGTCAGGTTGGCGGCCGAACGTGCAAATTCAACACATCGAAGCCGTATGTTTCAACTGGTGCAAGCGTTGAAAAACGAATTGGATGGTCGCAACATCCATGCATTTAACGAGCTCGATCGCATGCTGGACATGCTTGTGCTGGATGCTGCTGACGAGCCTTTGATTTTGCGGACGCTGCGTCCTCTACACAGTATTTTTCGACGCACAGGTTACATCTATCTTGCCCATCTGGATCCTGGCGGGGAGGCTTTTGTCAGCTCAATTGAACGGCATGCCGTGATGCTGGACGCAGTCGCAAGGGGGCATCAGAAAGACGCGGTCGATCATTTGGCTGATTTGATCAATCTGGCAGAAGGCATGTTTGACATCATGGCTCGAAAGATCGATCCGACCTTGCTGGATATCAACATCAAGCCGCTTTCTCTTTAATCAAATAATCAGTTTTTGGGTGAGGATATTTCTATGGCAAAACTGAACATCGTATTCCACGGGCGCAATGCATCGACCTTTCATGACGGGTTTGAGGAACTCCTGGACGAGAAGCATTCCATCTCAATTCTTCCCGATGTTCTGTCGGATGCTGAAATGCGGTCTAAATATGAGGATGCAGACGTTATCATCGGAACGGCAAACAGCGCAGAATTGCCATGTCCGCGAAATCTTCGTCTGTTTCAGGTGGCTGGTGCAGGAACCGACGGCGTAGATCCATCCTGCCTGCCAAATGGAGCGATGGTTTGCAATTGCTATGGACACGATCAGCCGATATCGGAATATGTCATGGCAACAATCCTGAATACGCGCATTCCCATCATTGATGCCAATGTGCGTTTGCGTCAGGGTGACTGGGCCTATCAATCAGGGCGAAGCCTGCATGGCGAAATTTCCGGGTCTGTCATCGGTTTGGTTGGGTATGGCCATATCTCGCAAACCATTGCCAAATGCGCCAAGGCATTCGGGATGAAAGTCTATGTGTGCAATAGAAGCTCCGTTCCCTGCGGTGATCTGGTTGATCGCTATTTTCCAATTGACGACTTGCTGGGCTTTTTGTCTGATGTGGATTTTGTCGTTTCAGCTTTGCCGCTTACAGATCAAACTGCCGGGTTGATCAATGAGGAAGCCTTTGAGGCTATGAAGCCTACGGCCTTTCTTTGCAATGTAGGCAGAGGTCCCGTTATCGATGAGAAGGCACTCTACGAAGCTCTAAAGAGAGGAAAAATCGCCGGAGCTGCGATTGATACCTGGTATGTCTATCCTTCTGCCGACAACGACAGCCCGCAACCATCCCGATATGCTTTCAACGAGCTGGCAAATCTGGTGATGACACCTCACATGTCTGGCTGGACGCAAGGAACGATCGATCGCCGACGTCAAGCGATGGCGGAAAATATCAACCGCCTGGCAACAGGTATGCAGTTGGAAAATGTCGTGACTGAGAGAGCCTAGGCTGTAGGCCAAAGGCGTTTGATCCAATCCTCACATATTAGAATCTCATTGCTATACGATGATTGTCGGCCCGCGTTTAATCGCGGGCCGTTATAACGAGAGTCCTATGGTGTAAAATCCTCGTTTTTCTCAAAGCATTTGAAGACGCACTATTCAGCAGTCAGGGCCTCTGCCACATAGAGGGGTTTGCAATAGGCGTCGTGTCAGGCTTTCAATGTATGGTGTATCGAGCGTTTGCTTTTGTCATCACATTCATCGCCGGGATATTAGTCGAGGATGGTTTTGCTCTCCATGCGCCAAGTCTGCTCAAGAATATGGCATGAGCCGATAAGTGTAGCGCGTGCCTTGAGGCGAATATCGCCGCTTGATTCGCCGACCATCAGAGTAAAGGCTCCCGGTTCCACCTGTCTGTTACCGTCGGCTCCGGTGAAGCAGAGCATGTCGGTTGGCACCACAAAAGTTACCTTGCGGCTCTGGCCAGTTTCCAGCGATACCCTTGCAAAAGCCTTCAATTCCTTCACTGGGCGTACAACACTGGCCAGCTCGTCGCGCACATATAGCTGCGGCACTGCGACACCGTCTCGTTTACCAATGTTGGTGACGGTGAAGGACAGGCGGATTTCTCCGGTTTCACAATCCACTTGATCTTCTGCAAGTGCGATATCGGAATAGGCAAAGTCGGTATAGCCAAGGCCATGGCCGAAGGGATATGCCGAGCCGAAATGGCGGGCGATCGGGGTGCCGGATGCTTTCAGATTATGATTATAGAAATAGGGAGCCGCACCTGCGCTTTTCGGGATGGAAAGGGTCAGGCGGCCAGATGGCTCCACCGCACCTGTCAGCACGCTTGCCAGCGCTACGCCGCCCTGCTGGCCGGAGAAGAAGGTCAGCACTTGTGCGGCAAGCTTGTCTTCAAGGCCACCCAGATTGTAGGGACGGCCGGAGGAAAGCACGACGATTACCGGCTTGCCGGTGGCAACAACCGCATCGAGCAGCTCCTGCTGGACCGCTGGCAGCTTGAGGCTGTCGACGTCCGAGCCTTCGCCCACGGTGCCGGTCTGGAAGATGCCGGAAAGATCGCCGACGCAGACGATGGCGACATCGGCCTCGCTGGCCGCAGCCACAGCCTCGGGGATCATGTCGAGGCGTGTGGAGAGGGAGGATGCCTGTTCAAGGCTGGTACTGTCGTCCACATCGCCGGGGAAGACGGGGGCTCCGGCCTTGCGCTCATCGAGAATGTTGCAGCCCCGGGCATAGGTGATCTCGACCTTGTCGCCGATCAGGGCCTTGAGGCCCGTAAGTGGGGTTACGACATTGCCGATTTCTTCTTCCTCGTCATTGTGAATAAGATGGACCGGGAAGCTATAGTCGCCCAGAAGGGCCAGCGGATCATCGGCGGTTGGGCCGATCACCGCGATTTTCTTTTGGCCCCTGAGCGGCAGGATACCGTCGTTGGAGACGATGACAACGGATTGCTCTGCCACCTCGCGGGCCACTTCAACGGCTCTTTCGCTCTGCAAGGAGATGGCGCTGTCATCGGCATAGGGTTTTTCAAACAGCCCGATGCGGAATTTTTCAACCAGCACACGCTTGACGATCTCGTTGATGGTTTCCTCGCTGATCAGGCCGCGCGTCACCGCATCTGTCAGGTCCTTGGCGCAGTCATCGCCGGGCAGTTCGATATCAAGACCCGCATTGTATGAGAGGGCGGCAGCTTCCGCCGCATCGGCGGCAATGCCGTGATGCTGATAGAGCAGGGAGACGCCAACATAGTCGGCAACGATGATGCCATCAAAGCCCCAGTCTTCCCTTAGAACCTTGGTCAGCAGGTGGCGGGAGGCATGCACCGGCTCATTGTCTATATCGTGATAGGCGGGCATGACAGAGCCTGCATTGCCCAGCTTGACGGCCATTTCGAAGGGCAGCAGGAACATGTCATTGAGCTCGCGCCAGCCCATATGCACTGGCGCATGGTTGCGACCGCCCTCGCTGGCGGAATGGCCGGCATAATGCTTGAGTGTGGCCAACAGGTCGCGTTTCTCGCCCTGCAAGCCCTTGACATAATGGGTCGCCATCAGACCGCACAGATAGGGGTCTTCGCCGAAGGTTTCTTCCGTGCGGCCCCAGCGGGCATCGCGGGCGACATCGAGCACCGGTGCCAGACCCTGATGACAGCCCACGGAGCGGGCTTCCTCGCCGATCATGCGGCCGACTTCCTCGATGAGTTCGGGGTTCCATGTGGCCCCGAAGCCCAGCGCGGAGGGGAACAGCGTTGCCCCCTTGATCATCAAGCCCGAGAGGCATTCCTCGTGGGACATGACCGGAATGCCAAGGCGGGTTTCTTCCAGCATGAATTTTTGCAAGGCATTGAGCGCCCGCACGCCCTCGGCAGGGTCGATGCTGCGGGTTCCCAGAGGGCGGGTGATCTGGCCGAGGCCACGGCCCAGCATCTGTCGCAGGCTGTCGGCGTCGCTTTCGCCGGTGAATTGGTCACTGCGCACCCGGTGTTCGCCATTTTCATTCAGAAACAGCCAGACAGCATGCATCTGGCCGATCTTCTCTTCAAGCGTCATGAGCGAAAGAAGATCATCGGCGCGGGCTTCAGGGCTCGCATTTGCGTCTTTATATAGATCTGTCATTGTCTTGGTTCCTTGAAAAGCGCGTCAGGATCACTTCGTTGAGGCTTCGAGCATGGCGGCGTCGAAGCTGAGGGATTTGGGGGCAGGCAAGAGATGCGTCAGAGCGTCACCATCTTCCCGGAACAGATGGCAAAGATCTGGCCGGATGTGGAAGCGGATGGCACCACGGGTGGTGACAACGGCCTCGTCCGAGACCTTGGCGATCATCGGCTGGTCAGCATCGGTCGAAAGGAACAGGAAGCTATATTCGCCAAAATTCTCCACCGCCTTCAGTGGTCGGCTGATAATTTGCTCGCTTGTCTCTTCGCTGGTCGGCACCATATGTTCCGGGCGCACACCGAAGGTCAGAGGAGTTCCGGCAGCAAGATGGTCTGCCGCGACGGGCACGAACAACTCTTCGCCGCTTTCTAGCTTGATCTTTGCCCCTTCCTTGCTGGCTGAAAGCAATGTCGCGGGGATGAAATTCATGCTCGGCGAGCCAAGGAACCCCGCCACGAACAGATTGTTCGGGCGATGATAAAGCTCCAGCGGGCTGCCGATCTGGGCAATGGAGCCCTTTTTGATCACATCTGCTCCGGCCCGCAGCAACACGATCTTGTCGGCCAGAGCCATGGCTTCGGTTTGGTCGTGGGTTACATAGATCATACTGGCTTCAGGGAATTTGCGATGCAGATTGGCAATCTCGGTGCGCATATGGACGCGTAGGGCTGCGTCAAGGTTGGAAAGCGGTTCATCGAACAGGAACACCGCTGGCTGGCGCACGATGGCCCGACCAATGGCGACGCGCTGACGTTGGCCGCCAGAAAGCTCCTTGGGCTTGCGCTCAAGCAGATTTTCGATTTGCAGAATGTGGGCTGCCTCGTTGACGCGCGTAGTGATTTCATCCTTGGGGGTCTTGGCCTGCTTGAGACCGAAGGCCATATTCTCGAATACGCTCATATGCGGATAGAGGGCGTAATTCTGAAACACCATGGCGACGCGGCGCTCGGCGGGCAGGGCTTCGTTCATGCGCAGTCCGCCGATCTGCAACTCGCCGTCAGACAGGCTTTCGATACCAGCCACCATGCGCAGCAGGGTGGATTTGCCACAGCCGGACGGGCCAAGAAAGACGCAGAATTCGCCATCGGCTATGTCGAGATTGATGCTGTTCAGAACAGTGTGGCGACCGAACTTTTTAACGGCATTGGAAAGGGTGATGCTTGTCATGACTTATCCTTTCAGCGATCCGGCCATCATGCCGTTGACGATCTTTTCCTGACCGATGGCATAGACGAGGATCAGCGGCAGGGTGCTGAGGGTGACGACGGCGAGAATTGCCGGAATATCGGCTGCATACTGGCCCTGGAAATCCCACACCGCGAGCGGCAGCGTGCGGGTGCTTGGTGAGCTGGTTAGCACATAGGCAAAGACGAACTCGTTCCAGAGCATGATGCCGTTATAGATGGCGACTGTCGAAAGGCCCGGCCCGGAGAGTGGGAAGAAGATCTTGAAGAAGATCTTGAACGGGCCGCAACCATCAAGGAAGGCCGCTTCTTCCAGCTCCTTGGGCACTTGCCGCATGAATTCGGTCAGAATAAAAACCGAGATAGGCAGGCTACAGGCGACATAGGGGCCAATGAGCGCGAACATGGTGTCATAGAGGCCCATATTCTTGATCATCAGATAAATGGGAACGAGCGTCACATGCAGCGGCACGATCATCCCCGCCACAATCAAGCCGAACAGGGCATTGTTGAAACGGAATTTGAGCCGCGCCAGCGCATAGGCAGCCATCGAGCTGACCAGCACGATGAGTATGACCGAGATGGATATTACGAACACGGAGTTGCGCAAATAGGTCAGAAAGGAGCTGTTGAGCAGCTGGGTATAGTTGCCAAGGCTCCAATGCTCGGGAGGCATCCAAACCGGTCTGGTGTAGGTTTCCTCAAGGCTCTTGAAGCTGGTGAAGGCCACGAAAATGAAGGGCAGCGTCGTGACCAGCAGCCAGAACAGGCCCAAAACCGGAATGGCGACGCGCGAAAGAGAAAAGCGTTTCTTGGTCATCGCTCAGATCTCCGTTTCAAAGCGTTTGGAAAGGCGCATCGAGATCGCCGCGATCACGGTGATAATCAGGAACATGCCTGAGGCGATGGTGCTGCCATAGCCCATGTCGAAGGAATTGAAGACCGTGTGATACATGTAGGTCGCCATCATTTCCGAAGAGTGCTCCGGCCCGCCATCGGTCATCACATAGACCAGATCGAAATAGCGCATGGAACCGATAACGGCGAGCAGCACGGCGGTGCGGAATGTGCCCTGCATGTGCGGCAGTTTGAGCCGCCAGAAAATTGTGCTCTGGCTGGCTCCGTCCAGATTGGCCGCTTCCACGATCTCCCGTGGAAAGGAAGAAAGGGCCGCAAGAAACAGCACCATGTAGAAGGGAATATTCTGCCAGCAGACTACGGCGATGATAGAACCCAGGGCAAAGTCCGGATCACCAAGCCAGTCCTGCGTCAGGCCATAGAGGCCCAACTCTGTAAGAATGGCGTTGATGGGGCCGAAATTGGGGTCGAAGATATTCTTGAACAACACGCACAGCAAAATGATCGCAGGGGCGAGAAAGACGATCGGCGCGAGCTTTTGTGCGCGTCGGTAAGACTTCCTGCTACGCAATGTCTGCGTTTGAATGGGGGGCGCTTGTAGGGTGCCGGTTGGCATAAGAAGGGTTCCTTTCAAGCCCGAGGTCTGGGGCCAAATCGAGGGGCGGGCTGGCCTTCGTCCTGGTCGGGCATAGCATGACCGTTGACCCTGTTTGGCAGCGGCCGGAACAATCGTTCTTTTGGTCGAGAAGGCGTTTCTTGCACTCCTCAAGAGAAGAGCGCAAGAAATCGGTTTGTTGGACTATTTGCCAGCCAGCTCTTTGGCTGCAGCTTCCATTTTGGCAGCGGCTTCCTCTGGCGTTATAGAGAGGCCAAGCAATTGCTGAGTGGTATCTTTGTGAACCTCGGCCAGAGCCGGAGCCAGTTCCTGATCGTACCAGAGCTGGATGCTTGGAGCCTTGGATACTGCCTCCATCACACCGGCGAGGTATGGATCTTCGACCTTGACGCCCTTGACCGGAAGGATCTTGTTGTCTTCCAGTTTCAATTGAGCAGCCTTGTCGTCGGTCATCTTCATCAGCAACTTGAAGGCTTCGTCCTGATAGGCACAGGCCTTGTTGATGGAGACATAATTGTCGCCCATCGTGCCGATGGCATTGTTCGGATCACCCTTGCCGCCTTCAACTGCAGGGAACGGGAAGAAGCCGACATTTTTGGCAAAGGACGCATTTTCGTTTTCAATCGAGCCAAATTCCCAGCTGCCCATCAGCTCCATGGCAGCGCGGCCGGAATAAAGCAGGCGGCGTGATCCGCCGATGTCATAGTCGAGGCCATTATAGCCGCGGGCAAACCCGTTGGCCTTGACCAGATCCTGAAGCAATTTTCCTGCCTTGATAAAGGTTGGATCTTCGAAAGACCCTCCCGGTTCGCGATCTGCCGCTTTCTGGAAAACAGATGGCCCGCCAATGCGGTCTGCCAGATAGACGAAGAACATGGAGCCGGGCCATTTTGCCTTGTTGGCCAGCGCAAACGGCGCGATCTTGTGCTCGTTGAGCACCTTGACCACATTCATCAGCTCATCCCAGGTTTTGGGTGTTTCCAGATTGAGCTTCTTGAAGATTTCCTTATTGTAGATGATGACCGCAACAGAGGTGCCCATCACAGGCAAGCCATAGATATCGCCTTGATATTTGGCCGGCGAGAAACTGGCAGGCATGAAGCGGTCTGTGAATTCCTTGTTGTTTTCAAGATATGGCGTCAGGTCGGTTACGTTACCGGCCTTGATATATTCACGCAGTGGGCCTCCTCCCCAGGTAGTGAATACACAAGGAGCTTCGTTGGCACCGAACGCAATTTTGAGTTTGGTTTTGTAGGCATCGTTGGCGATGTGTGAATCCTCGACCTTAAAGCCCGGATTTTCTGCTTCAAACCGGTCTGCGGCATCGCGAATGGTTGCGACGGTGCGTTCCTGTGTTTGAAGATCCCACGATGTAATAACTTTGGTGTCAGCTGCAGAAGCTGCAGCCATTGGCAACATGCTGGCGGCAGCAACTCCGCACAGCAGATTTGTGATGCGACTGGAGAATTTCAGGTGCATCTTGTCCTCCCAATTTTCGTTTCCTGACCTTGCCGAAGCTTGATCATGTGGACTTACGCATGTTACGTTACCGGTAACGTTATGCGGTGTCAATCTTCTTGAAAATACGCAGAAAGGCTGTATGAAGGGCAAGCTCTGATCGGAAAGGGCAGATTTCTGCCAATGAGCAAAGATATGCGTCTTCCATGATTCAAGCCTAGACAAAGGTTTAAGATTGTTATTTCTGCAGAGGATTTCAATAGTTTCTAAATTTGCATAAACTATCAATGAATCCAATGAGATGCTTGTTAATGCGAGACAATGACCGGTGTGTGTTCGAAGCTTGCGCTAGATAGGTGACCATAGAAAATGCCAAGACCAACTCTTGCTGATGTTGCCAAAGTTGCGGGTGTTTCCCGAATGACCGCCTCTCGTGCGCTTAATGACAAGCCCGGTGTTTCCGATAAAACGCGCGAAGATATTCAACGAATTGCCAGCGAGATGGGCTATGTCGCCAACCCTTTGGCGCAAAAGTTATCCACCGGACGCACTCATATTATCGGCGTGGTCGCCCAGTTGCACACCTCATTCACTGGTGAAATGGTTATGGGAATTGGCACCACCATTCGCGGTGCAGGCTATGAAATGCTGGTCTATTCCCTTCCTGATAATGATACCCAGCCCCCATCAAGCGTTGTCAACCTGCTTCAGCAAGTCGCCGATGGCATTGTTGTTTTGCTTCCCTATGAGTCGGCCTATCTGGAGACATTGCGAGAAGCGTCCTTGCCCGTTGTTACTGTGGAAACCGTTTTCGACGAACCGACCTTTCCCGCCGTGATTACCGATGGCTATCAGGGCGGCCGTCAGGCCATGACTCATCTTATCGAGCTTGGCCATACACGGATCGGCTTCATTACGGGTAATCTGAAGCTGCTTTCGGCTCGCAGTCGTTTGCAGGCCTATAAGGATATGGTAGCCCAGTTTGGGCTTGACGATGATCCTGCGCTGGTTAGCGAAGGGGACTATATGCAGCTTGGTGGCTACAATGCCGCCAAGCAGTTGTTGGCGCTGGATGATAAACCAAGCGCGATTTTTGCCTCCAACGATGTCAGTGCCTTCGGTGCTTTGTCGGCAATTCGCGAAGCAGGGCTTTCGGTGCCGGAGGATATTTCTCTCGTCGGCTTTGACGATATTGCGCTGTCCGAGCAGATGCATCCGGCATTGACCACAGTGCACCAGCCCCTCCAGCAGATGGGGCGCTCGGCAGTGAATATGCTTATGGCCATGATTGCCGGTCTTGATGTGCCTTTCCACCAGATCACGCTGCCAACAGAACTGGTCGTTCGCAATTCGACAGCTGCGCTCAAGACACCTCGCACTTAGGCAAACAATTCGGGCCCGCAGCTAATAAAGGCGCGTTACTGACCGGAATTTGCGTCGTATAAGCTCACCGAGCAAACCTGTAGACTAGCGGTATTTCACAAAATGCCGCCGCTCCAGACAGTCTTTCCATTCTTGATCTCGCACTCGACTGACCGGCCAAGCTGCAAATGGAGGCAAGAAAATTGGCGCAATTCTGCGGGAATTCAGCATATTTACGCGAATTTGGAATGCCTTTGCAGGTTGTTATGCGTATAACGCATGACAACTTTGATCAATATGATCTTTTTATCTCCTACAAAAAAGATCATATTCCTTTCTGTAAGAACAAGAAAAAATACAACAGACAGAAGAAAGGAAAAGAAAATGAACTTTTTTAACCGTGCATTTGACAGAGTTGTTGCTGCCCGTGAAGAACAGGCTCAGCGTTTTGTAGATGAGTTTGCTACTGATCGTGGTTTTGATGTTGCCTTTGATCTGACAGTAGATCCGCGTGGCTAAAAGCTACGCGGAATATCTGCTCTTTAAAGCTTTATTTACTTTAAGGGAGCAAGAGAAATTCTTGACGGTGGGAGCAAACCGTCATTAACAAAACTCCATAAAAACAAGCGGGCATCATGCCCGCTTTTTTTTTGCCCTCTCTAATGTGTCGTGGAGGATGGCCTGTGAGCCAAGGCGGGACTTTTCATGATTGAGGAGCAACGTCGGCGTCTATCCGACGAAATATTTTATCTTTCAATCAGGTTTTTGCTGGGATTGTTAAGTGAATGCCGCAGGAATCCAAGGTTGTTGGAATTGAGCTCTATATATTTTTTGACAAGTAATATATAAGATATATATGTGATATGCATGCGCAGACCGACGTACCATGATATCGACCATTTCATGGGTGAGAAAAGATAGGCCGAGCTAGAGGAAATACCAATTTTGTCGTGCCGGGTGGAGCCGTAGAGAGCATGGCGAGTTTTGCAAATCGGCAGCGAGAATGCTGCTGAATAGCAGAATAATCAAAAAACAAGATGATAAAATACCACTTTTTTTTTCGAAAGCTGGAAAATCGAGAACGAATGCTGTATGGATTTACTATCAAGATTACCATTTGGTAGGTAGGCCATACCGACGAGTGAGCACACGCAAAGGAGATACCAATGGATATCCGCTATTCTGTGAACCAGAAGCATTTCAAACGGATGACTACTGAAGAGGTCGCCGAAGAATTCAAGATCACAAACCTCTATGTGGCAGACACCATTCAGGCCGTTTATAGCCATGTCGACCGTATGGTTACCTTCGGCTGCATGCCTGTCAGCGAAACCGTATCGCTGGATAAAGGCATCGAATGCATGAAGGTGTTCGGTACGGACTACATTCTGGAACGCCGTGAAATTGGCATTTTCAATCTGGGCAACAAAGGCAAGATCACCGCTGATGGCGTTGACTATGAGCTCGATTTCCAGGATTGCCTCTATATTTCCCGTGGCACCAAGGAAGTAACTTTCCAGAGTGCAGACGGCTCCAAGCCTGCCAAATTCTACATGATCAGTGCTCCTGCACACAAAGACACCAAAACAACCTTCCTCAAGATTGCTGATGCCAAGAAGGTTCCTATGGGTGATCAGGAAAACTGCAACAAGCGCGTGATCAACCAGTTCATCCATCCGGACGTATTGGAAACCTGCCAGCTCTGCATGGGCCTTACACAGTTGGAGCCGGGCAACGTTTGGAACACCATGCCAGCGCATACCCATGAACGCCGCATGGAAATCTACACCTACTTCAACCTGCCAGAAGATCAGGCTGTGTTCCATATGATGGGTGAAGGCGATCAGACCCGTCATATCATGATGCACAATCTGGATGCTGTTATTAGCCCATCCTGGAGCATTCACGCAGGAGCAGGCACCTGTGCCTACACCTTCATCTGGGCCATGGGTGGCGAGAACCAGACTTTCAATGACATGGACGTCATTCCGATCAACGAACTGCGTTAACCGGTTTTCTTCAGGGGCTGGCTTCAGGTGAAGGCAGCCTCCATCACAAAAGCTCTCACAAGGGTAGTAACATGAATTTCCAAAATAGCTTTTCCCTGGAAGGCAAAACCGCTCTGGTAACGGGTGCCTCCTATGGTATCGGCTTTGCCATTGCCAGCGCATTGGCTGGAGCCGGTGCGAAAATTGTTTTCAATGATATCAACGAAGAATTTCTGGCAAAGGGTTTGGAAGCCTATAAGGCTGCCGGCATTGACGCTCATGGCTACATCTGCGATGTAACAGATGAAGAAGCTGTCGAAAAGCTTGTCGCCCAGATCGCCGAAGAAGTGGCTCCGATCGACATTCTGGTCAATAACGCCGGTATCATCAAACGCATTCCAATGATCGAGATGAAAGCAGAAGAGTTCCGTCAGGTTATCGACGTTGACCTCAACGCACCATTCATCGTTTCCAAAGCCGTTATTCCGGGCATGATTGAACGTGGCGGCGGCAAGATCATCAACATCTGCTCGATGATGAGTGAGCTGGGTCGTGAAACCGTGTCTGCATATGCAGCTGCCAAAGGCGGCCTGAAAATGCTGACCCGCAACATTGCATCCGAATATGGCCAGTTCAACATTCAGTGCAATGGCATTGGGCCGGGCTATATCGAAACCCCGCAGACCGCACCGCTGCGTGAACCGGGCCATCCGTTCAACAGCTTCATTCTTGCCAAAACACCAGCCAACCGTTGGGGTACAACCGGAGACCTTCAGGGCCCGGCAGTCTTCCTGGCGTCCAGCGCTTCCGACTTCGTCAACGGCCATGTGCTTTATGTTGACGGCGGTATCTTGGCTTACATTGGCAAACAGCCTTGATTAAGCCTTTGGCATTTGCCTGAACATGCCCGACGCTCAAAGATAGTCTGCAAGCGTTTAGGCCTTTGTTCAAGCCTTGAAAATTCGAGCCTGCTTGATGGTTGCGCCATCTGGCAGGCTTTTTCTTGTCTAAATGCAACCTGCTATTAGGGGGGGCAAATCTTGGCAGCGGAGACTTGGTAGGGACCAGAGATCGCCACAGTGCGCCTTCATATATAGGGCAAAAGAATAAGGCCGAATTTTTGGGTGCTGTGGATTCTTCTTTTCAAAGGAGATGAATAAGCGGCTGAAAATAAACAAATTTTTTAGATTTTAGGCAAGAGAAGCCATCGCGCAGGCATTTTCTTGAAAAATGCACGCACAAATACGCGATCTGAAAATGTCTTTGGGGGACCTCTCTCTTTATAAGTATTCTAATATCACAAATCCATTATATGGCACAATGCGACAAAGTTTCCCTTCAGCTAAAATCTGACGGTCATAGTCTATTGGGAGGATCTTATGACCAAGCAAATGATGAAGGCAACGCTCGCCTGTGCTGTTTTCCTGGCAGTACCTGCGTCCGCGTTTGCCAATGATCTGTTGGAAGAAGCCAAGGAATACTTCCAGCCGATACCGTCAGTTGTTCCTGCGGTCAAGAATAACGCAGTGACCAGCGACAAGATCGAATTGGGCAAAATGCTTTTCTTCGATCCACGCCTTTCCTCATCAGCTCTTATTTCATGCAATACATGTCATAATCTGGGCATGGGTGGGGATGATAACCTTGAGACATCGATTGGGCATGGTTGGCAAAAAGGGCCAAGAAATGCTCCAACCGTATTAAATGCCGTGTTCAACATTGCCCAGTTCTGGGATGGGCGAGCCGAAGATCTGAAAGCTCAGGCCAAGGGTCCGGTTCAGGCTGGCGTCGAAATGGCGTCCACTCCTGCCCGAGTTGAAGCGACACTCAAGAGCATGCCTGCCTATGAAGTGGCATTTGCCAAAGCTTTCCCGGGTGAAGAAAGCCCGATCAGCTTTGACAATATGGCAAAGGCTATCGAAGCCTTTGAAGCAACGCTTATCACCCCATATTCCCGCTTTGACCAGTTCCTTGAAGGCAATGTCAAGGTCATGAGTGAAGACGAGCAGGCCGGTCTGCAGATCTTTATGGATAAGGGATGTGCGTCATGCCACGCCGGGGTCAACATTGGTGGCGAAGGCTACTACCCGTTTGGCGTTGTTGAGAAGCCGGGGGCAGATGTCCTGCCAGCTGGCGACAAGGGGCGTTTTGCTGTCACACAAACTGCGGATGAAGAATATGTCTTCCGTGCAGGACCGCTGCGCAACATCGAACTGACCGCTCCATATTTCCACTCCGGCAAGGTCTGGGATCTGGAGCAAGCCGTTGCCATCATGGGAACGAGCCAGTTGGGTGAAGAATTGACCGATGATGAAATCAAGAAGATCACGGCATTCCTCAAAACCCTGACAGGCGAGCAGCCAAAAGTGGACTATCCGATACTTCCTGTTGAAACGGCCACCACGCCAAAGCCGGAAGCAATGATTGCGAACTAACTTTGGCTGACAAAGAGGCTTTTAGTCTGGCCCTCTCGAAATATTTCGAGGGGGCAACTAAAAATTTCAATCAACGGTGAGTTTAACTATAAAGGGTGTGCTTTTGTTTGATCTATAGGTAGATTGTAAGTAACATTATGATATTTATATTTTTTATATATATTAACCATGAATTATAACGGGAACTTTAGCCTTTGAAAATAGTCTCGTAATCCAACCGCGTCGCAAGGGCTAAAGCATGGTTTTGAGAACAACGAGCAGCAGATTCAACTTCGGAGCAATGGTCATTATGGCCTGTATCGGTGTGTTCCTTGCGCTCGCTTTTTCCAATTACTTTCTGTTGCAGCGCTCAGGGCATATCGCCAACACCGTCCGCTATCAACAAGAGCGCAAGTTGGTGAAGCACGAGCTAGAAAATCAGCTCATGCAATTTGCTCATGCCCAGTCTCAAATATCCGATTGGGACGACTCCTACGATGCGTTCAAGGGCGTTATAGACGAGCAGTTTGTTTCGGATAATATCACCAACTGGCTCTGGGTCGATTTCGGTATTCTCATGACCTATGTCGTCACGATCGAGAATAAGACGAAAATCGCGGTCTACAAGGACAAGCTGCTACCGCCCGGCTCGGGAGAGAATATCATTCAAGACAATCTGGATTTGATCAAACAGGCCAGAGCGAAATACTTGATGGAATTCTCCAGTGATAGGCCCATCCCAGCTGCAAAGCTCATAAAGGATATTCTCGCCAAACCAAGGGATGGACGCTTTGCCTGGTCTGTTCGAACCATCAATGGTCAACTGGTTTGCATCATTGCTCAAGTGGTGGCTCCTGATCGCGGCGTCGCGCTAAAAGACTTCCGGCCGGACATTCTTTTTACGGTCAGGCCGATTGACAAGGAATATCTCGTTGCAGCCAGTCAGAAGCTGATGGTCAAGGACCTCCATTTCGACTATCTGAATGAAGTGCACGAAGAAAATGGCTATATGCCGATAGTGCCTTTGCCGGATGGTCGTATTGTGCATGCGCGTTGGACATCGGATCAGCCGTCTCAGACGATCTGGAGACAGACCTTGCCGGTCTTGGCCATTCCATTCATCTTGGTTGCTGTTGCACTAACCCTGATTGCTTGGCGTTTCAGCAAGATGCTTCACGCATTGCAAATAAGCGAACAGCAGAACCGGTTTCTTGCCATGCATGATGCGCTGACGGGCCTGCCTAACAGACTCCACTTTGATCTCAAGCTGGAACAGCTTATTGCGCAGCAAAAAGACGCGCAATGTTCAATAATCTGTCTCGATCTTGATCGCTTCAAATCAGTCAACGACAATTTCGGCCATAGCGCCGGGGATACCGTTCTTTCGATTGTTTCTCAGCGGATTTCAAAAAGGTTGGGTAGAGCCGGTCTGGTTGCCCGTGTGGGGGGCGATGAATTCAACATCTTGTTGTTTGGAAAACTGGACGATGAAGCCTTGCAGTCCCTGTGCGATGACCTGATTGCGGAAGTTTGTGTTCCAATTCCAATGCCGGACGGCATTGCTGAAGTTGGTGCGTCGATTGGTGTGGCCAAGTGGCCAGATGATGCGTTGACGGTTAAGTCTGTGCTACGGTGCGCTGACGAAGCGCTGTATGCCTCCAAGATCAATGGGCGCCGGAGAGTGTCTTTTGCCAAATCGAGAGCACGGCGATCAACTGATCTTGCTTCTTCTGCGGCTCAAACGCAGCAACTGGACGAAAGCGTGGACAAACTCAAGGGCATCTTGGCACGCGCCAGCTGATCGGGATCATCGGCGCATACCAACGCTCTCTGAAAGGAGAGCTGCCCATCATATTGCTTTCAAGCAAGAAGCTTTTCTTGTTCCGCCTTGCCAAAGCCGACGGTAATAGTGTCTCCCTCTTCGATGACGGGGCGTTTGATGAGGGTCGGATTGGCGAGCAAAAGCCCTCTCGCCCTGGCTTCGTCAATGCCGCTCTTGTCTTCCTCTGCCAGAGCCCGCCATGAGGTGGAGCGCCTGTTGAGAAGGGCGTCCCAGCCCACGGCTGCAAGCCAGCGATCAAGATCTTCGTGAGAAAAATCTTCGCCTCTGAGGTCAACGAAGGTCACGGATTTGTTTGCTGCCTGCAAGCTTTTCAGAGCCTTGCGGCAGGTGTCGCATGTTTTGATACCAAACAGCTTCATGGCGGATATCCTATCAGGGTGAGGGCCGTAAAGGCTTTGTGTATCACCATGAAGCAAGCAGTACGACTATTTTTCAATGCCCGCATGGGCTTCCTCGCCCCATACTTTTTCCACGCGGGCATCGCGGCCACAGGCAAAGCGGTAATATTGATAGCGGATCGGGTTCTTTTGATAGTAATTCTGGTGATAGTCTTCTGCTGCAAAGAACGGGCCTGCATCGCTGATGTCTGTGGCGATTGGAGCTGATAGCTTATTACTCTCGTTCAAAGCCTTTTTGGACGCTTCCGCTATCCTGGCCTGCTCTTCATCAAGGGTGTAGATCGCTGTGGTATAGCTGTGCCCCCGGTCGCAAAATTGTCCTCCCGCATCCGTCGGATCAACAGAGCGCCAGAACACATCAAGCAGGGTCGCATAATCGGTTTTCCGACTGTCATAAGTGATTTTTACCACTTCGCGATGATTGGCACTGACATGGTTCTTGTAAGTCACATTCTCGGTTGTTGTGCCGCCCGAGTAGCCTGAGATGGTTTCAACCACGCCCTCGACATGATCGAAGTCACTCTCCACACACCAGAAGCATCCTCCGGCAAAGATTGCGTTCTTAAGGTGATCGTCGGCAAGAACGGGGCCGCAAGTCCCAATTGAAGACACAACCGCAAGGGTTGTTGCGAGTATGGTCGTTGAAAGAAAAGGTGACATATCCATCTCCCTGTATGAAGGTTCGAGGGAGTGTGGCGGGAATTTGTGTCCATGTCTCGGCGAAAGGCTTCAGCTCACGGGACTTTGAAACAATGTGAATGCGGCAGATGGTTGCGCCTTTCATGACCCGAAGCGAAAAGGTCAGGCCGCTTCTTGCGAGCCTTCATGTTCGACGCGGTTCCGCCCATAGCGCTTTGCTTTGTAAAGATGGGTATCTGCCTGATTGATGAGGTCTTGCAAGCTCTCGTTGCCAGTTTTGGCAACGGCAATACCAATGCTGACTGTCGCTTGTATCAGTTGATTTTCAAAATGCACCGGATCAATGCAAATGACCTGGCGAATACGCTCTCCTATTTCCGAGGCCAGCTCGTTACCGGAGGTTGGCAGGAACAGAATGAATTCCTCGCCGCCATAGCGGGCGAGGGCATCCGTGCGACGTATGGAGCAAGCAACACGTCTGGAGAGTTCCATTAAAACTGCGTCTCCTGCCAAATGTCCGAACCTGTCGTTGATCAGCTTGAAATGGTCAAGATCAAGCAGCATCACCGCATCTCCCCTTCTGGGCTGTGTGGTGAAGCTTTTAAAAAAAGAGCGGCGATTAGAAATTCCGGTTAATGGATCTGTGTTGGCCTGCAGGTTTATCTTTTTATAGGCTCTCTCCCCCAACAATGCTGCAATGAAAAGCACAAGCATGAAGTTGAGCAGGATGAAATAGAAAAAGACGGTGATCGGATTGACAAGCATCCATTCAGGTTTAAGGAAGCCTACGGCCGTGCTGCCACATAGCAGTGCAGCAAGGGAAGTAATCACAATCAATATAACGCGGGCATTAAGTGGCTCGCGAAGCCCATCATAGGAGAGACGGCCTGCGCTCGCCAAAAAGGTAAGGGCCGCAGCGCCGTTGAAAGTTGCTGCCCGATGGACATTGACCTCTTCGAAGTGCGTTATGAATGCGGCCACAGCAACCAGCAAAGCAGGAATGAGCGCAAGGTAATCTAGCCGACTAACTCGTTGGCAACTAACAGCCTTCAATCCCACCCAAATAAGAGCATAACCAAACAGCCCCATTGTCAGGCTGCCCAGCATCCAGAGGCGGGCTGGAAGCAGTTGCAATTCGCCCAAACCCGCAATGGTAGAGCCCAGGGCCATCAACAAAAATCCGGAAACCAGAAATATGATGCCCGCGGGGCGTCCCGCCGTATGCCACATATAGGCGAACCCGATAATTCCAACGATGTAGGCGCTTTTTTGCAAGAGCAAAACAGTCGCCAGATCCAGTTCGCTCGCCATATAGACCTCAGGCTTGGTGGCGGATACACAAGTCTTTCAGAGGTGAATGCTAGCATATAATCAGTTAAGAAAAATTATAATCGCATAAATTGTGTTTAAAACTAAACACAAAGCCAATTTTCTACAACATCAATAAAGTGATCGGCAAACTTCTTCTGCTTTGAACTTCCGACACCATGTATTAATAGGAAGTCAGGGCGGGTCGTTGGTTTATGGATTGCTATTTCTGCTAATGTCTTATCTGTGAAAATTACATAGGCGGGAACTTTGTGCTCGCGAGCCAGTTCAGATCGGGCAGAACGCAGGGCTTCGTAAAGGTCTTTGTCGGAAGCATCCAGTTCGGGAAGACTGCTTTTGCTGCGTTTGGGGCGAATGAGTTCGCCCGTTGCCATCACGTCCGTCCGATAGGAAAAACGGATCTCACCTTTTTTCAGCGCGTCTGACTTGCCCGTAAGTTTGAGGGCTCCGTGGTTCTGAATGTCGAGGCGCAACAGATTGGCAGCCACCATCTGGCGCAGGATTGCACGCCAGTCTTCCTTGGAGGTGGCTTTCCCCGTTCCATGGCAAGAGAGCTTGTGATGATTGTATTTCTTGATCTTCTCGTGGGTAAGGCCACGCAAAATATCGATGAGCTGTACGGCACCGAAGATCTCGCCGGTTTGTTCGGCTACATCGATCAGGCTCAGAGCCTCCGTGGTGCCCTCCTTCAGCTCTGGCGGATCAAGACAGACATCGCAATTGTTGCAAGGTTCGATGGTCTCGCCAAAATAGGTGAGCAATGCTTGACGGCGGCAGGTTGGCGCTTCGCAATAGGCAATGAGCGCATCAAGGCGCTTGTGTTCCCGCGCCAGATGATCCTCGTCACCGCCTTCATTGTCGATAAAGCTGCGGCGCATTCTTATGTCATCAAGACCGTATAGCATCATCGCTTCGGATGGTTCTCCGTCGCGGCCAGCACGCCCGATTTCCTGCGAATAGGCTTCCATGTTGGAAGGCAGGTTGGTGTGGAACACATAGCGCACATCTGGTTTGTCGATGCCCATTCCAAAAGCAATGGTGGCCACCATCACGGTGCCTGATTCCCGCATGAAAAGAGCCTGATGGGCTGCCCGGATGTTGCTGTCCATGCCCGCATGATAGGCAAAGGCCTTGATGCCATTTTCCTGCAGATATTCTGCCGTTTCTTCTGTCTTGCGGCGCGAGAGGCAATAGACGATGCCAGATTGGTCAGCGCGTGCCTTCACAAAATCAAGCAACTGCTTTTTCCAGTCCTTGCGTAGCTGCACTGACAGCCGAATGTTGGGTCGGTCAAATCCTGACACAATCACCTTGCCATCGCGCTCGCCGTTGGCTGTGCGCGGGAAAAGCTTCTCGGCGATATCCTCACGGGTTGCCTCGTCCGCTGTCGCTGTCAGCGCGGCAATGGGGGTGCCGGGGAAGAAATCGGAAAGCCGCGTCAATCCCTCATAGTCAGGTCGGAAACTGGGTCCCCAGCGAGAAATGCAGTGCGCCTCGTCAATCGCGATCAAGCGCACGGGCAGCTTGGCAAGGGCAGACAACATCCGCTCTGTCATGAGCCTTTCCGGCGCGATATAGAGGAGGCGAATCTCGCCTGCCGCCACTTTGCGCCAAACGGAAACATTCTCTTCGCGCGAGCGTGAACTATTGATGCTGTCTGCGGCAATGCCCAAAAGCTTGAGCGCCATCACCTGATCTTCCATCAGGGCCACGAGTGGAGAAATAACCAGCGTGAGCCCCCCGAAAATCAGGGCCGGGATCTGGAAACAAACACTCTTGCCCATGCCCGTTGGCATGACGGCAAGGGTGCTCTTGCCTTCAAGCAGGCTTTCGATAACTGTCGCCTGCCGACCACGAAACTGATCATAGCCATAGACTGTCTTGAGCATCCGCAATGCCCGCTCCTGCGGACTGGCTTGCGCGTCCAGCTCGAAAGCATCTGCGGCGTCAAACAGGTCAGACTCGAACGCATCGCTATCACTGGCAAGAAGAGGCTGTGCTGGTGGGGGCATCAAGGTGCTTAATTTTTAGTTAATGAAGAACTATGCAAAGGACCGTATCTGATTTGCCGCGCTCTGGTAAACCGATTTCTGGCCATGTCTGGATGTTTTAAAGAGGCGCCCTGAAGGAATGCCTCAGGGCGCCTGATCTTTTTGGAAAAACAGCAGTCTGGGCGCTCTTGAGAACGTCCTAGGCTGTGAGCGAGTTCACAAGAAATGGCAAACAGGTGTCCATGCGATAGTCAATGGAAGAATGGTTGTCGGGAAATTCTTCGTAAACATGTTTGACGCCGGCACTCTCCAGTTTGGCATGCAACCGGCGCGCACCGTAAAGCAGGTTATACTGATCCACATAGCCACATTCGATCCATAACCCTTTCATGGATTTTAGATTGTCAATGACTTCAGCCCTGTCAGCAAGCACCACCGGATCCCATTCCAGCCAATTGGCCCAGCGCTCTTCAATCAGCGTGCAGTCATGCATGGCAACCGGCAAGCGGATACCGCAAAATGCACTTGGGTCAGGATCATAACTGGCGGCCATGGCCAGCGTCATCAAGGCATGAATATCCTTGCCGTCATATTTCGGGCCTTCCTCAAAGGCCAAAAGAAAATCTTCAATGGAATCATCTCTTCTGGCCAGCGTGCGCAACAGATTAGGCATGTCTGGCAAGTAGCATAGCTCAAATGCCATATCGCCCGACAGGCATGCCGCTGCTGACCAGAAATCGGCATGTTTCATAGCATGTAGAATGGAGCCATAGCCGCCCGAGGATTTGCCAAACAGGCCTCGTCGACCGGAGCCACCACAACCGATCTGGGCTTCAATTGCCGGTGTCATTTCCTCGATCAGAAAATCCTCCCAGTTGCCGAGTGCTGCGGAATTGACATACTGGTTGCCGCCAAGGCGTGTGAAGCAGTCGGGAAAGGCGACGACAGCCGGTTGCATCTGGCCAGAGGCAATCAGGCGGTCCAGACGCTCCGGGACATTCTCACCGAAATTTTTCCAGCTCACGTGCGCCGGGCCACCGGCCGTGAAACCGACCAGATCCACCAGCAAAGGTAATCCCGCTCCATCGTGCCCATGCGGTGTGTAGATGACGACTTCGCGGTCGCATTGATCCCCGAGCATGTTGTTCGCAATGGCCTTGGAAGAAATCGTGATGGTTTGCAAAGCCCCTTTGGGAGCGGAAGGATCGCGACGCATGAAAAAAGATCTCCATCTGAAGTGGCTGCCGAATTTGCCCGAAAGTGCCACACTCGGCGCCTTGATGCCAGAGGTAACCTTGGCCAGGGGAAGGCGAGTGCGCTTTGCGGACAATCCGTGGCTGGTTTTTTCCCAATGATGAGGATCGCGCATCAGTTGATAAAGTGCTCGCCACGCCGCAGGTGTCATGATGAGCCAGTAAAGAGGCATTTCGATCACCGCACGCCAGCTGAATCCGTAGCGTTTTTTGCCCCACTTGCGGCCCAGAGCCATGACGCCGCTGTAACCGAGCAACAAATTGATTACGTTGAGAACCAAAAGAATGAAGAAGAGTGAGCCGTTTGCGCTTCCATATACAGCAAGATTCCATGCCGTCATGGCAAATGTTACAAAGTAAAGTGGGTGCACAAGGGTCGACAGAAGCATGCTGCCAATCATGATATGGAAGGAGAAAAAGCGATCCTTGCCGAGCTTGCGATAGAGCTGTTTTGGCTGACGCATATGGACCAGCCAGGTTTGCATCCAGCCCTTGAACCAACGGGTGCGTTGTTTAAGCCATATGGAATAGCTTTCCGGTGCCTCTTCCCAGGTGTCACTGGGAATGGTTTCAATGCGATAGTTAAACCGCGACAGGCGCAGCCCCAAGTCGGCATCTTCGGTTACATTGTAGGGATCCCAGCCGCCAATTTGCTTGAGGACGCTGGTCCTGAAATGGTTGGAAGTT